>NZ_JBHXRG010000002.1:0-351793 GCF_042716995.1 Nocardia sp. NPDC058640
CGACAAGCCCACTCCGCCCGACGACAAGCCCACTCCGCCCGACGACAAGCCCACTCCGCCCGACGACAAGCCCACTCCGCCCGACGGCAAGCTGGCTCCGCCCGACGGCAAGCCGGCTCCGCCCGACGGCAAGCCGGCTCCGCCCGACGACAAGCCCGCTCCACCCGATCGGCCTACGGTCCAGAGCTCTGATGCCGCAGCCGACCGCAATCCACGCGGCCGGTCGTACTCAACAGGTCGGTCTCCGGTCGCTGGATCAGTGCTCGCGGGTGGTGGGTCCGATGCCGATGTCGCTGCCTTGTTGATCGCGTTGGCGCAGCCGGAGCGGTTGGCTCGGCGGCGGGGGAGTGGGTCGTCGACCTATCTCATGGCGGGTGGGACGGCGGTGACCTTGCCACCGGGGTCGGGGTTGGCTGCCGCGGAATGGCTCGCGGTGGCGATCGCCGATCGCGAACCCGGACGGGCCGAAGGGCGAATTCGGTTGGCGGCCATCGCCGATGAAGAACTGGCGCGGGAGGCCGCGCCGGGGTTGGTGGTGGTGGCCGACGAGGTGCGATGGGATGGCGGGGACGTGGTCGCGCGTCGCGTGGAGCGGCTGGGCGCGATCCTGCTGTCGGAGCAGGCGATCCGCAAGCCAGATCCGCAGCTGGTGGAAAAGGCTGTGCGGCAAGGACTTCAGTCGGAAGGCCTGGACCTGATGCGATGGAGCGACGATGCCCGCAGCCTGCGCCAACGCCTGGACTTCCTGCACCGCACCCTCGGTGCCCCATGGCCCGCCGTCGACGACGAGGCACTGCTGTCCGACCTCGAATCCTGGCTCACTCCAGAACTTTCCACCGCCCGCCGCCGCGCCGACCTGGCTCGCATCGACGCAGGACCCGCCCTGCGCCGCCTACTCCCGTGGCCCGCCGCCGCCCGCCTGGACGACCTGGCCCCCGAACGCCTCGAGGTTCCGTCCGGAAGCCGCGTCCGCGTCGACTATTCCGCCGACCAACCCGTCCTCGCGGTCAAAGTCCAGGAGATCTTCGGCTGGACCGACCCACCCACCCTCGCCGACGGCCGCGCCACCCTCCTGCTGCACCTGCTCTCCCCAGCCCAGCGCCCCGTAGCCGTCACCGCCGACCTGCCCTCCTTCTGGAAAACCGGCTGGCCCCAGGTCCGCGCCGACCTCCGCGGCCGCTACCCCAAACACGCCTGGCCCGAAGACCCCACCACCATCCCCGCCCACCGAGGTACCGCCCGCCGAGCCCCCCACCGCCCGACCTGAGCGCGGGTCGCACGCAGCTATCGCCCGCCGCGCCACCGCTCGGACCGGATCGACTGCCCTGGACAGTTGATCACCAGGCGATCGCGTAAACATCGCCCGAGAAGGAAAATCCCTGAGAGCCTGTTGATCTTGGTCTTCAGGTGAGCGGCGTGAGGCGGGCGGCGATCAGGGCCTCGGAGGCGACAGTCGTGCACGCGTAGCCGGCGGCGGCGAAGCGTTCGGTGAGTTGGTCGGTGCTCGGGGCGGGGCCCGGTGTGCCATAGCCGTAGCAGAGCCAGAATCGGCCGGTGGGGGCGAGGCATTCGCGCACTGTGGACCAGGCGGTGGTCGCGGGGCCGGTCCAGAACAGGTTGACGTTGACCGCGAAGATCAGGTCGAAGCGCGCACCGGAGTCGAGTTCGTCGAGCAACCGGGTGGCCCCGATATTGCCGATTTCGCCCTCGACCAGGCGAACCCGGCCATCAGCGATCTCGGTGGCACAGCGTTTGGCTGCCCGCGCGACCGCGGTGGCCGAGCGGTCGATCCCGACGATCCGCCCATCACCCAGCCTGGCCGCGATCCGTTGCAGCGAGGCACCGGAACCGGGACCCAGTTCGAGCACCCGCTCGCCCGCCCGCACCCCCGTGGTGTCGGCGAACCAGTCGAACCGCGCGTCGTCAGCCATCGGCCCGCGGATACCTGCGCATGGATCGATGATGGCATCGATCGGATCACACCGGCGTAATCGTACAAACGGGCGTCGAAAAATCAGTTTTCTGACTGAAAACGCGCGAAGTGGGCGATTACGCCGGTGTCGGCCACCCGTCGACGACTCCGGCGGGGTCGGTCGGCAGCCGAGCCGCGACCCATTCGTCGACGCGGGCGCCGCGCTGGATCCCACCCGAGCGGGCCACGCCCTCGAAGTGAAAGCCGTTGCGGCGCACGGCGGCAGCCGAAGGGACGTTGCCGACGATCGCCCGCCACATGATCCGATCCAGCGCGAGACCATCGGGGTCGAATCCGAAGTCGCAGACCAGGGCGATCGCACGCGACATCAGACCGCGGCCGCGCTGGGCGGGCGCGAGCCAGAATCCGATCTCGCAGGCGCCCGGCCCGCGCGCGTGCAGGCCGACCATCCCCTCGACCTGACCGTTCTCGGCGGTGCGGATCGCCCAGACCGGGGTGTTGTCCGCCCAGCCGGGCGCGACCACACGGTCAAGGAATTCCTCGGCATCGGACCGGTGATAGGGGACGGGGATCGTGGTCCAGCGCTGCACGTCGGGGTCCTGAACGCACTCGACGATCCGGTCGATATCGGCCCCGGTCGGGCGGGTGAGCCAGACCGTGCCGTCGGTGAGCGTGTGCTCGTACATCCGGCCATCCTGACAGGTCAGGGCCGAAATCTCGCTGGATTTTTCCCGGTGCCGGACACCTCGGTGTCGCTGTCGGCCACGAGACTTTCGAGGAACGGGCTGCAGCACTGCTGGCCAGCCGTGAACAGGCGGCAACCGCAGCCGCGGCAGGGAATGGTGCATTCGGATGCTTCGCGAATGCTCGGGCCAGTGACAGGGCCCGCCCCGGTGGCTCCGTAGGATCTGCACCGATGGTTTCCCCGTTTCTCGCCGACTTGTTCGAATCGCATCGAACGCACCTGCTTTCGGTCGCCTACCGGCTCACCGGAAGCGTCGGCGACGCCGAGGAGGCCGTGCAGGAGAGTTGGCTGCGGATGGCGGGCGTGCACCAGTCCGAGATCGACGATCTGCGCGCCTGGTTGTTGACCGAAGTCAGCCGAATTTGCCTGGACCACTTGCGAAGTGCGGCGGTGCGCCGACAGACGTATGTGGGGCAGTGGCTGCCGGAACCGATCGTCTCGGTGGGCAATTCCACGCGAGAGTTGGATGCGGTCGTGCGGGATCGGGACTGCGCGATGGCGGCGATGGTGGCGTTGGACGCGCTGACTGCGCAGCAGCGGGTCGCGCTGGTTCTGCATCGGGGGCAGTACATGTCGTTCGACGAGATCGCCGCGATTCTCGAGATTTCCGCCAGTGCCGCAAAGGAATTGGCGGTGCGGGTGCATCACACGCCGGATGTCGCCGCCGACGATGTACACGATCTGGCGGTGCGTAGGTTCCTTGCGGCGCTGGCCACCGACGATGTCGCCGCGGTGATCGCGACGCTGCACCCGGAGGCTACGTTCACCGCCGATGCGGGCGGCAAGACCGAAACAGCACTGAATATCGTTGCAGGACAAGAGAAGATCGCACGGTTGGCGCTGTTCCTATGGCGTGCGCACCAGTCCGAACAGGGCCTGGAAATGCGCGATGCCACGGTGAACGGGCAATCGGGGCTGATCATCACCGACCCGAACTCGCCGTTCGGGCGCCCCGTGCGCGTTCTGGGCTTCGCTGTGAAAGACGAAAAGATCTGGGCAGCATACGATTTCGCGAACCCAGCGAAGCTGTCCGGCGCGCGCCTGCCCTAGTCCTCTTCGCTGAACTTCTCAGCGAAGAGGACCTGCCCAGGGGTTAGGGGTAGGTGGAGCCCCAGTTGTGGTCGCCGGTCGACGAGCCGAGATTGTGGTCGCCGGTCGAGGAACCCATGTTGTTGTCCGGTGTGGCCGAGCCCGTGAACAAGTCCACGATCGGGCTGGCGGACAACTGGTCAGCGATGAACCGCAGGGCCGAACCGGCTACCTCCGACGCAGCCGGTTGCACGATGAAGTCGAGCAGAGGTGAGGCCATGACGCGCCCCTTTCGATATACCACTTCGATGTGGTGTGAGGTAGAACACGGCGAGGCTAGCTGAGGTTGGGCCATCGCACAATAGCGCAGGTCAAACCGGGAAAACGTTTGTGAAACATGCGTGTTCGCTATCGTTCGGCAACGTCGACGTGCGGTGGGCTACGCTGCGAAGATGTCGCCTGTGCCGCCCACCGTCGCCCGTTTGCGCCCGTTCGGATCGACCATCTTCGCCGAGATGACCGAGTTGGCCGTGCGGCACGACGCGGTGAATCTCGGGCAGGGTTTCCCCGATACCGACGGGCCCGCGCGCATGCTCGAGGTCGCCCGTGCGGCGATCGCCGACGGCCTGAATCAATACCCGCCCGGCCGTGGCATGCCGGTGCTGCGCCAGGCGATCGCCGATGATCGCGCCCGCCGGTACGGCACCGACTACGACCCGGCCACCGAGGTGTTGGTCACCGTCGGCGCGACCGAGGCGATCAGTGCCGCGGTGCTCGGACTGGTCGAGCCCGGTCAGGAGGTGGTGCTGATCGAACCGTTCTACGACTCCTACTCCGCGGCAACAGCTCTCGCTGGTGCGCAACGTCGAACTGCACGCCTGGTGTCCGACGGTGACCGATTCGTGCTCGACCTGGACAGCTTGCGCGCCGCGATCACCCCGAAAACCCGCATGGTGGTGGTGAATTCACCGCACAATCCCACCGGTGCAGTCCTCGACCGAGCCGACCTCACCGCCATCGCGGAGTTGGCCATCGAGCACGATCTGTTGGTGTTGGCCGACGAGGTCTACGAGCACTTGGTCTACGACGGTACCGAGCACATCAGCATCTCCACGCTGCCCGGTATGCGGGAGCGCACCATCGTGGTGTCCAGTGCGGCAAAGACTTTCAACGTCACCGGCTGGAAGATCGGCTGGGCGTGCGCGCCCGCACCCCTGCTGGATGCGGTGCTCACGGCCAAGCAGTTCCTCACCTTCGTCGGTGGGGGACCGTTCCAACCCGCTGTGGCGTATGCGATCAATGAGGAACTGGATTGGGTGCACGCGCAGCGTGACGGGCTCGCGGACAAGCGCACTCGACTGGCGGAAGCGTTGCGCGACACGGGGTTCGAAGTATCGGCCAGTAACGGCGGCTACTTCGTGTGCGCAGACACCCGGCCGCTGGGCACCGACGACGGGCTGTCGTTCTGCCGCGAACTTCCCGCGCGACTCGGTGTTGCGGCCGTGCCGGTCAGTGCCTTCGCCGATCACACCGATGACTGGAAACATCTGGTGCGCTTCACTTTCAGCAAGCGGGACGAGACCATCGATGAAGGGGTGCGCCGACTTCGGGCCGGCATCGCGGTGCGCTGAAGGTCAGTCGCGGGCGTGTCGGGCCAGCGGTGCGTGCCACTGGTAGTGGCGGGCCAGCAGGCGGAAACCCACCGCGCCGGCGGCGGCGAGCAGTCCGGTCCAGGACGCGTACAGGTCGAACGACAGCAACGCAGCCGTCGCGGCCGCGCCGAACAGAGCGGGGACCGCGTACAGGTCTTGGTCGGGTCGCAGCACGCTGGGCACTTCGCCGCTGAGAACGTCGCGGATGACACCGCCGCCGATGGCAGTGGTCATGCCGAGCAAGGCGGCGGTCGGTGCGCCGAGGCCCGCCGAATCGGCGATCACGGTGCCGGTCACGCAGAACAGTCCGAGGCCGATCGCGTCGGCGATCTCGAGTGGGCCCTTGGTCAGGCGGCGCGACGGGGCGATGAAATACAGCAGCAGGGCGGTCAGCATCGACGCGGACAGGTAGGTCAGGTCCGTGAAGGCGGCGGGGGGAGTTCGTCCGATCAGTAGATCGCGCACGATGCCGCCGCCCAGGGCTGTCGCGCAGGCGAGCACGATCATGCCGAACAGGTCGAGGCGTTTGCGGACGGCGACCAGGGCGCCTGATGCGGCGAAGGAGATTACGCCGAGTAGTTCGCCACCGTGATGGACCGCGTTCACTGCCGAATCCAGCTCGCTCACCGATGGGCCGGCTAACGCCGACACCAGTAACCCAACACTCACCACTACTCCTTCGGCCCCGACGTCCACAGCAGCGTGCATGGGTAGAGACGGTGACGCAAACTCCCACGCTGTGTTTTTGGAGCGCTGGCGCGCTCGAGCGGGCCCCAGGGGGCCCTGATCTTCCCTCCCTGCGGGTACTCCTTCGTCGCACCCTCCGGTCAGTCCAGATCAGGGCGGGGCCCTTTGGTAGAGACTTCCTGGTGATTTCCCGGACCGAAAGGGCGCTGTGTTTTTGGAGCGCTGGCGCGCTCGAGCGGGCCCCAAGGGGCCCTGATCTTCCCTCCCTCCGGGTGCTCCTTCGTCGCACCCTCCGGTCAGTCCAGATCAGGGCGGGCCCCTTTGGGTAGGGACTTCCTGGTGACTTCCCGGACCGAAAAGGCGCTGTGTTTTTGGGTGGGGCCTTGTGGGGGGGTACCCGGATCGAAAAGGTGGGGCGCTTTGGGTGGGGACTGCCTGGTGACTACCCGGACTGGAAAGGTGGGGTGGACTGGGACGTACGGGGATCGGTCAGGTCGGGGTGGGGCGGGCTTTGTCGGTGGCCAGGGTGAGGGCTATGGCGCCTAGGGCGGTGCCCATGAGGTAGCGCTGGGTGCGTAGCCAGAGGGGGTGGGTGGTGAGGAAGGTGGACAGGGTGGCGGCGGCTAGGACGATCAGGGCGTTGACGGTTAGGGCGATCGTGATCTGGATTGCGCCCAGGGACAGGCTTTGCAACCACAGGGCGCCGCGTGCGGGGTCGACGAACTGGGGGATCAGGGCCATGTACATGATCGCGATCTTCGGGTTCAGGAGGTTGGTGGTCAGGCCCATGGTGAACAGGCGGCGGGCGGGGTCGTGCGGTAGGTCGGTGGGGGTGAACACCGAGACGCCGCCGGGGCGGATCGCCTGCCAGGCCAGCCACAGCAGGTACGCGGCTCCGGCCAGCTTCACGGCCATGTATAGGCCGGGCACGACGGCGAACACCGCCGTGATCCCGGCCGTGGCCCCCGCCAGGTAGACCGCGAATCCCGCCGCGACCCCGGTGAGCGAGATCATCCCCGCCCGACGGCCCTGCGCGACCGTCCTCGACACCAGGTACATCATGTTCGGGCCGGGCGTCAGCACCATGCCGAGGGCTGCCGCGGCGACCCCGAGAACCGCCGTCGTCTGAAGCATGTGTTGAGTTTCGCCCGGTCAGGGGTCGTTGTCGCGGTCCAGTCAGCAATCGCTGGACCCCGAACGTTCGTAATCACCGGCGTCGTCTGTGCCGCTGCATCCAGGACGTCAGCCGGTAGACCTAGGTCTCCCCGCATCGTCGGCCCGGCCATTCTTCGCCCAGGTCGTGTCGGTCCCAGTCCGTACAATCGGCAAAGTCGCTGAACCGAAACGAGCAACGGCCGCGCACCGCGGATCCACGACAGCGCCCGCGAGCTTTCCGTCCTGGCCCTGTCGTACCTGGTCCGTACAATCGACAAAGCCCACCGAACGCCGCCCATCGGTTCAACCACCCCGCGCAACCCCCACGTTTGAGACCGCCCCGGTTCGAGGGGCGAGACGGACCGCCGAACGCGCAGTATCGCCCCTCGGATTCGGGGGTTACGAGGCCGAAAACCCTGCGGCACCAGCCGCCGAAAACCCCGCGGCACCAGCCGCCGAAAACCCCGCGGCACCAGCCGCCGAGAACACAGCGGCACCAGCCGCCGAGAACCCAGGAGCAACGTGTGACCGATGGTCCGCTGATCGTGCAAAGCGACAAGACCCTGCTGCTCGAGGTCGATCACGAGCTGGCGGGCAACGCGCGGCAGGCCATTGCCCCGTTCGCGGAGTTGGAGCGCGCGCCCGAACACATCCACACCTACCGGATCACCCCGCTCGCGCTGTGGAACGCCCGCGCGGCCGGTCACGATGCCGAGCAGGTCGTGGACGCGCTGGTGAACTTCTCCCGGTACGCCGTGCCGCAGCCGCTGCTGGTCGACATCGTCGACACGATGGGCCGTTACGGTCGACTGCAGCTGGTCAAGCACCCCGCGCACGGGTTGAGCCTGGTGAGCCTGGATCGTGCCGTGCTCGAAGAAGTGTTGCGGCACAAGAAGATCGCGCCGATGCTGGGCGCGCGCGTCGACGACGACACGGTGATCGTGCACCCGTCCGAGCGCGGTCACATCAAGCAGATGCTGTTGAAGATCGGTTGGCCCGCCGAGGATCTGGCGGGTTATGTCGACGGTGAGGCGCACGACATCGGCCTCGATTACAGCGAGGGCAAATGGCACCTGCGCGACTACCAGGAGATGGCCGCCGACTCGTTCTGGGCGGGCGGTTCCGGGGTGGTCGTGCTGCCGTGTGGCGCGGGTAAGACGATGGTCGGCGCGGCCGCGATGGCCAAGGCGAAGGCCACCACGCTGATCTTGGTCACCAACACCGTGGCGGGCAGGCAGTGGCGGCGCGAACTGCTGGCGCGCACCACGCTCACCGAGGACGAGATCGGCGAGTACTCCGGCGAACGCAAGGAGATCCGCCCGGTCACCATCGCCACCTACCAGGTCATCACCCGCAAATCCAAGGGTGAGTACAAGCACCTGGAACTGTTCGACAGCCGCGACTGGGGCCTGGTGATCTACGACGAGGTGCACCTGCTGCCCGCGCCGGTCTTCCGGATGACCGCCGACCTGCAGTCCCGCCGCAGGCTCGGCCTGACCGCGACACTGGTGCGCGAAGACGGCCGCGAGGGTGACGTGTTCTCGCTGATCGGCCCGAAACGCTACGACGCGCCGTGGAAGGACATCGAGGCGCAGGGCTGGATCGCGCCCGCGGACTGTGTCGAGGTGCGGGTCACGCTCACCGACGCCGAACGCATGGCCTACGCCACCGCCGAGCCGGAGGAGCGCTACAAGCTGTGTTCCACCGCGCGCACCAAGATCCCGGTGGTCGAGTCCATCCTGGCCCGGCACGAGGGCGCGCCGACGCTGGTGATCGGCGCGTATCTGGATCAGCTCGAAGAACTCGGCGTGGCACTGAATGCCCCTGTGATCACCGGCGCGACCAAGAACAAGGAGCGCGAGATCCTGTTCGACGCGTTCCGTTCCGGCGAGGTCCCGGTGCTGGTGGTGAGCAAGGTCGCCAACTTCTCCATCGACCTGCCCGAAGCGTCTGTGGCCGTGCAGGTTTCGGGCACATTCGGTTCCCGGCAGGAAGAAGCCCAGCGCCTCGGTCGATTGCTGCGACCGAAACAGGATGGGGGACAGGCGCATTTCTACTCGGTGGTCGCGCGCGACACCCTCGACGCCGAGTACGCCGCGCATCGTCAGCGTTTTCTCGCCGAGCAGGGGTACGCCTACCGCATCGTCGACGCCGACGACCTGCTCGGGCCGCCCATCGGGGACGGCGTGTAGCGCGGTTGACCAGGTCGTCGGGGGGTAGCGTGCGAAGTGCGAACCCCTCGGCAGATAAGTGGAGGCGATTGCTCCGCAACTTGTGCTAGGAAGGAAGGCGTGCGCCGCTTCGAATTCGTGGTCGACCGTGAACACGCTCACGCGGTCAACGAGACCTTCACCGGGTTGCGCAGGTTGCGCCTGATCGCCCTGCTGGCCGCTGGGTTGGCCGTCGCGGCCACCGCCGCCCTGTTGTGGACCGGGCAGGCGTGGGGATTCCTGCTCGCGGTGGTGTGCGTGCTCGCCGCGTGCATCGCCCTGTGGGTGGCGCTGTGGACACCGCACCGCTCCAGCATCGAAAAGCTGTACCACGACGGTGTTTTGGTGCCCGCCGTGGTCTGTGATGCCGAGCCGGGCGGGATCGTGCTGCTCGCGCTGGTCGACATCGCCGAACCTACTGCGCCGGTACGCAGTTGGGCGCTGATCACCCGCAAGGTGCGCGCGCTACCCGGCCACGCACCGCAGCCGGGCGAACGCGTGCCCGCCGTCGCGGTGCGCACCGATCGCGCGCCCCGGCAGGTCGGCGAACGCTGGCAGTTGGTCACCGCGATGCCGATCGCCTGGGGCACTCGCGACGACGCGGTGATCGAGCGGGCACGCGATGCCATCGGCGAGGTCGAATGGCGGCTGCTCGCGGACAATCTGCCGTTGGCCGAGCGGGTGAAACGCACGGCGACCAAACGCCTGCTGCTGGACCCGCAGCATCTGCCTCCCGATTTGGGCTAGGCGTACCGCCGTAGGCCTGTACGCACCGCGCCTGGCTTCGGCCTGTGCAGTTGAGGGGTGCCGGGCCCCGACCGGATTTACGGTGTTGGTCGACGTTCGCACGGAACGCCTGCGACGATGGTCGGGTTCGCGCGATCCGGTCGACGAAAGGTGTCTTCGGCATGCGATGGTCGGCTGGCTCTGTTGTGGGGGTGGCCCTGATGACTCTGGGAGTTGTTCCGGCAGCGGCGGATTCGACGTTGATCGGCGCCGCCGGCCTGGGCGATCCGTACTACCCGCTCGACGGAAACGGTGGCTACGACGTCACCCACTACGACGTATCGATCGACTACGAACCGGTAGCCCACCACCTGCGCGGCACCGCCCGCATCGACGGCCGCGTGACCCAGCCGCTGGCACAGTTCAACCTCGACTACAGCGGGCCGCCGGTGCTGATGGTGACCGTGAACGGTCAGCCCGCGGGTTTCGCGCGCGATGACGCCCACGAACTGGTGATCACGCCCCTGCTACCCCTGCCACCCGGCCTACCGATGCGAATCATCGTCGACTACGCGGGCACTGCCCCCGACACCGAAGGCAAAGGCTGGACCCACGCCCCCAGCGGTGGCGCGTTCGCCGTCGGCGAGCCGCACGGTGCGTCCACCTGGTATCCGCTCAACGACACCCCCACGGACAAAGCAACTTTCACGCTGCACGCGAATGTGCCCGCCGAGTGGGAAGTCATGTCGACCGGCGATCGCACCGAACACGTGGTGCGCGACGGGCGGCTGCACACCACCTGGGAAACCCGCCAGCCCACCATCGGCTACCTGACCACGGTAGCGGTGGATCACTTCACCTTCCTCGAGCAGCGGCGCGCGAACGGGACCGCGGTGCTGAGCGGGTTCGCACCGGAATCCGGCGAGAACCGCGCGGACGAACAACGCCTGCCCGAAATCCTCGACTTCCTCGAAAACCTGTACGGCCCCTACCCGTTCGACGTGGCAGGCGGCATCTACGTGGACACGAAACTGCCGTTCTCCCTCGAAACCCAGACCCGGCCGACCTACGCGCCATGGGCCGACCTGAACACCGTGGTGCACGAGCTGGCCCACCAGTGGTGGGGCGACACCATGTCGGTGCGCCAGTGGTCCGACATCTGCCTCAACGAATGCTTCGCCAGCTACACCGCCGACTACCTGTGGGCGGAGCGCATCGACCACGCCGACGTGGACACCGAATACCGTGAAACAGTCGCGACATTCCTGTGGGTGCCCACGTTCTGGGACGTCGCACTGGCTGCCCCCGGCGTCGGCGACGAGTTCACCTCCGTCTACTACCGTGGTCCACTGTTCCTGCACGCGTTGCGAAAACTGATCGGCGAGGACGTGTTCTTCACGGCCATAAAAGATTTCGTGAACGCCCACCGAGACGGCCACGCTTCGATGCCGGAGTTCCGCGCGTTCCTGCAGAGCCGAACCTCGATGCCACTGGGTGAGTTCCTGGCCGAATGGCTCGACGGGACGAGTCCGCCGCGCGACGCGTTTCTCTACCCCGGCACGTTGCGTCGGTGAATCCGCACGGAGGTCAGTCGTCGAGACGAGCGCGGGCGCGTTCGACCCAGCGCTGCATCCGATCGAATTGACTTCGCGCGGCGGTGAATTCGCTACGCGCGCGATGTTCGGCGGTCTGGGCGAAGTGACGCTGGTGTTCGGCGTGTTCGAGTTCGCTACGCAATTCGGCGATTCGGGTCTCGATCGCATCGAACTCTGACTTGGCTTGTGCGGCAGCAGCTTCGGCTGCGTCACGATCGGCACGGGCTGCCGCGAGTCCGGACTCCGCGTCGTCGAGTTCCTGCCGGGCCGCGACTTCACGCGAGGTGTCCTTCGAGCGTGGTTTCGCCTTTGCGGGCGTGGCCTTGCCGCCGGTGATCGCGACCAGCCCCGCCGGGCCGAACCCGTCATATGTGACAGTGGCCGGCAGCACCCCCGCCCGAACCAGATCGGCCACATCAGGATCGGCCAACGCGGCCGTCAATGTCTGCCCGACCTCCCGCAACACCTGCTCACCCGCGGGCCGATCGTGCTCGGCGGCCAACTCCGCAGCCCGCTTGGTCATCGCGTTCACCACCTGCTGCCGCTGCGCCCCCAACGCGCGCAGCTTCTCACCCGACAACTGTCGCTGCGCCGACCGCAGCGCGTCACCGAGATCCAGCAGCGCCGCGACCTCGTCCGGCGCGTGCCGGGCCAGCAGATTCACCGTCCACGCCGCCACCGTCGGCTTGCGCAACCCCGTGATGGCCTTGGCCAGATCCCGGTCGCCGTCGGCGCGGGCCTGCGCGGCCCGCTCGGTGCGCGTGGACACGAAGTCGCCGGGGTCGAGGGTGTAGAGCTCGCCGGCGACATCGTCGAGGGTCATGGGTTCGATGGTAGCCAGCGAGGGGGAGCGCGGACGGGGTGTCCTTGGGTATCGTCACCGGCGGTCCTTAACCGTTCGGTGAGTGAGGTTTTCAGTGAATTTCTCGACAAAGCGACTGTTGGCACGGGTTGTGCTCGCACCGATGGCGGCAGTTGCGCTGGTCGGCGCGGTGGTCTCGTGCTCGTCGGAGAAACCGGCGGCAGCTACGGCAGTGGCGGCGGGTTCGTGCGTCGAGGTCACCGACAACA
Organism: Nocardia sp. NPDC058640; assembly: GCF_042716995.1. Classification (NCBI taxonomy): domain Bacteria; kingdom Bacillati; phylum Actinomycetota; class Actinomycetes; order Mycobacteriales; family Nocardiaceae; genus Nocardia; species Nocardia sp. NPDC058640. Next base: position 12,804 of record NZ_JBHXRG010000002.1, read on the forward strand.
CCGCCGACGCGATGAAGGCGACCGTGGGCGACTGCTCCTCGGCCACGTCCAGCTACCGCATCGTGAAGGTCGGCGCGGACTGCGCGGCCGACAACGCCGTGTTCACCGGCACCGTCGGCGACGCGAAGAGCGCGCTGTGCCTGGCCCCCAACTTCGCCCAGGGCGCCTGCTACGCGGAGGCGGGCAAGCGTCCCGCCGAGGCCGTGGCGTGTACCGCGCCGGAGGTGTCGTTCAAGGTCATCCAGCGGATCGACGGCGAGACCGACGAAATGCTGTGCGGAACGGACGCGTCGCTGTACCGGACGGTTCCCGACCCGAAGACGACTTTCTGCATGGCCAAGCCTTAATCGAGCAGAGCCACCGACGCGATTCGGTGCAGGGTGAAGTGGCGGGTGGCGCCGCTGACCGGGTCGACGGCCTCCAACTGCCCGTTGCCTACGCGTAGCGGCTCCACCACCCGCTTGCTGGCCACACCCTGCGCGTCGACATAACCGATGTTCACCGGCCGGCCCACTCGCGCGGCCAACTGCAGCAGTGCGAGGGTGGCCGCGGTGCCGGTGCGGGAGCCGTCGGAGCGCACGGACTGGCCGGTGCGTGCGCCCGCGGCTCGTTCGCCTGCCCGCAGTTCGGTGACCAGCTGGGTGAGCTGGTCGTCGTTGGGCGGGGTGGGGCGGTAGGGCTTGCGGGCCAGCGGCCGCACGGAGATCCTGGCGCCGCGCGGACGCAGGTCCACGATCGTGCCGCCGGAATCCTCGCCCGCGGGGGCGAAGCCTGCCTTGCGAAGCTGGTCGAGCATTTCGGACAGCGGAGCCAGCGCGATCGCGACGGTGGGGGCGATCGCGCGCAACGCCAGGTCTTCGGCCACGGGGGCGGCCAGGACCTGTGCGAGCAGGGCGGGGTCGTCGCTGCGCAGGAACGACTGGGCCATGCCGACGCGGAGTTGGCCGTGCCTGCGGGCCACGTCGTCGATGAGGTAGGTCAGCGACTGCGGGACGGGGGTGCGGGAGTGGGTGGCGAACAGGGCGTGCAGTTCGGCCGCGGTGTTGCCCGCGTCCAGGGCGCGTCGCACGGTGGCATCGCTGACCCGGTAAACCGTTGCGGCACCGGCTGATTCGACATTGGCGACCATGGCGATCTTGCTCTGCAGTTCCGGCACGAGCGGACCGGGTGCGATCACCGTCAGATCCGCTTGCACCAGCACGTGATCGACCGGCTTCGGCAGTGCCGCAGCCATTTCCGATTCCGCGTCGGCGACCGAACCGTGCAGGAGAGCGCGGGCGGCGGAGTCGAGCGCGCCGCGACCGAGCAGGCCGACGACGGCAGCTTCGGACAAAGTCGCGGTGACGGCATCGAGTCGAAAGTGCCTGCGGCGACGCGGCATTCGCCACGCCAGAAGTTTGCCGATATCGCTGGGAGTCAACGCCGTGCCGGTCGGATACTCCGCGAGCAGACCGAGAATCGCCTGCCGGTCGCGCACCGCGTGTGGCACCCGCAACTCCGCCGACAGTGCCGCGATGGGCTTGTCGGCGGTGTCGCGCAGCCCGATCATCCACGGCATCCGGTCCAGTTCCAGCCAGGCCTGCGCCAGCGTCACCCACCGGGTGGCGGGCGAGGCGTCCAGCCAGGCGTCGGCGGCGGGCGTCGGTGCCCAGAAGTCGTCGGTGGAGTCCAGGTCGGGAGTTGGTTCGGGCAGGCCCTTTTCGACCAGTTTCGCCGCGGCGAGCAGTTCCAGCAGCAGGCCGGTGCGCTGTTCGTCGATGCTGGTCTGTTTGGCGAGCCTGCGCAGTTCACGCACGCCGAGTCCGCCCGCGCGCAGGGCCGGGGCAGGCGCCTTGCCGAGGGCTTCGATCAGGTCGGTGGCGTCGCGCAGCAGTTCGCCCACTTCGCCCGCGCCGACCGCATTCACTTCCGCGGCAGCGTTTTTGGTGAGAACCGGCTTGGGCGGGGCCAGCGCGTGCGGGTCGGTGACGGGTTCGCCGCGCAACATCTGACCGACCGTGACCGGCAACTCCACGGTCTCGTCGTCGATCCAGTGCAGCAGCCGGGCGGCCAGCAGACGCGGCACCGGGCGCTGCGGGTCGGTGCCGGGCGCGGCATCGCGGGTGCGACCTCGGGGACCGGTGGCGGCGAGTTTGTCCAGCAGCGCGCGTTCGGGCGGGCTCGCCTTGGCCAGCGCGGAGGCCACCTCCGGCTCGGTGAGCGCGTCGGGCAGCGCTGTCGTCGCGCCCAGCGGCCAGGGAAGGGCCTCTGCGGCACTGGGTGTCAGGTCCAGGGCGTCGCCGACCGGCCAGACCAGCGCGCGGTCGAGCAGGCGGGTCAGCGCGGCGTTGAACGCGGTCTTGGTGACCCGATCCTTGAGCTGTGCGTGCAGGGTGACGCGGGTGAGCTGGTCGACTTCGGTGCCCAATGTGCGAGCGTCCTCATTGGCGGTGAGCGCCTCGATGATCGCGAACTCGAGCGTGTCCAGATCGTCGGCCGCGCGCAACACCGACGCGCGCTGCTGAGCCCGCACCGCGAGCACCGACATCGACGCGGGCAGCGGCACCGCCAGGTCGGGCCGCAACTGCAGCAATTTCACCAGCTGGGCATCGGTGCGCGCACCGAGCCAATCGGCGAGAGAGTCTGTCGCGATCACCGATCGAGCCTACAGTTCTCGGGGCTAGCGGCAGCCACGCACGTATATGCCAGAATGATCGCGTGGTGAACAAATCGAAGAAACCCTACGTCGACAACGGCTGGCCCGCGGTGGCCGACGGCGAACATGCCGTGACCGAATTGTCGTCGACCCGCGCCGGTAATCTCTCGCCGTTCGGTGAGGACACCGAGTTTCCCGTCCCGGCAGCCTCGCTGCCGTATGTGCACCCCCAGACGACCATCAACCGGGTGTAATTCCGACGAGAAAGCAAAGAGCCCGCATCCTCGAAAGGATGCGGGCTCTTTTATGTCCGGAAGCGATCAGGAGGGCAGCAGACCCTTGTTCGCCTGGAAGAAGTCGATCACGGCCGGGTCCAGCGGAGCACCCTTGGCCGAGTTGACGAAGTCGAGAGCCTGCTGCGGCACGGCGATGCCCTGCTGCTGCACGACGGTGAGGGCGCGGTCCACGGCCGAGAACACTTCGGCACTCGGATCGGCCTGAACCTGCGGGATGTGGACCTCGGGGACCCAGCTGGGGGTCGAAGGGGCGACGCGATCGGTGGGTCCGCTGCTCAGTCCCAACTTGGACGAGCAAGACGGCCATGCGCCCCAACCCTGGGAAGCGAGAACCTTTTCGGCGACCACGATCTGCTGTTCGCGGCTGGCCTGGTTGGCGGAGGCGGCGTATTCGCCACCGCCGTGCGCGGCCCAGGTGGAGGGCGAGAACTGCAGCCCACCCTGGTAACCGTTGCCGGTGTTGATGCCCCAGTTGCCGCCGGCTTCACACTGTGCGAGGCGATCCCAGTCGGAGTCGGGGGCAGCGCTTGCGTTTCCTGCGAGGGCTGCGGCTGCGGTGCCGAAGATCGCGCCGGTGACGGCGACCTTGGCCGCGGTGCGCCCGGTGGAAGTCGGCTTGCGGTGGCGTCCACTCATATCGGGTTTCTTCCTCTCGTTCGCACCTGCATGTGGCCCGGACTGAGAGGCATCCCGGTCCGCCCTCACCCCTTGTTTCCAATCGGGGTCCGGTACCCGCGGGGTGAGGTTCGGTGCGGCGGGCCGGTGGTTCGGGGGTTACCCCGACTGAGTGAAACGGTACGACTGTCGGCGGCGAATGTCACTATTTGGTAACCGGCGGGTCGCAGCGGGTCTCGGGGTCGTCTCAGGGTGATCCCTGATGTGTCAGCGCAGGTAGTTGCCGTGGCGAATGTGCGCAACGGCTGTGCGCACACTTCGTGACCGCTCCGTTATGTGACCAGGATCACATGTTTAGCGGGATGACGTTGCGCGCGATATTCGGTTGATGCGTCAACGTGCCCGGCGGCCCGACCACAGCGCGAAAATCAGCGACAGCAGGAACCCGACCGGCGCCAGCATCGCCAGCCCGTACAGCCACAGTCCCGGCTTGCCGTCGGACACGATCGGCGTCACGAAGATCGCGATCACCGCCACCAGGCCGATCCCGAACAGGGCCAGGGCCACGTGCAGCAGGCGATCGCCGGAGCGGCGTGGTCCGGGTGCGGCCGGTTCCTCAGAGTTCGTCACCGGTGCACCGTAAAACTGGTGTGCTCGGGTAATAGGCACCGGGGTAGACTCTGAGCACATCGCGTCCCGCCTTGTTGGGGGGCGCGTTCTTTCGCGATTGAGCAAAATTGTGTAACCCGGGCCACAAGGGCGCGGGTGCCGAATGATGAACGGGTGAGCGCAGTGCCGACCGGCCGGGTGAAGTGGTACGACGTCGAGAAGGGCTTCGGCTTCCTGTCTCAGGACGAGGGCGAGGACGTCTATGTCCGTTCGTCCGCGCTACCCGAGGGTGTCGAGGGACTCAAGCCCGGACAGCGTGTCGAATTCGGCATGGCCGCGGGTCGCCGTGGTCCGCAGGCGCTGAGCGTGACGGTGCTCGAGGCGCCGCCGACCGTGGTTCGCGACCGCGACCGTGGCACCCCGCCCGCCCGCAAGGACGCCGGACCGCGCAAGACCCCCGACGAACTGCACGGGCTGGTCGAAGACATGATCACGCTGCTCGAGAGCACGGTCCAGCCGGATCTGCGACGGGGCAAGTACCCGGACCGCAAGATGTCGCAGCGGATCTCCGAGGTCGTGCGGGCCGTGGCTCGCGAACTCGATCACTGAGCAACTAAAGAAAATCGGCCCCGAACGAATTCGCTTCGTTCGGGGCCGATTTCGTGTCTAGGGAGCCTGTTCGAGTTCCGGCGTCACGATCGACCAGGCCGCATGCGGGATATAGGACTCGCGCCCGGTGGCGATATCGCGGGCCAGGATCGGCAGCTGGACCTCGATGCCGATCAGGCGCAGTTCCGGTTCCGGCTTCGATTCGATGGTCAACGCCCGGGAATTCGCGGGGTAGTCGGCGAAGCTGAGCACCTTGTCCAACTGTTCGCCGTCGGGACGCTGGTAGATCAACTGGATCAGCCACGGCGACTCGGCGACCTCCGACGGCAGCGACAGTTGCACCGGATAGCCCGAGACGACCTCGAGCGGCACGGTCTCGCCGTACTGGCAGTCCTCCATGCGCACCGAGCAGTACATGAACGGGTCGACCGTGACGGTCTTGCCGTTCGCGTACGCGGTGAGCTGCGGGCTGTGTGCGGGCGCCTTGGCCACCGCGATGGCGACCCACCCCGCGGTCACCACGACCACAGCCAACAACGCGGCCGCCACCAGCGCGACGATTGTTCGGGTGTCGATCTTGCTCACCACGTGGGGTCTCCTGTCCCTCTCGGATGGGTGTTGGGCACTTCCTGCTCCACGTGCTGGGGGCGATTGCCGCCCAGACCCGGCAGCAGCGAGTGCCCGGTATAGCTGACGAACGTTTGCAGCAGCCCGACGAGCAGGATCACGCTGATCAACGCGAAACCCTTCCAGTAGTCGGTGGGCATCAACACACCGGCCGCCCCGCCCACGACCCAGCTCAGTTGCAGCACGGTCTCCGAGCGGCCGAACCCGGATGCGATCGACTCCGGGGGCAGGTCGTCCTGGATGGCGGCGTCCAACGACACCTTCGCCAGCGCACTGGCCGCCGAGGCCACCAGCGCCGCCACCACCGCACCGAACAGGTTTCCGGTGAACGCGGCGAACAGCGCGACCGCCGCGCACGCACCGGTACAGCCCAGCACCACCGGCGACGGTCTGCCCAGTTGCAGTCGGGCGCCGGTGGCGTTGCCGCCGAAATTGCCCAGCGCCGCCGCCGCGCCGACCACGCCCAGCATCGCCGCCTGTTCGGTGGGACTGCCGCCGGAACCCTTGGCCACGAAGGCGATATAGAAGGTGAGAAAACCGGTGAGCACGCGGATGGAACTGTTGCCCCACAGCCCGGTGACCACGGCCCGGCCCAGCGGCTGCCGCCGTTTCCGGGCGGGGATCGACGATTGCATGCCGCGTTCGATGATCTCGGTGTTGGCGTCGGGGCCGTGATAGGTCAGCGTCGCGGGGACCTCGCCCTCGGTCACCTCGACCCAGCGCGGAATGCGCAGGCTCAGATACGCGCCCGCGATCGCGATGCCGGTGGCGAAGATCAGCGCACCGGTGGAATCGGCGATCAGGGCCGCCAACGCCGCCAACGCACCCGCGCCGATCGTGCCGCCGACCAGGCCGAACACGGTCAACCGGGAGTTGGTGCGAACCAGGTCGATATCGGGTGGCAGCACGCGCGGGGTCACCGCGCTCTTGAGGACGGCGAAGGATTTCGAGCCGACCATCATGCACAACGCCAGCGGGTACAGACCCCAGGTGTCGATGTTGAAGATCAACAGGACAGCGAAGCCCGCGCGCAGGGCGAAAGTGGTGGCCAGCGCGAGCCTGCGACCGCGTTGCAGACGGTCCAGCAGCGGACCGATCAGCGGGGCGATCAGCGCGAACGGGGCGATGGTGATCAGCAGATACAGGGCCACCTTGGTTTTGGACTCGGCGGTGGCGCTGGCGAAGAACAGGGTGTTGGCCAGCGACACCGCGATCGCGGCATCCAGCGCGAAGTTCGCCATGGTGGCGTAGGTCAGCGCGGTCAGGCCGGACTGGTCGGCGCCGTCGGCCTTGGCGGCACGCTGGAAGGTGGCGATGCCGCGCTCGGTGAGTTCGCGGCTGCGCATGGCGGCCACTCGGGTGACGGTGAGTTTGCGGGGGACACGCTGGTTGGCCGGGTCGTCGGCGGCTTCGTCGCGAGGAAACGCGCGGGTGCCGTCGGGGCCGTCGCCGACCGTAGGTTCCTCGCGAGGAGGGCTGCCCGGATGTTCCCCGCGAGGAGGGCCGGCCCGATGTTCCTCGCGAGCAGGTTCGGGCCGTGATTGCTCCTGCGCGCGCGGGAACTGCTGTTGACCCGCGTGCGGGACGGGAGTGGTCGGGGCGTCGACGGGATCGTGGCGGCGGAACATGCTTTTCGACCGGACCGTCGGCGGCTCGGTGGGCAGCGGCCGTTCGGGCCGGGGGAAGACCTTGCGCGGTGCGCGCGGCGGGTACTGCCCGTAACCGGGGTGCGGGTCGGCGGCGGTACCGTCCCGGCGACCACGGTCGGGACCGGATGGTTCGCGGGGCGTAGTCACAGGTCCAATTCTGTCGCACTCGCGCTGTGGATGTTCACTCGCGGCGCGGCAATGTCGGACACACCGGGTCAATCACCCACGAACCGGACTTCGAACATGCGCGGCCAGTACTTTCCGGTGAGCAGGAACCGGTCGGTGCCGGGCAGGTGCGCGATGCCGTTGAGTACGTCGGTGCCCTTCCGCTCGTCGGGGGTGAGCAGACCGCTCGCGTCGATCACGGCCAACACCGCGCCGGTCTGTGGATCGATGTGCAGTATTTCGTCGGTCGGGAAATTGTTGGCGTAGACCGTCCCGTCCTCGGCACAGTCCAACTCGTTCGGCTTCGCACCCTTGAAGCCCGACAGTTCCACCGAACCGATCTGCGCGAAGGTGACCGGATCGCGGAAGGTGAGCGTGCCGGTGCCGTCGCTCATCACCAAACGGTGTGGTTGTGCGCACAGTCCCCACCCCTCGCCCGCGTAGTCGGCGCGACCGGTTTCGGCCAGGGTGATCGGGTCGCGGGCGATCGCGAAACCGTCCTGCCAGGTCAACTGCCACACGATCGAACCCGCCCTGGTCATGCCCTCACCGAACAGTCGACCCGGCAGCGCGACCCGTGCGGTCTCGGCGCCCGTGCGCTGGTCGAAGGCCCGCGCGGTCGACACGCCCCACATCCCGGTGCTCTCGTAGCGCACCCCGTCGACCACTTCCAGACCCTGGGTGAAGGCCCGCGGATCGTGCGGTGACGAGCCGATCACCTCCACCCGCAAGCGCGGCGGACCGGCGTCTTCGGGTCCGCTACAAGCCCCCGCGCCGAGCACACCGACCAGCACTGCGACGGCCAACGAACTGCGATTGCACTTCATACGGCAAAATGTATGCCGTGAGCGCAGTATCTGTTTCGGAGTCCGGCATGCGTGGAGTTCTGGCCGACGCGGCCGAGGTCGCACGTCGTGCGCTCGTCGCGCTCGAACCCGACGGGGTAGGCGTCCATCTGGGGGTGACCGTCGAGGACGACACCGCGGCCACCCACCGGTTCGAGGCGACCCTGCCCGGCTACCGCGGCTGGCAGTGGGCCGTGGTCGTGGCCGCGCCCCCCGGCGCCGACTACGCCACCGTCAGCGAGTCGGCGCTGCTGCCTGCCATCGGCGCCCTGATCGCCCCCGACTTCATCCCGTGGGACCAGCGCGTGCGCCCCGGCGACCTCGGCCCCGGCGACCTGCTCGCCACCCCCGCCGACGACCCGCGCCTTGTCCCCGGCTACATCGCCACCGGCGACCCCGTCATCGACGACGTAGCCCGCGAGGTCGGCCTCGGCCGCGTCCAGGTACTCAGCGTCGAAGGCCGCGCCGACGCCGCCCAACGCTGGTTCGCCGAATTCGGCCCCGACACCGAAATGGCCAAGGCCGCACCGTCCACCTGCGGCATGTGCGGTTTCTACCTGCCACTGGCAGGCGCTCTACGCGAATCCTTCGGCGTGTGCGGCAACGCGATGGGTGCCGACGGGCACGTGGTCAACATCGCCTACGGGTGCGGTGCGCACTCCGACGTGATCGCGCCCAGTGGGAACGGTTCGCCGTTGTACGAGGCGTTCGATGACCATGCGGTGGATTTCGTCGAGATCGTGCGGCCGGTGGTCGAGGATGCGACATCGGTCGTGGAGACTGCCGACTCTGCAGTCGAGGTCGCGGAGGTCGCGACCGCTGACGTCGCGGCTGAGCAAGGTGCCGACCCTGTAGGCGAGGTCGTGGAGGTCGCGGCCGCTGACGTCGCGGCTGAGCAAGGTGCCGATTCTGTAGGCGAGGTCGTGGAGGTCGCGGCCGCTGACGTCGCGGCTGAGCAAGGTGCCGATTCTGTAGGCGAGGTCGTGGAGGTCGCGACCACTGACGTTGCGGCTGAGCAAGGTGCCGATGCGTTGACCGAGGTCGGCGAGGCTGCGGCCGAGCGGGCCGGCGACCGGCAGGAGACCGCGGAGGCCGAAGCCGTCGCCGCGGTGGAGGCTGAGCGTGCCGCGCTTGCGGAAGGCGCGAAGCCGGAGTCGGCCGACGAGGTCGTGACGGCGGAAGTCGCTGCTGATGCCGCAAGCGTGTCGGTCTCCGACGGTTCGGAGGCGAACGGCACCGAGGCAGCGCAGCTGCGTGTCGACGCGCCCTTGAACAGCGAGGGCATCGCAGCGGCCTCGGAAGACGAAGGCGCACAGGCTGATTCGATGGAGCACGGATCGTCGGTGTCGCGCTGAACGGTGCGGGGGATCCGTTCGGCACGGCGGATCTGCGGGCCGGAGTTCTTGCCGCGTGGCGGGATTCGCCCACGCGGCTGCGCGAGGACAGTGCCAGTGAGGCCGATCTGGTGGCCGCGGGCTACCGGGATCGGCTGCTCACCGAGCTCGCGCAGAATGCCGCCGACGCTGCCGCGAAGGCCGGTGTCGCGGGTGAGCTGACCGTGCGGGTGGTCGACGGACGCCTGCATGTCGCCAATACCGGTGCGCCACTGACTGTTTCCGGCGTGCACGCGCTCACCGCCCTGCGCGCGTCCGGAAAAACCGACACCGCCCAGGTCGGCCGCTTCGGCGTCGGCTTCACCGCGGTGCGATCGGTCGGCGACGAGATCGAAGTCCGCTCCACCACCGGATCCCTGCGCTTCTCCCGCGCGGCAACCCTGCAGGCCCTGCACGAAACCGGCATCGTCATCCCCGACGACCTGTCCGAGATCGCACCCCCCGTCCTACGCCTGGCCTGGCCCGTCCCCACCACCCCGCCGGCAGGCACCGACACCGAAATCGTCATCCACCTCCGCGCCGACATCGACCCCGAGCCCCTCCTCGACGCCATGCGCGCCGAAGCCCCGGACCTCCTGCTGGAACTGCCTGCCCTACAGCGCATCCGAATCGGCGACGACGAATTCGCCAGCGCGGTAACCGTTCTAGCTACAGCTACTCCGCTCAACGCGAACTCCGCCAACCTTGGCACCGAGGCTGGTGTTGGTGCTGACTCCGCCATCCTTGGCGCCGATGCCGATGCCGATGCCGATGCCGATGCCGATGCCGATGCCGATGCCGATGCCGCCGGGCGCGGTGGTGTCGCCGCTGCCGAGGTAGGGGCCCTCAGCCAGCTGACCATCACCCTCCCGTCCGGCGCACGTCGAACCTGGTGGCAGTACCGGACTACCAAGGCCCGCTGGCTGCTCCCACTGCGACAGGGCCGACCCACCGCCGCCGCCCCGGACGTCCTACGCGCCCCCACTCGCTCCGACGAGGAACTGTCCCTGCCCGCGATCCTGATCGCCGACATCCCCATGCAACCCGACCGCCGCCGCCTCCTGCCCGGCGCCCGCGTCAACGAATTGGCAACGGGATACGCGGATTTCGCCCGCGCCCTCCCGCCCCGCGACCGCCTGGTCATGGTCCCCACCCCCGGCTTCGCCCGCAGCGAGGCCGACGCCCTCCTCCGCGAAGCCGTCATCACCGAACTCCGCGCCAACCCCTGGCTCCCGATCTGCGCCACACGCACCACTGAACCCGCAGCTCACTGGGACCCGATGGAGCCTGCACCGCACGCCGGCGAGGTTTCCAGCTCGACCGCCGAATCAGCAGCGTCCGACAGCGCCGCCGCGGATCCCTTCGGCGCCGGTGAATCCGCACCGGCCGGCAAGATCCCAGACCTCATGGACTTGTTCGCCGCCGCTGACGAATCCGAATCGGCCGGAAGTGCCGGTTCGCGCTCCACGCTCGGACCGAGCGAACCGTCCTCGAGCAGCGACCCGTTCGCCTCGGGCAGCGACCCCTTTGCTTCGGACAGCGACTCCTTCGCGTCGGAGGGTGGCAGCGTCGCATTCGACGGCGATCCCTTCACATCGGATGCCGCACTCTCCTACGACCCATCCGACGCCAACGCGCCGTGCACTACCCCGCCCCGCGCGAGCGTATTCCCCGACCTCACACCAGAATTGGCCGAAATCCTGGCCGACATCACCGGCCCCCTGGTGATCCCAGAGCTATCCGGCCGCGCCGCCCAGGACAAACTCTCAGTCCTCGACGTCCACCGCCTCGGCCCGGCCGCTGTAGCCGACCTCTCGAGTGGCCTGAACCGCGAACCCCGCTGGTGGCGAAGGTTTTACACCGCCCTCGAACCCTTCGTCGTCGACAACAGAACAGCCGAGGAGTTCGGCGCACTGGCAGTCCCACTGGCAGACGGCCGCCTGGTCAGCGGCCCACGCACAGTGGTCCTCGACGACCAACTCACCGTCGCAGTCTCCGTTCACTGGGCCCGCCTGGCCCACCCGGACGCCACCCACCCCCTCCTGGCCCGCCTGGGTGCCCGCAGCGCCAGCGCCGACGACCTACTCACCGACCCCGCCCTCCGCGACCTGCTCGAGCAAGATCCGGCAGACGCCGACACCGTCGCCGCGGTACTGCAGCTGACCCCCTTCGCCTCCGTCGATTCGCTACCGGATTGGCTGGGCCTGCTCGAATTACCCGACAGCACAGGCGAACTACGCCCAGCCGACGAGCTACTCCTGCCCGGCGCCCCCCTCGCCGCCATCCTGGCCGACGACGCACCCTTCACCACCATCGCCGACACCACCGTCGCCGAGTTCGGCGAACAAGCCCTGCGCGCGATCGGCGTCGGCTGGGGTTTCGCCGTAGTCCACGACCCGGAACCCATCGGCCCCGACCACGACCTCGACGACGAACAGTCCTGGTGGAACACCCTGTCCGAGGACCCCCGCGAACTCACCGCGGTACGCGACCTCGACCTGGTCGACGAAGACCGCTGGCCGGAAGCCCTGCGCCACTTGCTGTCCGAGCCGCGCACCCGCGCCCTGCTCGCCGACCGCAACAGCTACACCACCTGGTGGCTGCACCACCACGCCCACATCGACGGCATCCAACTGGGCAGACTCCGCCACCCCGACGACACCGAATTCGCAGGCCTACTCACAGCTTTCGCGGTACCGGGCATCGACGGAAAAGACCTCGACGCCCTGCGCCCCGCCCTGGTCCGCGCAGAGGTGATGTCAGCCGGTCTGGCCGAAGAACTCCTCGACGCACTGGCCGACCCCTCGAAAACCCCTGCGCCGGAAGTCATTGCCCGCACCAACGCCCGCCTGGCCGCCGCGGTGGCGACCGGCGCTTTGGACCCCCGCGAACTGGACCTGCCGGATCAGGTCCGCGCCCTGTCCGGCGCCGTCGTGGACGCGAGCGCCGCGATGGTCCTCGACCAGCCCTGCTTCGGCCTGGTCGTCCCGTCGGAAAGACTGATAGTCGGCGATATCGACAACGCCGAAGCCCTGGCCGCCCTGCTCGACCTTCCGCTGGTCTCGGAGCAGGTCAGCGCCGAGGTGCTGGGAACCGGCCGCCGAAGCACCTGGGCCGCAGAACCTTTGGGTGTCGTCCTACGTCAACTGTGGTCGCCCCCGGACACCACCGGCGACCTCGTCCTGCACGAAACCCTCGAAGTGCACCTGCGCGGCGCGATCACCGGCACCGTGCACGTCCCCTGGTGGCGCGAAGGCGACGACACCCACATCCAGGTCCCGCGAACCTAACTCGCGTGCGCGGTGATCATCTCGGCGAGCAGATCGAGCTGCACCTGCACCGACTCGCTGTCGTCATCGACCAACCAGCGCAGCACGATCCCGTCGATCACATTGAGAATGAACCGGCTCAACGCCGTCACCGGGGTGTTCCACTGGGTCTGCGTCGCCTCACGGCAATGGTCGATGACATCGGCGACGGTGTTGTCGTTGAATCCGTACTGTTCGCGCGCGATCGCCAGCTTGGCCGGGGTCGATTCCCCTTCGCGCAGTGCGTAGGTGGTGGTCTCGTAGGTGAGCAGCTGACGTTCGGGGGTGGCTTCGATGTTGCGCCACATCAGTTCCAGGCCGCGCCGCACCAATTTCCGCAGCGCTTCTTTTCCTGTTCCCGCGTCGTCCCATACTGTTTCGTCGGCATCGACGGAATCTCGCAGTTCCATCGACAGCGCTTTGACCAGCTCGGTCATCAGCGCGTCCTTGTTTTCGAAACAGTAATGCACCACACCTAGCGACACGCCTGCCGCTTGGGCGACGTCGCGCGTGGTCACGCCCGCCACGCCCTTTTTCTCGGCAAGACCGATGGCTGCCTCGATCAGGTGGGCCCGGCGCTCTTCGACACTCAATCGGGTGGACACTGTGCGAGTTAAGCGCTCGCGCCACGAACAGTCAATTCGCCGTTCCGCCGAAAATCTCTGGACATTCGACCAGTTGGCGACGAATTCGATGTGACCTAAACCCTATTCAGTATCCAGACCCACCTGAGCGCCCTTGTCTCCGCGTCGCGCGGACCGCCGCTGCGCGAGGAAGATCGACGACCCGAGCACTCCGACGACCAACCCCATCAGGCACACCGGGCGAGCATCGGCCCAGCTCACGTTCACCCACACGGCGATCGTCGCGATGGCCCACAAGGCGAAACCGCCGAGCACGACCGGACGTGGGTCGACCAGGATTCGAGGCAGTTGCGGTATCTCGGGACTGACGTGTCCGGCATCCATACCCAAACAGTAGCGGCGTGAAACCCGTCAGCACAGCCGGACTTACCGTAGAGTTCTGCACTGTGACAACGCCATCGGACGTCCGCGCCCTGGCCGGTGACCTTTCACTGGCCGTCGTGCGGCTCACGAGACACCTGCGCGGACGCCGTTCCGATGCGCAGATCTCGCTTACTCAGCTGTCGGCTCTGGCGACGCTGGCTCGTGATGGCGCGATGACGCCCGGCGCGCTGGCAGGCAAAGAGCGCGTGCAACCACCGTCGATGACCAGGGTCATCGCCTCGCTGTCGGATCTGGATCTGGTGCAACGCCGCCCGCACCCGACCGACGGCCGCCAGATCATCGTCTCGCTGTCGCCTGCCGGTCGCGCGCTGATCGCCGACGAGACCAACGCTCGCGAAGTGTGGATGACCGGACGCCTGGCCGAACTGCGCCCCGAACAGATCGCGGTGCTCGACGAAGCCGTCGGCATCATGAATCAGATCGTCGCCGAGTCCGAGTGAGCTGAGTCGGAGTAATTCAGCGGGCCTGCTCGGTCGGTACCACCTCGTGGCCCAGCGGGAACAGCGACAGCGGCACCAGCTTGAGATTGGCCCAGGCGAACGGCAGTCCGATGATCGTGATCGCCAACGCGATGCTGGTGAACACGTGGCCCAACGCCAACCACCAGCCCGCGAACACGAACCAGATCACATTGCCGACCAGCGAGCCCGCGCCCGCGGTCGGCTTGTCGACCACCGTGCGGCCGAACGGCCACAGCACGTAGCCGGCCAGCCGCAGCGACGCGATGCCGAACGGGATCGTGATGATCAGGATGAAACAGATCACCGCCGCGAGCAGGTACCCCATGGCCATCCAGAACCCGCACAGCACCACCCACAGGATGTTCAAGATCAACTGGACTAGCTTCATGCCTCCAGCATGCCAGGATTAGTCGGTGGCCGACGTTATCGATATCGACGATCCCGCAGACCCGCGCGTCGACGACTTCCGCGACCTGTCCAATGCCGACCGCAGGCCGGACCTACCGGGGCGCAAAGGCCTGGTGATCGCCGAGGGTGTGGTGGTCGTGCAGCGGATGCTGGATTCGCGATTCACGCCGAACGCGCTGCTCGGGGTCGGAAAGCGGTACGAGACCCTCGAAGACGATCTCGCCGATCGCGGCCTGCCGTACTACCGCGCCAGCGCCGAGGTGATGGCGGAGGTAGTCGGTTTCCATCTCAATCGCGGGGTACTCGCCGTCGCGCCACGTCCAGCGGACTTGACGGTCGACGAGGTGCTCGACGGTGCGCGCACGGTGGCGGTGCTGGAAGGCGTCAACGATCACGAGAACCTGGGATCGATGTTCCGCAATGCGGCGGGGCTCGGCGCGGACGCGGTGCTGTTCGGAGATCGATGCGCCGACCCGCTGTATCGACGGGCCGTTCGGGTGTCGATGGGGCATGTCCTTCGCGTGCCGTTCGCGCAACTACCGCAGTGGCCCGAGAGTCTGGATATATTGCGGGACAAAGGGTTTCAGGTCATCGCCTTGACGCCGAACCCGGCCGCGCAGAACCTGGCGACGGCGATGACGGGGGAGAAGGTGGCATTGCTGTTGGGTGCCGAGGGGCCCGGTCTGACGGAAGAAGCCATGCGCGCCACCGATATTCGGGCACGGATCCCGATGTCGCCCGGCACCGATTCGCTCAATGTCGCGACCGCCGCGGCGATGGCGTTCTACGAACGAGTGCGCACGTCATGAGTCAGGAATGCGAGGGGCCGTATCGGGCGCACTCGGACTCGGTGCCGTGGGCCGCGGGCGGGACGGTGGCGGTGCTGGTCGCGTTGCTGGGCGCGACGGCGGTCTACGCGTTCGGCTGCGCGCTGGCCGCGGTGCATCCGCTGCTGGCGGTCGCGGTGAACGTGGTGGCCGTGGTCGGGGTGGTGCCCACGGCGTGGCGGTGGCGGTTCACACCGGTGGTGCGGTGGGTGCTGGCCGGTGCGTCCGCGGCGGTGGTGCTGGGCTGGATCGCCGCCATCGTCTACGTCATCAGCTGACGGTCACAGCACCCGATCGCTGCCGCGCAACCACCCGAACAGCCCCCGCTTGCGTCGCGTGGCCGCACCCGGACGCCCCGCCTGATTACGTTCGGGCGCCTGCCCTTTCGGATACAGCGTGAACCCGCAAACCGCCAGGTCACCAGGGGAGAGCCGCCCGGAAGTCAGATAGCCGAAGCCGAGCCATTCGTGATTGGCGGCATCGGCGAAGTGCGGCGGATCGAACGGCAGCGAGTGCGGTTCCCGACGTTCCTCGCCGTGCCACGGCACCGGATGCTCGCCCGCCCAGAACGTGCGCTCCCACACCATCGGCAGCCCCTCGTCCTCGAGGATGTCCACCCTGGTGGAACTGAACGACCGCCGGAACTCACCCCGCTCCCAATGCGCGAACGCACCCCAGTGCAGGTTCGCGTCATAGGACACCAGATAGGTGTGCTCGGAAGCCAGCGGCCGCACAAGCAGTTCCGGCAGCTTCGTCGGGTGCACCAGCGCGGCCTCGGCGGTACACACGACGGTCAGTCCGGGATAGCAACCGATGTAGACCTCGTCGCGGTCAGGCGCGGCACAACCGGCGAGAGTCCCGACCATGTGCGGCCGAACATCGTGCTCGCTGTACAACTGCCCGGCGAGTGCCTCCGCCGCAAGCGGATCCGGCTCGAGCCCATCGATCGCGACGGGATCAGCCGTGTCGACGTACCAAAGCGTGGAAGCCGCCGTCACAGCAGTTTCTAATTGCCGGAGCTGCGTACGCCGAGCAGGACGTCTTCCCAGGAGGGCATGGGTGCCTTGCCCCGCTTGGTGCGTGCGGCGGGCTTGGGTGCGGGCTTCTCCGGCTCCTCGACGGCAGGCGGTTCCTGGTGCGCCGCAGGCTGACTCGGCGCGGCCGGAACCGGTGCGGCAGGGATCGGCGCAGCGGGCTTGGGCGCGGCAGGCTTGGGCGCGGCCGGGATCGGCGCGGCGGGCGCAGCCGGAATCGGCACCCCGCCACCGGCCGCGACCTGGCGCTGCTCGTAGTACTCGTCCATGGTGGGCGCCGGCCGACTCTGCGGACGCGCGGCCGGTGCGGCCAGCGGCTCACGCGGACGCGGCTCCACCGGGATCGGCGGTTCGATCACCGGTGCGGCCGCGGCGGGTGTGGGCAGGATTGTCGCCAGCCCGCGCAGTGCCCGGCCGAAGTCGGGATCGATCAGGTCGGTGGCCGGATCGTCGAGCGGGGCGACCGAGCCGCCGTGCGCGTCGGGCTGGTAGCGCCAGTGCGCGGCGATCTCGGAGTGACCGTGCCGCCACTGCAATTGCGCGACCCAGAAACCCTTTTCGTCTTTCCAGGCATCCCATTCGGCCTGTTCGATGGTGTGGCCGCGCTCGGCGAACGACGCGGTGACGATCTCGTGCAGCGTTTCCACCGCGGGACCGTCGGGGCGCACCGGATGCGCCTTCTGCGCCAGTTCCGCGGCGCGAGCGCGCTCGAGCAGGACCGGGTAGGCGAAACGTTCGACTTTGGATTCCGGCATTCCGGACTCCGCGGTGACCTGCTCGACAGACGCTCCAGCACGAATACGGGCCTGAATATCGCGAGGACGCATAGTCGCCTCCGTTTCGATTTCGATCTGGCCGAATCGTGCGAGGTCCCCGCGCGCCGCCGCGCGCAGCTTGTCATCGGCGGGCAGCCGGAACTTGGTGCCGGACTCGGTGTCACTGCACACGATGGCCGTGGAGTCGGGCGTCACCCCGATCACTCGAAGTTCCCGCACCATTACCTCCCGATCGCGTCGGCTCCGTCTGCTAGGACACCGCCCACTTTCCATGACAGTAATGCACACTACTTGGCCACCGCAGCAGACACGCACACTTAAATCGCGCGCCGGGACTGCCCAGGGGGCTAATCTGATCGGCTCCCCGCACGAATTCCGCTTGTGTACAGGGGTTTTGGTGATGGATCAACATCAAATATCGGGACCGAGATCTGTCGAAAACGCCGCGAATATTGCGAATGTGTGCTGTGTCGGTTCACGACGTCCGACAAAAAGGCCGGTGCCCGACAACCGAAAGAGGTTGCCGGGCACCGGCCCGATGTCGGTGTTATCTCAGAGCTGGCCGACAACCCAGTCGATCGAACGGGTCAGCTGCGAAACATCTTCCGGATCGATCGCCGGGAACATGCCCACGCGCAGCTGGTTACGGCCCAGCTTGCGGTACGGCTCGGTGTCGACGACGCCGTTGGCGCGCAGGATCTTGGCGACCTGAGCGGCGTCGACCGCGTCGTCGAAGTCGATGGTGCCCACGACCTGCGAGCGGTGCGCGGGGTTGGTCACGTACGGCGTCGCGAACGAGCTCGACTCGGCCCACGAGTACAGGCGCGAGGACGAATCCAGGGTGCGCTTGGTGGTCCAGTCCAGGCCGCCGTTGGTGTTCATCCACTCGATCTGATCGGCGAACAGCAGCAGGGTGGCCAGCGCCGGGGTGTTGTAGGTCTGGTCCTTGGAGGAGTTGTCGACCGCGATCGGCAGCGACAGGAACTCCGGGGTCCAGCGACCCGACTCCTTGATCTCGGCAACCCGTGCCAGCGCGGCCGGGCTCATGATCGCGATCCACAGGCCACCGTCGGCGGCGAAGCACTTCTGCGGGGCGAAGTAGTAGACATCGGAATCGGCGATGTTCACCGGCAGACCGCCCGCGCCCGAGGTGGCGTCGATGGCGATCAGGGCGTTCTCGGAACCGACCGGACGCGACACCGGGATCGAGACACCGGTGGAGGTCTCGTTGTGGGCCCAGCCGATGAGGTCGACGCTGGGGTCCGACACGGGCTCGGGCGCGCTGCCCGGCTCGGCCTTGACCACGATCGGGTCGCCGATGAACGGGTTGCCCTTGGCCACCGAGGCGAACTTCGAGGAGAACTCGCCGTTGGTCAGGTGCAGCGAACGCTCGCGGATCAGGCCGAACGCGGCCGCATCCCAGAACGCGGTGGTGCCACCGTTGCCGAGCACGACCTCGTAACCGTCGGGCAGGGAGAACAGCTCACGCAGGCCGTTGCGAACGCGAGCGACCACGTCCTTGACCGGCTTCTGGCGATGCGAGGTGCCGAACACCGAGGCGCCGACAGTCACCAGGGACTGCAGCTGCTCCGGGCGCACCTTGGACGGGCCGCAACCGAACCGTCCGTCGGCGGGCAAGAGGTCGGCGGGAATGGTCGGGAACGCACTGGTCATGGGGGCGAGTTTAGTGGTGCGGGAATCCGGGATCGCGGGGTGGGTGGCGGTGACCGGGAGTGCGGGGAATTTGCCCTTACCGACAGACCATCGGCACTACTCTCCAGCTATGAGCCTTGTTGCGGTCGATTCCGGGCGGAGCCTGTTCGACCGGTGGGTGTGGGTGTTCGGTCGACGGCCGGGGTTGCTGTCCGAAGGCGCTCGGCGGGAGTTGCTGATCAGGGGGTTGGCGGCGCAGGCCAGTGTGCTGTCGGTGCGCAGTCGACGCGGGGAAGGGGGATACCGGTTCAGCGTGCGGGTTTCGGTGCCGGGGGAGTTGGCCTACGACGCGCGGGTTCGGCAGCGGGTTCGTAGCCAGGACCTGGAGTGGATGCAGCCCGGCGACGTCGTCGGCTGCCGGGTGGACCCGGGCGACCGGGAACGGGTGGTGCTGTTCGTCCCCGAGCTCCCCGAGTCGGGCCGCAAGGCCGCAGCCAAAATCCTGGCCAACGGCCGCCGAGCCGAAGCGACCGTGCTCGCGGTCGCCCCGATCGCCGCCGACTACACCGGGCGCGACGACCCGGTCCTGCGCCTGGACCTGGAAATGCGCGCCTGGGACGAACCGTTGCCCTGGCGGGTGCGGTTGATCGCGCCGGTCCCGTTGAGCGCCATCGGACAGATCGAACTCGGAACCCGTTTGGAGGCAGCGTTTTTCACGGTCGACCGTGGGGCGTCGGTCGCGATCGACTTCAGCGCGCTCTGACTTTCGCCGATCAAGTCGACGGGCCCACATATGAGGCCTACAGGTGGACGAAGGTGAAGCCTGCTGCGCGTAAGGCCGGGATAGCGGCCGCCATGCCTGCCGCGGTGCCGGAATTCGGGCGGTGCATGTGGGCCAGGGCGATTCCGCCCGGTGTGGCCGCGCTCATCGCACGCTGAACCTGTGCTGCCGACGCGGTGGCGCCGAAGTCGGCGTTGACGGTGAAACCCAGTGGGGTCTCGCCCAATTCATGACAGATCGCGACCGCGACCTCGTCATAGTGGGCGGTACCGGCCCGGAAGAACCGCGGCGCGCGCCCGGTGAGCTGCGTGATCCGCTCATGGTTGTCCCACACCTCATACGCGGCCTCGTCGGCCGAGCCCGTCCCCGCGATCCCATACGCGGCCCGCCCCGACACCGACAGCGGCTTGTGCGCCCCACCGTGATTAGCCAGCTCGAACAGTGGATTCGCAGCCAGCCGCTGCACGCGAGCCGGGTCCGCATCGACCCACCGCTTGTTGAGGAACAGGGTGGCGGGAACCTGCTCAACGGTCAGAAAATCGATCAGCGCCTGATCGATATCGCTGTTGCCGTGTCCGCCGCACGCGTCGAGCGTGAGCGCGAACTGTTTACCGACCGAGGGAAAGCTACTGGTGATTCCGGGCAGGTCAACGCCCCATTGGTGCGGGGCCGTTCCCGCGTATCGAGCAGCTACTTGCGCGGGGGAGAAGGCCGGCGCCGCCTCCGCAGTGGCGACAGGATGCGCGCTGACCGGCACGACAGGCTTCGCCGACGTACTGCGCGTGCCACCGGACACCGCCGAATCGCCCTGCGCCACAGTGCATCCCGTAGCAAACCCGGCCGTGAGGGCAGCGCACACACCGAGCATTCGACGCCGAGACAAACCATTGCTGTACACAACCCACTCCTCACGAGAACGCCCACCGGCCGCACGTTCGCTGGAATGTTATCGCCGAGCCGATCCACACGCGATTCGAACACGTTCGCGCAGGTAAATCGGTTAGATATGGCAAGTAGCTGACAATGAACCCCCCGCTGATATCGGCATGATGTCAGGCATTCGCGTATCATGTCAGACATGACCGAGCCATTGTCAGACACGATGATCACCATTCGTGAGCTGCAGCGCAACGCTGCCGACGTGTTCGACCGAGCCCGTCGCGGACAGCACTTCACCGTCACCCGCCACGGCGAGACTGTCGGGCGAATTCTCCCGCCGGACCCGGCCGAGGAAGCGATCGAGCAGGCCATCGCCAATGGGATCTTGGACCCCGCGATTCTCGACCAACTCCCCACGGGTCACGACACCGCCGCGATTCCGCGAGAACCGTCCCCGCCAGGGACCAGGCTGGGCAGCGAAGCGATCATCGCCCTGCGTGACGAGCACACGCGGTGAAGTTCCTGTACCTGGATAGTTGTGCGGCCATCAAGTTGTTCAAAGACGAGGTCGAGTCCGAAGCGTTGGAGGAGTGGCTGGTCGAACAATCGCCGGACAGGCAGATCACCAGCCAGCTATCGCGCACCGAAGTCCGCCGAGGATTGCACGCATGCGGTGCGCGTCCTGACGCGCACCTGCGCGCCGACCAGTGGCTGCAGCGCTGCTCGCACGTAACCCTGACCAGCGCGGTCTACGACAAAGCAGGCCAGCTCGCTCCAGGGACCACCCTGCGTTCACTGGACGCCATCCATGTAGCAGCCGCGCTCGAACTAGGTTCAGCCCTCGCGCATTTCGTCACCTACGACAAGCGGCTGGCCGCCTTCGCCGAGCAGTGCGGTCTGCCCGTCGTGTCACCGTCGTGATCGGCTGGAGAAGCTCGACCACGAGGACCGGCAACTCGGACGAACTTCGCCGCCGAATCTGTTGCTGGGCAATGTGATTCGACGGCGAGGCGCAATCAGGCAGGCTGAATGGTCGACCAGCCCGGAACCTCTTCCGGGGTGCGCGGTGCGGGCCCGGTGTAGATGGCGGCGGGGCGGACCAGCTTGCCCAGTTGCTTCTGTTCGAGGATGTGCGCGCACCAGCCGGCGGTGCGGCCGCAGGTGAACATCGCGGGCATCATGTGGGCGGGGACCTCGGCGAAGTCGAGGATGACCGCGGCCCAGAATTCGACGTTGGTTTCGATGGCGCGGTCGGGGCGGCGTTCGCGCAGTTCGGCCAGGGCGGCCTGCTCGAGGGCCGCGGCTACCTCGTAGCGGGGGGCGTCGAGGCGCTTGGCGGTGGCGCGGAGCACGCGGGCGCGGGGGTCTTCGGCGCGGTAGACACGGTGGCCGAAGCCCATCAGCTTCTCTTTGCGGTCGAGGATGCCCTTGACCAAAGCCCTTGCGTCGCCGGACTTTTCGACCGATTCGATCATCGGGAGCACGCGGGCGGGGGCACCGCCGTGCAGCGGGCCCGACATGGCGCCGATCGCGCCGGACAGCGAAGCCGCCACATCGGCGCCGGTGGAGGCGATGACGCGGGCGGTGAAGGTGGAGGCGTTCATGCCGTGCTCGGCCGCGGATACCCAGTAGGCGTCGATGGCCTCGGTGTGGCGCGGGTCGGGGTCGCCCTTCCAGCGGGTCATGAAACGTTCTGTGACAGTGTCACATTCGTCGATCTTGCGCTGCGGGACGGCGGGCTGGTAGATGCCGCGCGCGGACTGGGCCACGTAGGAAAGAGCCATCACCGAGGCGCGGGCGAGGTTGTCGCGGGCGGTCTCGTCGTCGATGTCCAGCAGCGGCTCGTAGCCCCAGATCGGGGCGAGCATGGCCAGGCCGGCCTGCACATCCACGCGCACATCACCGGTATGCACGGGCAGCGGGAACGGTTCGGCGGGCGGGAGGCCACGGCCGAATTCGCCGTCGACCAGCAACGCCCACACGTCGCCGAAAGTCACCCGGTCGGCAACCAGATCCTGGATGTCGACGCCGCGATATCGCAGGGCGCCACCGTCCTTGTCCGGCTCGGCGATATCGGTGGTGAAGGCGACTACGCCTTCCAGTCCGCTGACGAAATCCTCGGGTACCGAGCTGGTCATGGCGACTCTCCTTGCAGGGGCATGGCGATACTTGTGCACCATAGACCTGAACAGGCCTGCGGGTAGTGTCGGCCCTATGCGTGACCTGGACCCCCTCGCCGCCGCTGCGCCCGACCTCGCCGCGATGCGCGTGGACTACGGCAACCCGCTCGTCGCCCCCGCCGACGAACCCGATCTCGACCCGAAGTGGGTAGCGGACGGTTGGGAACCGTTGTTACGCAATTGGATCGAACAAGCCAGACGACTCGGTGTGGCCGAACCCAACGCGATGGTCCTGGCCACGGTCTCCCTGACCGGCCCCGCCCCCCGACCGGTAGCCCGCACGGTCCTGTGCAAAGGCCTCTCACCCGAGGGTGTCACCTTCTATACGAACTACGACTCGGCCAAAGGCACCCAACTCGCCGCCGACCCGTACGCAGCGGCCAGCTTCGTCTGGCCCGCCCTGGCCCGACAGGTCCACGTGCGCGGAGTAACCGAACGCGTCCCCGCCGACGTCACCGCGGCCTACTGGGCGCAACGACCCCGGGAATCCCGCCTCGGCGCCTGGGCATCCCAGCAATCCCGCCCCATCGCCTCCCGCACCGACCTCGACCGCACGCTGGCCGAAACAACCGCACGATTCGCCGAGGTAGACGACATCCCCGTCCCACCATTCTGGGGCGGTTATCTACTACGCCCCGACGAGGTGGAGTTCTGGCAGGGCAGACACGGTCGTCTACACAACCGGATCGTCGTACGGATCGACGGGGCAGGCACTCGCGTCGAACGCCTCCAGCCCTGAGCGCGCGTCTATTCGTCCGAATGGTTGCGGTGTTTGCCGGGGATATGACGATTTGCCCGATTCGAACTGTTGTTCGATAACTGATAGCCTTCGCGTATGATCAGCTCATCGCATGAGGCGATGCACGGGATCTTCACGTACAACGCCGCAGCTGTCGGGCACGCGTTTCGAGTGCTGGACTTACCTTTCCCTGATCCCATTGCAGTGGAACAGATTTCGGTCGATCTGACCGAGACGGCGCCGGTCGAACGGCGGGCCGACACCATCTTGCGGGTAACTACCGCGTTGGACGAGTTCCTGCTCATCGTGGAGGCGCAATCGAGCAAGGATGCCTCGAGGGTTGCCGCGTGGTCGTACTACGTGACCTACCTGCACAACAAATACGGCTTGCCGGTAGTGCTGGTGGTGGTCTGCCACGACAAGGAGACCGCCACCTGGGCGAGCAAGCCGTTGACGCTCACGTATCGAGGCTGGACGTGCTTCACGCTCCAACCCATCGTGCTCGGTCCGCACAACGTGCCCGTCATCACCGAACCCGCAGACGTTCTCGCCGACCTGCCGCTGGCCGCACTCTCTGCGATTACGCATGCCCGAGAGCCCGAGATCGGTGCGATACTGGAGGCGATCATCGTTGCTTTCCGTAGACACGGGCTAGATGACGAGACCGAGTTCTACGCCGAACTCATCGAGCAGGGAATTTCACACACCGACGCGGCTCAGCTTTGGAGGGACAAAATGGAGACGGATCTTTCCTTCTTCCGTTCGGAATCCGCTCAGCGACTGCGTGAGCAAGGTCGTGAGCAAGGTCGCGAGGAGGCGCGTGAGGAGGGGCGTGAGAAGCTTCGTGCCGAAGCTGCGCATGCCGTCCTCACCGTGCTTACCGGCCGAGGGATCGAGCTCTCCGCCGCCCAACGAGTAGTGCTCGCCGAGTGCGCTGACCTCGATCAGCTCCGTGCATGGCTGCCGCAGGCGGTGACCGCGACCAGCGCGGACGAGCTTTTCGGCTGAGCTATCGACGCAGCGGGGCGGGCCGGTTCCGATCGAACCTCTGTGGGCTGGCCCCCGGCAACGCAGTGCTGCTGTTATCTCACAATGATTAGTGGGCGGCTGATTGCCGAGAATTCTGAGTACGCCGAGTACAGCGTGAAAGTTCCGGGCGTATTCCCTGACGACGCACCAAGGATAGTGCGCGTTCCAGAGGAAGGCCCTGCCGGGTATTCCTTCGATGACGCTGAATATGAATACACCGGCAAACGAGCGGCGATGGTTATTTGGAAGCGGCGGATGGAGGCTGGTGGGCAGTGGCCGGAGACATTCTTCTTTGCGAGTGGATAGTGGAAAACGGCTGGTCATGGTGATCGCGCGGCGCGTAGTGCAGTTGGAGACGGTGGTTGATCCGGATTGGGTTCCCGTGTTGACCACCGCTCCGTTGGAATTGGTGTTGGTGGAGCCCATGCCCGATGTGTGTAGCGAGCATGGGCTGCCTGCGGTTTCGCGGCGTTCGTTTGTTGTGAATTCGTGCGGACCAGGTTCGGAGCGGCCGACGATCAGGGAGTTCTTTCGGTATGTGCCGTTGCCGTGGCGGGATCCGGTGGCGTTCGTGCCGGAAGCGCGGTTGCGGTTCGAGTGTCCGGCGTGTGTGTATTGCGCGTATGAGGTCCGGCGGTTTCGGCGGATTGCCTTGTCGGCGTTGGTGATCGTGGTGTTGGGGTTCGTGGCCCTCGCGGTCGCGATCGTCGCGCGGGTCGAGTGGTTGTACATCCCGCTGGGCTTCTTGGCCGTGCCCGGGTGTTTTCCCATCGCGATGATCGCGGGGATGCTGGCGTGGTCGAAGTCCGGCTTCTTCGCGGATGTGTGGCTCAACGATTCCACGACACACCTGGTGGTGTCGGCGCACCCGGACTTCGTCGCGAACGTCGCCGTCGGCGAGCGGGATTCGGGTGGGCAATCTCACTGAGTAAATCGTGGGATGTTTTGGGTGACAGTGGCTAACGTGCGGTGAGTGAAGTTGCTCGCCGACACGGAACCCCTGCGTAATCGCGATTTTCGCAGGCTGTGGACCACCAACATCGTCACCATGGTCGGGGCGCAGCTGTCGGTGGTCGCGGTGCCGCAGCAGATTTTTCAGATCACCGGCAGTTCGGGGTATGTGGGGCTGGCGGGGCTGTTCGGGCTGGTTCCGCTGGTGGTGTTCGGGCTGTGGGGTGGGGCGCTGGCGGATGTGATGGATCGGCGGACGCTGCTCGTCATCACCACAGCGGGTACGGGTCTGACGGCGGTCGCGTTCTGGGTGCAGGCCGCGCTCGGGGTCGACAATGTGTGGCTCGTGCTCGGGCTGTTCGCCACTCAGCAGGCGTTCTTCGCGGTGAACCAGCCGGCTCGCAGCGCGCTGATCGCCCGGCTGTTGCCGCCGGAGCAGATGGCCTCGGCCAGTTCGCTGAGCATGACCGTGGCGAACGTCGGGATGATCGCGGGGCCGGTGTTGGCGGGGCTGCTGATTCCGGTGATCGGGCTGGCGACGCTGTATCTGATCGACTCGATCGCGCTGCTGGCGACGCTGTGGGCGGTGTGGCGGCTGCCCGCGTTCCCGCCGACGGGAGAGCAGCGGCGGGCGGGCTTGCGCACCGTGCTCGACGGGTTCCGCTATCTGGCCGGACAACGAATCCTGCTCGCCTCCTTCGTGATCGACCTCATCGCGATGGTGTTCGGGATGGCCCGCGCGCTGTTCCCGGAGATCGCGCACGAGACCTTCCACGACCCGGTCGAAGGCGGCTTGGCGTTGGGTCTGCTGTTCGGGGCGTTCGCGGTGGGGTCGGTGCTGGGCGGGGTGTTCTCCGGGTGGATACCGCGGGTGCGCAGGCAGGGTCTCGCGGTGGTGGTGTCGGTGGCGGTCTGGGGCCTGATGATGGTCGGGTTCGGGCTGTCGGTCGGGTTGGCCGGGCGGTGGTTCGGGCTCGGAGTATGGCTGTGGATAGCGCTGGCGTTCCTGGCGTTGGGCGGTGCGGCGGACATGGTGTCGGCGGCCTTCCGCACGGCCATGCTGCTGACCGTGTCTTCCGACGAGATGCGCGGCCGCCTGCAGGGCGTGTTCATCGTGGTCGTGGCAGGTGGGCCGCGCGTCGGTGATGTTGCCCACGGTTTCGCGGCGGCCAGTATGGGTACTGCTGTGGCTGCTGCCGGTGGTGGCGTGCTGGTGGTGATCGGGGTGGTTGTGGCCGCGCTGGCCTTCCCCGCCTTCGTGCGCTACCGCGTAGCTCGCGCACATGCCGACGTGGTGGTGAAATAGGCCGGTCGACCTCACCGCCGAAAGCCGCCGGTGTGAGAACCGGACAGGGCAACCCTGATTGCTCGTCTCCACGCGACAACAGCTAGCGTTAGGCGCAAGCGCACCTGTGCCGACCGCACAGGTGCCTACGGTTCTAGCCTGAGAGGGATCCTTCCGTGCCCGCTGAGAACATCACCAACGTCACCGAAGACGCCAAGGCGGTACTGCAGTACCCCGGTGGCGAGTTTCCTGTCTCGGTCACCCAGGCCGCGGAAGGCAACAACGGGCTCGACTTGGGCAAGCTGCTTGCCAGTACCGGCTACGTCACCTATGACCCCGGTTTCATGAACACCGCGTCGACCAAGTCGGCGATCACCTACATCGACGGTGAAGCGGGCATCCTGCGCTACCGCGGTTACCCGATCGACCAGCTGGCGGGCCGCTCGACCTTCATCGAGGTCAGCTACCTGCTCATCTATGGCGAGCTGCCCACGCAGGCCCAGCTCGACGATTTCACCGATCGCATCCGTCGCCACACGCTGCTGCACGAGGACCTCAAGCGGTTCTTCGACGGCTTCCCGCGCAACGCGCACCCCATGCCGGTGCTGTCGTCCGCGGTCAACGCGCTGTCGGCGTACTACCAGGACTCGCTGGATCCGCGCGATCCCGAGCAGGTCGAACTGTCGACCATCCGCCTGCTGGCGAAGCTGCCGACCATCGCGGCCTACTCGTACAAGAAGTCGGTCGGTCAGCCGTTCCTCTACCCCGACAACTCGCTGTCGCTGGTGGAGAACTTCCTGCGGATGACCTTCGGGTTCCCGGCCGAGCCGTACGAGGTCGACCCCGAGGTCGCCGCGGCCCTGGACATGCTGCTGATCCTGCACGCCGATCACGAGCAGAACTGCTCCACCTCGACCGTGCGCCTGGTCGGCTCGTCCGACGCCAACCTGTTCACCTCGGTGTCCGGTGGCATCAACGCGCTGTGGGGCCCGCTGCACGGCGGCGCCAACCAGGCCGTGCTCGAGATGCTCGACGAGATCAAGGCCAACGGCGGCGACGTCAAGGAATTCATCCGCAAGGTCAAGAACAAGGAAGACGGCGTGAAGCTCATGGGCTTCGGGCACCGCGTCTACCGCAACTATGACCCGCGCGCGACCCTGGTCAAGCAGGCCGCGGACAAGATCCTGTCGAAGATCGGCGGCGACGACCAGCTGCTGGACATCGCCAAGCAGCTCGAAGAGGCCGCGCTGACCGACGACTACTTCGTGTCGCGTCGCCTGTACCCCAACGTCGACTTCTACACCGGCGTGATCTACCGCGCGATGGGCTTCCCGACCCGCATGTTCACCGTGCTGTTCGCAATGGGTCGCCTGCCGGGCTGGATCGCGCACTGGCGTGAAATGCACTCCGAGCCGCTGAAGATCGGACGCCCGCGTCAGATCTACACCGGTTACGGTGAGCGTGATTACTATGAAATCGGGAATCGCTGACCGGCAGTTTCTGCCACCAGCATTCACCCCGCAACTGCGGGGATGAGCCACTATCGAAGGGGATAGCCGCATGACCAAGCCGGAGATCGAATTCCAGGAGGGCCCCGCGCCCACCGAGCTCGTCATTACCGACCTCATCGAGGGCGAAGGCAAAGAAGCGGTGCCCGGTGGCACGGTCGAGGTGCACTACGTCGGCGTCGAGTTCGACAACGGCGAGCAGTTCGACTCCTCGTGGGACCGTGGCGAATCCATCACCTTCCCGCTGCGCGGCCTGATCCAGGGCTGGCAGGAAGGCATTCCGGGCATGAAGGTCGGCGGCCGTCGTCAGCTGGTCATCCCGCCGGAGCTGGCCTACGGCCCCGCCGGTGCGGGCCACGCGCTGTCGGGCAAGACCCTGGTCTTCGTGATCGACCTGCTCAACGCCAGCTAGTACCGCGGCTTTTCGGCCCGTGTCTCCGGTGGGAGGCACGGGCCGTTGCTGTTTCAGGGGGCAGGGGATCGGGTTGTCGGAGCCCCCGGGTACTGTGCCCGGTGTCGGAGCTGCTGTGCGCTCCCGTGTGATTCGGTGTCAAACGCGTTGTCCATGACAGTGACTTTGTTCGATTCGCCCGGGGCCGGGTTCTTCGGGAGTGTCGGGAGGGAGATTCTCGATCATGTTCCACCACAAGCTTTTTCGCCGTGCGTTGGCGGTGACGCTGCCCGTCGCGGTGGCGGTGAGCCTGGCCGGTACCGCCGCGGCGGACGTCGACCAGCAGGCCCAGTTCGCGGCCGGGCTGTCCAGTACGGGTGAGGGGTTCCGCACCACCGTCGCCCCGGATCTGAAGACCGTGTCCGCGACGGTCGACGAAGGCCGGTTCGTGCTGGCCCCCGACGCGAGCGTGATCGTGGAGTCCGCGACCGGCGCCCCGCTCGGCCACATTCCCACCTCGTTCCACACGGTCGGCGGCAACACCATCGTGCTCGCCGCCGAGATCGCGGCCGACGGTCGTAGCGTGCGGGTTTCGCCGCAGCTGACCACCGCCGCGACAACGGAACTGAAGGCCATCGCGACCGCGCCCACCGCCCAGTTCCCCGACCCGGTGCACAACGCCGCCGCCATCGGTGCGGGCATCGGCGCGATCGTGGCCGCTGTGGTGTGTATCCCGATGATCACCACGATGATCCTGTACCTGCCGTGCGTCGGCCTGGTGGGTCTGCCGAACGCGTTGATCGGTGCGTTGATCGGCGCGGTGGTCGGGTTGGCCGCCCCGGATGTCATCCCGCAGGTCCTGCCCTGAGTGTGAAAACCCTTGCGGCCCAGTCTCATTCGACCGGGCCGTGCTAGTTCACTCGCGCACGACCTCCACCGGGTCGGTCAGTGCCAACGCCAGCGCGGACTGCTGGGACTGGCCGCGTGGGGGCAGCGATTCCAGGGCCTTGGCGGTCTGGGTGTTGAGGTTGCCGACGATGTTCTGCAGGGCGCCGACACCGCCGGTGAGTTGTTCGACGGCGGAAAGGAGTTGGGCGCCACCCTGTTCGGCCAGGGTCGGCAGGCCCTTCGCCAGTTCGGCGCCCTGGGTGAGTTGGTCGCGGGCGCTGTTGAGGCGGGCTACGACGGTGCGCAGGAGGGTGCCCAGGTCGGTGTTGGGATCTACTGCGGCGCCGGTCAATTCGCTCAGGCCGTCTAGTTGAGTGCCTGCCTGGGTCGAAACTCCGCGCAGGGCTTCGAGTTTGGTGATCACATCGGCGAGTTGGGGGTCGCCGGCGAAGGGCAGCGACTTCATCAGCGGCAGGATCTGGTCCAGGCCAGAGCCCAAGGCGGCGGCGCTGCTCTGGACGCCGGCGATGGTGACGCCGGTGGCGCTGAGGGCGTCGGCCAGTTGGGTGGCCTGTTTCGCGGCGCCGTCGACGGTCTGGTTCAGCAGTTCGATGGCCGAAGTGAGTTCTCCCGCACCCTGTTTCGCGAAGTCGAGGAAGCCGAGCATCTCCTGGGCGCCGCCGCTGAACTGGCTCGCGCCGTCGGCCGCGGCGTTCACACCCGCGCTCAGTAGCTGGCCGGTGAACTGGACCGAGGTCATCTGGTTGCGGGCCTGGGCGACTGCGGCCAGTGCCGCGTCGACACCGGACGCACCGATGCGGTGCGTGACCACGTCGACCGCGCCGTTCACGGTGTTCGCGTCGGCGCTGTCATGGCTGGTCACGGTGATCTTCGCGCGCTTGGGCTCGGGGGTGGCCAGGGTTGCCATCGAAGAGGTGAGGTCGGCGGGCAGGGTGATCACCGCGGCGTAGTCGCCGGGATCGATCTCGCCGGGCTTCGCCACGGTCCATTCGTAGCCGCCCGCGTCCTGCACGGCCTTGGCCACACGCTCGCCGGTCGGGCCGGAATCGGCGTTGACCAGGGCGATGCCGGTCGGCGCGGAGTCCTGGCTCGAGCAGGCGGCACCGCCTGCCAGCACGAGTACGGCGGCGAGGCAAAGTACGGCGGTGCGTTTGTCGATCACAGCGGCGACGGTAACCGCCGACCTCGGTCCCGCAGGTGGGAGAGCTCTGAGAGTTCGTTGAGGAACGGGTTCCGCCCTGAACGTCGCTTCAGTCGCCAGACGTTAACTGTGCGGTATTCTCGCGAGTGTCTTCACCCGCGCCGGTCAGGCGCGGAACTCACGAGAGTGGAGGTTCGATGTCCCACGATGACAAGGCCACCGGCAAGATCAAGTCCGAGGCCGAGAAGATCGAAGCGGAAGCGAAGAAGGCAGCTAGTGACGTCAAGGACGCCGCCGAGCGCGCCGCCGACAAGGTAAAGGGCGCGTTCAAGAGCGACGACAAGAAGTAAGCGCAAGCTCTCAGCCCCGTATCCGCGGATCAACGCGGGTGCGGGGCTTTTGCGTGGTCGGGCAGGTCGATGACCAGGCGCGCGCCGCCCAGCGGGCTGTCTTCGAAGTAGGCGACGCCGCCGTGTAGCTGAGCTTGCTGGGCGACCAGGGCCAGGCCCAGACCCGAACCGCCCTTGGTGGCGTTGCTGCCGCGAACGAACCGGGCGAAGACCGCCTCGCGTTCGGCGGGGGCCAGACCGGAGCCGTTGTCGTCCACGGCGATCACGATGCGGCCCTGCGCAGTGCGATGCGCCGACACCACGGCGTCGGTGGCGCCGCCGTGCTTCACCGAGTTGGTCAGGGCGTTGTCCACGGCAAGGCGCAGGCCCGCGGGCAGACCGCGCGTGACCAGTTCGGTGTCGGTGTCGATGCGCACCGACAGGCCGGGGTTGTGGCGCATGGCGTCGTGGGCGGCCTGATCGCACAGATCGGCCACATCGGTGGGCACGTGATCGGTTTCGGCGGTGAGGTCGCCGCGAGCCAGGCGTTCCAGCGCGGTCAGGGTGGTTTCCACGCGGGTTTCGTTGCGGGCCAGGTCGTCGAGGATCTCGCGGCGCTGCTCGTCGGTGAGATCCAGGGTGCGCAGGACCTCGAGGTCGGTGCGGATGGCGGTGAGCGGGGTGCGCAGTTCGTGCGCGGACACCGCGGCGAAGTCGCGGGCCGTTTCCAGGGCCGCGGCGGTGTCGGCTTGGGCCTGGTCGACGCGGGCCAGCATGGTGTTGACCGCGTCGGCCAGCTTTACCGCCTCGTCGACGCCGGACCCGTCGACCTGTTGCACGGGCCGGTCCGGCGCGCCGACCTCCGACACCTGCTTGGTGAGCTTCACGATCGGCCCGACGGCGCGCCCGGCCAGCAACCAGCCCAGCGCCGCCGCGGCCGCCACCGCGATCGCGGCACCCGCGAGCACCCACCGCTGCTGGTCGGCGGTGGCCTTGGCCGCCTCGGTGGTCGGGATCGCCAGCGAGACGGTGCGGCCCTGCGGCTGATTCTCGGTGGTGGTGAGCACCCGATACGGCTGCTTGTGCAGTTGCACGGTCTGCGAGCCCGGCGGCAGATCCGGTAGCTGGGTGGAACTGGACGCGGTGACCTGCCCGTTGTCGCGCACGGTGAGCGCCATGGTGTTCTGCAGACCGGTCAGGTTCACGAACCCGGTGGCAAGGACCGGCTCGATCAGCACGATGCGCGACGCGATTTCCAGTTGCTGATCGGTTTGGGTGACGTTATTGCGTTCGATGGCCTGAAAACCGACGAATGCCGCGATCGTCACGATGATGACCGCCCCCGCCGCGGCCGCCCCCGCAACGCGCATTCGCAGCGAAAACGATTGTCTGCGACGATGTTTCAGTGCGGGGGTGGAGATCATTTCGATTCCCGGAGGACGAATCCCACCCCACGAATCGTGTGCAAAATCCTTGGGGTGTCATCTATTTCGAGTTTCCGGCGCAGGTATCCGACGAACACATCGACCACATTCGTATCGGCTATGAAATCGTAACCCCACACCAATTCCAGCAGCCGTTCACGCGTCAACACCACACCCGCATTGCGGGCCAGGGTGGACAACAATTCGAATTCCCTTTTGGTGAGCTCGATTTCGCGTCCGTGCAGCAGCGCGCGATAGCCCGCGACGTCGATCATCAACGGGCCCAGCGTCAGCGCGCCGGGTGCCACGGGGTCGGGCGTGTCGGTGCGGCGGCGCAGCAGCGCCTTGATCCTGGCCACCAGCTCGGCCAGCTCGAACGGCTTCACCAGGTAGTCGTCCGCGCCCGACTCCAGACCCGCGATCCGGTCGTCCACCGACGCGCGGGCGCTGAGCACACAGATGGGCACGTCGTTGCCGATCGCGCGCAGGGCGGTGACCACGCCCGCACCGTCGAGCACGGGCATGTTCATGTCGAGCACGACCGCGTCGGGCGCGTGTTCGGCCACCGCACGCAGCGCGGCACCGCCGTCGCGCGCGACCAGCACCCGGAACCCGGACAGGCGCAGGCCGCGTTCGACCGAGGCGAGGACATCCTCGTCGTCATCGACGACCAGGACGGTAGATGTGGTCACGTGGTGATCTTAGGGTGCCGGGGAAACCGGGTCGTTGTTCTGCTCGGGGGTCACGACCGGGGTCTGGTAGCCCAGCGGGGGGTTGGCCAGGATCCGGTCGGCCAGGGCGGTGAGCACGTTCGGGTCCTCGATGGTCGCGGGCGTTTCCACCTGTTCACCGGCGGTGAGCTGACGGATCGTCTTGCGCAGGATCTTGCCCGAGCGGGTCTTCGGCAGGCCGGACACCACGATCGCGTCGTGCAGGGTCGCGATCGCGCCGATCTGGTCGCGCACCCGCTGCGCGAGTTCGGCGCGCAACTGCTCGGGCTCGATGTCCACACCCTGCTTGAGCACCACATAGGCCAGCGGCAGGCTGCCCTTGAGCTCGTCGGGCATGCCGATCACCGCGCATTCGGCGATCGCGGCGTGCCCGGCGATCGCGGCCTCGATACTGCCCGCCGACAGGCGATGACCAGCGATGTTGATCACGTCGTCGCTGCGGCCGAGCACGTAGAGGTACCCGTCCTCGTCGAAGTATCCGGAGTCGCCGGTGAGGTAGTGGCCGGGGAAGGCCGACAGGTACGAGCGGATGAAGCGTTCCCGGTCGCGCCACAGACCGGTCAGACAGCCGGGCGGAAGGGGTAATCCGATGACGATGTTGCCCTCGGTGCCCGCGGGGACCGCGTTGCCGTTCGCGTCGAGCACGCGCAGCCGGTAACCGGGCACCGGCACACTCGACGAACCGGCTTTGACCGGCAGTTCCTGGATGCCGAGCGGGTCGGCGCAGATCGGCCAGCCGGTCTCGGTCTGCCACCAGTGATCGACCACGGGAGTGTCGGGATGGCCTGCGAGCAGGGTGTCCGACGCCCATTCGAAGGTGGCCGGATCCAGGCGCTCGCCCGCGCAGAACAGCGCGCGCAGCCGGGACAGGTCGTAGCGGTGCGCGGCGGTGGCGTCGGGGTCGGCGCGGCGGATCGCGCGCAGGGCCGTCGGCGCGGTGAACAGCACCCGCACGTTGTGTTCGTCGATGATCTTCCAGAACACGCCCGCGTCGGGTGTGCCCACCGGTTTGCCCTCGTAGAGCAGCGTCGTGGCGCCCACGAGCAGGGGCGCGTAGACGATGTAGGAGTGGCCGACTACCCAGCCCACATCCGAGGCGGCCCAGAACACCTGACCTGGGCCGATGTCGTAGATATTGCGCATCGACCAGGACAGCGCGACCGCGTGACCACCGTTGTCGCGCACCACGCCTTTGGGCTTTCCGGTCGTGCCGGAGGTGTAGAGGATGTACAGCGGATCGGTCGCCGCGACCGAGACCGGATCGGCGGGCGCGCTGCCGGGCACGGTGGCATCCCAGTCGACCCAGCGGGCGGCCACGGTCTGCTCCGAGGACGGCAGGGCGCCCGACGCGGGTAGCGCCACACCGAAATCGATGGTCGGGAACTGCGGACGCTGCTTGACCAGCACCGTGCGCACCGACGCGGTCTCGGCCAGGTCGAGCGCGTCCAGCACGATCGGCGGGTAGTCGATGCGGCGGTTGGGCTCGAGCCCGCCCGACGCGGTGACGATCAACACAGGTTCGGCGTCGTCGATGCGCGCGGCCAACTCGGGCGCGGCGAACCCGCCGAACACCACCGAGTGCACCGCGCCGATGCGCGCGCACGCCAGCATCGCGATCACCGCTTCGGGGATCATCGGCAGATAGATCACCACCCGGTCACCGGGCAACACGCCCAGATCCCGCATGGCTCCGGCGAACTCGGCGACTTCGTCCAGTAATTCGGCGTAGGTATAGGTCGTGGTGGTGTCCGTCATAGCGGAGGCAAATATGAGAGCGGGCTGATCGGCGTGTCCACCCTGCTCGACAGTGCCCGCCCGAACATGACGGTCCAGCGCGTTCACACAGGTATTGAGACGGGCGTCGGGAAACCAGCGCGCCGACCGCTTGTCCGCGGCATCCACGATCTGCTCGGGTTGTACATCCCATTCGATGCTCTGAGCTGCGGCGGACCAGAACTCGGCTGGATCGATCAGGCTGGTCTGATAGACCGGCCTGTACTCGTGTTCGGTGTCCAACCCGGTGACTCCCTAGCCTCGCTTCGATGCCCGCTCGATAGATCCAGATGATTGTGGCAGACTTCACGCGACACCCGAGGGGGTGCCGCGACCTTTGGTTTTGCCTACAACAGGCTGGTCATCGAGCGGACCTGCACCGGGAGTCACCCAAGAAGTTATTGATCCGTTAGAATCCGATGTCACTTATTCGGGCAGTCGTAGACGCAATTTCTCGGCCAGCCGTAGTTCTCGGCCAGCATCCGCTGGCGGGCACCCACGCGCCTGTGGTGGTTCGCTGCAGGTGCACGGTACGAGGCCAGTTTGGAAAGTGAGTGGGAGATGCGTGACGCCGCTAGGTCCGGCAGTAAACGCTGGGCCCTGGGCAACTGGGACCTGCGCTGGAAGGTTACGGCCGTGCTGGCCGTGCCCCTCGCGGTCGCGGTCGGGCTCGGCGTGTCGAGAATTACCTCCGAGTTCTCGGAGGCGAATCGGCTCTCCAGTATCAACGAGCAGGTCGACACGATCCCGGTCGTCAGCCAGCTGAGTGCGGTCACGGCCCAGGTCGCCGGTAGCCAGATGGTGCCCAACGGCATGGGCGCCTCGATGGTGACCGACCAGGACCTCAAAGACCTCGACGACGTGATCGGCAGGGCCGAGGCGTCACTTCCCAGCTTGTCCGGGCGGCCCGAGGTGTACGGCACCTTCGAGCGGATGCTCCAGCAGGCCAAGCAGGTGCGGGGGCAGGGCTCGGGGGTGACCACGAACTTCGCACCGTCGCTCGCCATCGTCTCGCAGTTGAACAACGACAGCATCCGGATCGTGGAAGCCACGCTCGCCGACGCCAGCAGCCCGGCGATGGACGCGAACAAGATCCGTCTGGTCGACTTGCGTAACACCAGTACGGTGCTCGTCGACGAGCTGGCCGGCATCGCGCAGATGCTGCAGGGCGACGAGAAGGGTGTGCAGACCTACCTCACCGGTGTCGCCGTCGAAAAGCACCGGGTCGAAGCGTTGGCCAACCGCTATCCCGCCGGTGATCCGCTGATCGGCAAACTCATGGCCGAGGTCCAGGTCAGGGCCGGCCTGCGCGACAGCCCCGCGTTCGCGGCGGGCCAGCTGCCTGTCACCCAGCTCAAAACCTCGCTCTACACCAGCATCGAGGCCTACGAAGGCGCGGTGGACGAGTCGACCAGGGCGATCGATGTCGCGATGGAAGACCTCGCCAGCTCGGCCGCCACCGGCGCCTGGACCTACACCGTGGTCGTGATCGCCACGATCCTGGCCGCGCTGCTGCTCGCGGTGTTCGTGGCCCGCTCGATGATCGTGCCGCTGCACCGCCTGCGCCTTGCCGCCCTGCGCGTGGCCGAATCCGATCTGCCGCACGAAGTCGCCCAGCTGCGAAACGGTGCCGCCCCCGAGGACGTGCCGCTCGAGCCGATGCCGGTGCGCTCCGACGAGGAGATCGGTCAGCTGGCTCGCGCCGTCGACGATATCCACGGTCAGGCGCTGCGCCTGGCCAGCGATCAGGCGCAGATGCGTTCGCAGGTCAACGACATGTTCGAGACCCTGGCTCGCCGCTCGAAGTCCCTCGTCGACCATCAGCTCACGCTCATCGAGGCGATGGAGTACGACGAGAAGGACCCGCGCCTGCTCGAGAACTTGTTCCGCCTGGACCACCTCGCGGCGCGTATGCGTCGTAACGGTGACAACCTGCTGATTCTGGCCGGTACCAAGCAGCGTCGCACCAAGTCCGCCCCGGTCGAGATCGCCGACGTGCTGCGCGCCGCGATCTCCGAGGTCGAGGACTACGAGCGGGTCAAGCTCGGCGCCACGCCGCGCGGCTCGCTGGTCGAACCGGCCGCCTCCGATATGGCGCACCTGTTCGCCGAGTTGCTGGACAACGCGCTGCGGGCCTCCCCGCCCGAGACCGACGTGAAGTTCACCTTCGCGCAGGCGCACGACCAGGGTCTGCTGATCGAGGTCGCCGACCGCGGTATCGGTATGCCGCCCGCGGAGATGTCGGAGATCAACCACCGGCTCGAGCAGACCGCCGAGCCCGGTCCCGACACCGCCCGTCACATGGGTCTGTTCGTGGTCGGCCGCCTGGCCGAGCGCCACGGGCTGACCGTGCGACTGCGTCCCACCTTCGACACCGCGCGCGATCCCGGCGTCACGGTCACCGTGCACGTGCCGGTCGGCCTGATCGTGTCCGGCGCCGGTGGCACCGTGGTTCCGCCGCATCAGCTGCAGAAGCAGCAGCAGGCCCCCGCGCCCGAGCAGCAGCGGCCCACCCCGCAGCAGCAGCCCAGCACCATGCAGACCCGCGCGATCACCCGGACCCCGGGTGGCAACGTGATGGTCACTGTGGATCCCGGCGTCAGCGCGCCCACCCCGGCCGGTGGCGGGTTGCCGCAGCGTTCGCCGGGCAACTCGATGGCCGCGGGCGCGGCCCAGGACGCGACCGAGCAGTCGTCGCCGTCGCTGCGACCGCCCGCACCGGGTCAGACCAACGTGCCGCAGCGCGGCAAGCTGGCCGCGGCCAACCTGCCCAAGCGCAATCTGGCACCGGGTGGACCGCCGCGTCCGCCGCAGGGTCAGGGGCTCGGGCCGCAGGGCCAGAGCGAGCAGCAGCAGCCGAGTGGGCTTTCACAGTCCGGTGGGTTGCCGCAGCGTCAGCCGGGTGCCAACGGTGCGCCGTCGCGCGAATCCGGGCAGCCCGCGCAGTCCGCGCAGCCTGCCCAGCCGCAGCGGGGGAGTACCCCCGGTGGTCTGCCGCAGCGTTCGCCGGGCTCCAACGGTGCGCCGCAGCGCGACCCGTCGGTCGGTCTGCCGCAGCGTGATCAGCGACTACCGCAGCGTGATCAGACGGGCGGCCTGCCGCAACGTGATCCGTCGACCGGACTTCCGCAGCGTGACCCGGCAACGGGTCTGCCGCAGCGTGACGCCGCGAGCGCCTCGGCGCAGTCGACCGGGTTGCCGCAGCGTGGCCAGGAAAACGCCGCACCGCAGCGTGATTCCGGTGCGATCCAGCGTGATTCGTCGTCGGGTCTGCCGCAGCGGGGCACCGCCACCGGTGGTCTGCCGCAGCGTGAGCCCACGCCGCGCCTGCCGCATCGCGAGCAGTCCGGCGGCCTGCCGCGACTGGATCCGTCGTCGGGCCTGCCGCAGCGTGATCAGACGGGCGGCCTGCCGCAACGTGATCCGCTGACCGGTCTGCCGAAGCGCGACCAGTCCGGTGGCCTGCCGCGTCTGGATCCGTCGTCGGGTCTGCCGCAACGCGATCCGGCCAGCGGGCTCCCGCCGCGCGCCCAGCCCGCCGGTCAGCACCGCCCGGCCAACGGCCTGCCGCAACGCGCAGCACCTGCGCCGCAGCAGGATTCGACCCCCAACGGCCTGCCCCAGCGGGCCCCGGCCGCGGACGCGTCGCAGTCCAACGCGCCCCAACGCCCGGCTGCGCCGATTGGCCTGCCTCGGCGCGATCCCGGGGCTAGTGTGGTACCGCAGGCGACCGCCGGGCCAGGAGTGGCTCTGCCGCAACGGGATCGGGACCCTGCGGGGCCGGATAACGCTGCGTCGGCAGGGCGTGATCCGGGTCGACACAGTTTCCGGGCAAGTCCGGAGAAGGCTGCGTCGTTCTTCCAGACCAGGTTGCAGCCGGCACCCGAGGGTGATTCCGTCATGGGTGGAACGCCGATCTTCGCCGAGATGATGTCGGCGTGGCTCACGGATGAGAACTCCGACCGGAACCAGATGGCCGCCGCCTTCGAATCACCCGGTGACGAAGGATGGCAGGCTGCGCGGGCGGCCAGCGAGGCTCAGGCCGAGGTGCGTACCGCCGCCGGTTTGCCTCAGCGCAGTCCGGGCGGCAGGCTCGTGCCCGGTGGTGTGAACGGCGCCGCCGATCGCACCAAGCAGCAGCAACGCGATCCCGCCACGATCCGGAACAGCCTGAGTCGTCATCAGCAGGGCGTTCGGGATGGCCGCGCAATGAAGGCAATGAACCTAACCGGAGATAAAGGAGACCGATGAACCCCGATCTAGGTGGTACTAACCGTCAGCTGGATTGGCTGGTTTCGAACTTCGCCAACGAGGTTCCTGGCGTAGCCCATGCCGTTCTGGTCTCAGCTGACGGCCTGTTGATGGCCGCGAGCGCTCAGCTCCCGGTCGACCGTGCCGAACAGCTCTCCGCCGTCACCGCCGGGCTTGCCAGCCTGTCCGTCGGTGTGTCGAATCTGTTCGAAGGCGGTACGGTACTGCAGTCCGTCGTCGAGATGGAGCACGGTTACCTGCTGCTCATGGCAGTCGGCGACGGCTCGTATCTCGCGGTCCTGACCAACACCTCGTGTGACATCGGTCAGGTCGGCTACGAAATGGCACTTCTGGTCGAGCGCGTTGGCCAGACCGTCCAGGCCACACCTCGCGTCACGATGGGTTCCTGATGGTGGGATGGACATAGACGATCACCGCATGGGGAGCGCCGAGCCCAGTCTCGTTCGCCCGTACTCCTTGACTGCCGGTCGAACCAGGCCGGCGGTCGAGTTGGCGTTGGAGGCGCTGGTCGCCTCGCAAGCGGTCGCCATCGAGCGGCAGTACGAACTGAACAACCTCGAAACGTCCATCGTGGAGTTGTGCAGGCAATCGCCGTCCGTTGCCGAGATAGCTGCCCAGCTGTACATCCCGATCGGGGTGGCCCGGGTACTGGTAGCCGATCTGATCGAGGCCGGCCATGTGCGGGTTTCGGCAACATTGAAAGACGATTCCAGCGACGATGAACGTCGCGAGCTGATCGAAAGGGTTCTCAGTGGACTCCGGCGTATTTGATTCGACGGCGCAGGTCGACACCCGCACGGCTAAGCCGACATCGGCGAAGATCGTTGTCGCCGGTGGCTTCGGCGTGGGTAAGACCACGATGGTCGGCGCGGTGTCGGAGATCGTTCCGCTGCGCACCGAGGCGTTGGTCACCAACGCCAGTACCGGAATCGACAACCTGACCGGTATTCCGCAGAAATCGACCACCACGGTCGCGATGGACTTCGGTCGCATCAGCCTCGCCGACGACCTGGTCCTGTACCTGTTCGGTACGCCGGGCCAGTACCGGTTCTGGTTCATGTGGGACGACCTGATCCGCGGCGCCATCGGTGCCGTGGTGCTGGTCGACACCCGCAGGCTCGAAGACAGCTTCGCCGCTGTCGACTACTTCGAGGCCCGCGGGCTGCCGTTCCTGGTCGCGCTCAACGAGTTCGACGACGCGCCCAAGTACCCGCTCGAGGACATCCGCCAGGCTCTTGCGGTGCCCGCCGACGTGCCGATCATGTCGATCGACGCCCGTCGCCGTGACCCCGCCAAGCAGGCCCTGGTCGCCTTGACCGAGTACGCCCTTCGCAAGGTCATGCAGGGTTACTGAGCAGGTTTTTCCCGAACAGGACGGGGCTGCCGCGATGAAGGCCGCAGCCCCGCTCCTCGTTTAGGCTCACCGCGTGCGCATGTCGGCGGATGACCTGATCGGGCAGTTGCTGGATCCCGACTCCTTCGTGAGTTGGGACCGGCCGCCGATCGAACCCGTTGTGTCCGCGCGCTATCGCCAGGAGCTGCTCGCCGCGGCCGACCGGTCGGGTGCCGACGAGTCGGTATTGACCGGCGAAGGTCTGTTGCGTGGTCGCCGGGTCGCGGTGATCGCCTGTGAATTCGCGTTTCTGGCCGGGTCGATCGGTGTGGCCGCGGCCGAGCGGATCGTGCGCGCTGTCGAACGCGCCACCGAACGCGGTTTGCCGCTGATCGCGTCGCCGACGTCGGGTGGCACTCGAATGCAAGAGGGCACAGTCGCTTTCGTGCAGATGGTGAAGATCGCGGGTGCGGTCGCTGTGCACAAATCGGCGGGGTACCCGTATCTGGTGTACCTGCGTGATCCGACGATGGGCGGGGTGTTCGCCTCGTGGGGTTCGCTGGGGCACATCACCTTCGCCGAGCCCGGCGCGATGATCGGCTTCCTGGGCCCGCGCGTGTACGAAGCGTTGTACGACAAGCCTTTTCCGCCCGGAGTGCAGACCGCCGAGAACCTGTATCGCAACGGCGTGATCGACGGCGTGGTGACGGTGAAGGTGTTCCGGCGGATCGCGCATCGGGCGATGAGTGTGGCCAGCGGTGTGGTTGTTCCGGTGAAGACGAAGCCGGGTTGGGCCGCGCCCGTGCTCAATCCGGCGACCGTCGCGAATCCGACTGCCAGCGCCTGGGATTCGGTGCTCAGTTCGCGTAGACCCGGCCGACCGGGGATTCGCGATCTGCTTCGCCATGTGACACAACGGGTTCCGCTCAGCGGCACCGGTCGCGGCGACGCCGATCGCACGGTGCTGTTGGCGCTGGCCCGTTTCGCCAGGCAGCCGTGTGTGGTGTTCGGGCACGACCGATCCGGTCAGGACGGCGAGCACACGATGGGCCCGGCCGCGCTGCGGGAAGCGCGGCGCGCGATGGTCTTGGCGAAGGAACTGCGGCTGCCGCTGGTGCTGGTCATCGACACGGTCGGCGCGGCGCTGTCGAAGGAAGCCGAAGAGCGCGGACTCGCCCCCGAAATCGCCCGCTGCCTGGCCGATCTCGTCACTCTCGACACCCCGACGGTGTCCGTGCTGCTCGGCCAGGGCACCGGCGGTGGCGCGCTGGCCCTGCTGCCCGCCGACCGGGTGCTCGCGGCCAGAAACGGCTGGCTCGCCCCGCTGCCACCCGAAGGTGCCAGCGCGATTGTTTTCCGCGATACCGAACATGCACCGGAAATGGCTGCGGCACAGGGGATTCGAGCGACTGATCTGCTCGAAGACGGTGTGGTGGACCGGATCGTCGAGGAGTACCCCGACGCCGCCGACGAACCGGTCGCCTTCGCTCGCCGCACGGTCCTGGCGATCGCCGCCGAACTGGCCGCACTGCACGCACGAGACCCCGCGGATCTGCGCATCACGCGCCAGGCCAGATACCGACGAATCGGACTACCCGGAGCCGTGTTCTGATCCCGGCCGCAGTCTCCTGACCGGCGCCCCGCTTCGAGGCAGGGGGAAACACGCGACGCGCCGTCGTTGACGCCACACCGAACCACTTCTACCTTCGAGAGGGTGACCTTCCGTAGCGAGAGCAGCCCTGTCCCCACGATCGTGCTCAATGACGGGAACGTGATCCCACAGCTCGGCTTCGGTGTGTTCCAGGTCCCGGCCGACGATGTCACCGGGGTGGTCGCCGAAGCGTTGAAGGTCGGCTACCGCAGTATCGACACCGCCACGGTCTACGGGAACGAGGAAGGCGTCGGCCGCGCGATCGCCGAATCGGGCATTGCTCGCGACGAACTGTTCATCACCACCAAGCTGTGGAACTCCGACCAGGGCTACGACAGCACCCTGCGCGCCTTCGACAAGAGCATGAAGCTACTGGGCTTGGACTATCTGGACCTGTACCTGATCCACTGGCCGGTGCCCTCCGCTGGCCGCTATGTCGACACGTTCCGCGCGTTCCAGGCGTTGAAGTCGCAGGGCCGGATCGGTTCGATCGGGGTGTCCAACTTCCGGGTGATCGACCTGGAGACCCTGATCGCCGAGACGGGCGAGGTCCCCGCGGTCAATCAGATCGAATTACATCCCACGCTGTCGCAGCGTGACCTGCGCCGATACGACGACAATCACGCGATCGCCACCGAGGCCTGGAGCCCGCTGGGCCAGGGCACCCTGCTGGACAACCCGACGATCGTCGGTATCGCCGAGGAGCTGGACCGCACCCCGGCGCAGGTCATCATCCGCTGGCACCTGCAGCTGGGCAATATCGTCATCCCGAAGTCGGTCACGCCCTCGCGCATCGCCGAGAACTTCGACGTGTTCACCTTCGAACTCGACGCCGCGGCGATGGAAGCGATCAACCGCCTCGAGTCCGGCACCAGGATCGGCCCCGACCCGGCCACGCTCAGCGCCGGGCTGGACTGATCCCGAGGTAGTCGGTCAGTTCGCGAGCCGCGGCCCGACCGGCCCGGTTGGCGCCGATCGTGCTGGCCGACGGCCCGTAGCCGATCAGATGAATGCGCGGGTCGACGGCGACCTGGGTGGCCAGGCGTCCGGTCATGGTGATCCCGCCGCCGGGTCCGCGCAGCCGCAGCGGTGCCAAATGATCCAGTGAGCTGCGGAAACCGGTCGCCCACAGGATGACGTCGGCGGCTTGGAAGCGGCCGTCGGACCACCGCATCCCGGCGGGCTCGATCCGTTCGAACATCGGGAGTCGGTCGAGCACGCCCCGCTCGCGTGCGGCTTGTAAACGCTGGTCCAGCGGAAGGCCCGTCAGCGAGACCACCGATCCCGGCGGCAAACCGCGGCGCACCCGGTCCTCCACCAGGGCCACCGCGTCACGTCCGTCCTGTTCGGAAAACGGCGTCTCCCGCCAGCGCGGGGCCGATCTGGTGACCCATGTGGTGGACGTCACCTGCGAGATTTCGTCGAGCAACTGCACCGCGGAAATGCCCCCGCCCACGATCACCACATGCTTGCCCGCGAACTCGTCGGGTGTGCGGTAGTCGCGGGTGTGCAGTTGGCGTCCGGCGAAGGTGTCCGCGCCGGGATAGCGGGGGACGAACGGGTGTTCCCAGGTGCCGGTGCCGTTGATCAGCCCGCGTGCGCGCAGCGTGCCCGCGCCCTCGGTTTCGACGTGCAGTACCTCGCCTCGGCCCGCGCAGCTGTTGCCGTCGGCGGTGCGATCGCACACCACTTTCACCGTCACCTGCCGTTGAACGCGCAGGTCGAACCGCTTTTCGTAGAGCTCGTAATAGTGCGGCACGGCGGTGGCGGCGGGCGCGGATTCCGAGCCGGGCGGCAGGGTGTCGGCGAAGGACATCCCCGGCAGATCGTGCACCCGGTTCACCGTGGTCAAAGTCAGTGAGGGCCAACGGAATT
Organism: Nocardia sp. NPDC058640; assembly: GCF_042716995.1. NCBI lineage: Bacteria > Bacillati > Actinomycetota > Actinomycetes > Mycobacteriales > Nocardiaceae > Nocardia > Nocardia sp. NPDC058640. The sequence goes on from NZ_JBHXRG010000002.1 coordinate 56,903, forward strand.
GCCATGCACCGCCGGGGCCGGGCGCGTGGTCGACGATGCGGAAGTCGCGTTCGGGCGCCAACCCGAGCTTGCTCAGGTGGTAACCGGCCGACAGCCCGGCTTGGCCGGCACCGATCACCAGGATGTCTACGTCGGTTTGCGGCACAGCTGTGGATGCTATCGCCTTCCCGGGGGTTGTCGGTGGCCTGTGGCAGAGTGTGAATATCCACTAAATCCAGTGATTCTGGGAGGGACGCATGCTCGGCGTGACCCGCGATGGCGACGCGATCACCATCGAATTGCAGCGCGAACAACGACGCAACGCGCTCAACGAGGACCTGGTCGGCCAGTTGCGCGCCGCGGTGCTCGATGCCGTGGCCCAGGGCGCGCGTGCCATCGTGCTCACCGGCCGCGGCCCGATCTTCAGCGCGGGCGCCGACCTGTCGGGGGTGTACTCCGAGTCGTTCCTCACGGGCCTGCTCGACATGCTGCACACCATCGAATCCGTTCCGGTGCCGGTGATTTCGGCGATCAACGGCGGTGCGCTGGGTGCGGGCGTGCAGTTGGCGCTGGCCTCTGACCTTCGGGTGATCGAACCCGACGCCTACATCGCCGTCCCCGCGGCCAAGCTCGGCATCTCCGTGGACCGCTGGACGGTCTCGCGACTGGCCGCGCTGATCGGCGGCGGTCCCGCGCGCACCATCCTGCTCGGCGCCGAATCCGTCTCTGCCGCAGACGCTTACGCGTACGGCTTCGCCAACAAGCTCGGCACGCTCGCCGATGCCAAGGACTGGGCCAAGTCGATCGCGGCGCTGGCGCCACTGTCGCTGCAGGCCATGAAGTTGATGCTCAACGACGACGGCACCGGCGATCCGGCCAGCGCGCAGCAGGTCGCCGCGCTGGAGGCGGCGTGGAGCAGTGATGACGCGAAAGAGGGCCGTCTGGCCCGGCAGGAGAAGCGTCCGGCGAAATTCACGGGGCGCTGATGCGTATCTCACGTCTGGCGAGTTCGGTCGCGAGCACCGTCGGTCTGGCCTGGATGGCCCGCGCGGTGTGGGGTCTACCGACCGCGATCGGTGCCGGCCCGTCCTCGATCGCGCCGACCGCCCTCGGCAAGTCCTCGTACCGCGACGGCCGTTTCCACAACACCGAACCCAGCGCCATGCTCGCCGCCGGTGCCGCGCCGTCGCTGATCTGGTCGGGCCTGACGAAGGGCCGCGTCGGTCGTCCGCCGAGGCCGGTTCCGCTGGTCACTCCGGCCGTGCCCGCGCAGGCCGCCGACCTCGCGGTCACCTGGTACGGACACGCGAGCGCACTGGTCGAGATCGACGGCTACCGCGTGCTGGCCGACCCGGTGTGGAGCGAACGGGTCTCCCCGTCCCCGGTGGTCGGCCCGGCCCGGCTGCATCCGGTGCCCGGCGAGCTGTCGCAGGTGCCCAAGGTCGACGCGGTGATCATTTCCCACGATCACTACGACCACCTCGACAAAGCCACCATCGACGAACTCGTGCGCACCCAACTGGCCCCGTTCGTAGTCCCCACCGGTATCGGCGCGCACCTGCGCCAGTGGGGTGTGCCCGAATACCGGATCGTCGAGCTGGATTGGGGCGGCTCGGTATCGCTGGGCCACGACGCCAACGACCGCGGCCTGACCATCACCTGTGCCGAGGCCAGGCATTTCTCCGGCCGCGGCCTGGTCCGCAACACCACGCTGTGGGCGTCGTGGGCGCTGTCGGGCCCGACCAAACGGGTCTATTTCGGCGGCGACACCGGCTACACGAAGGCGTTCGCCCAGGCGGGCGCGGTCCTCGGCCCCTTCGATCTCACCTTGCTGCCGATCGGCGCGTACGACGACCGCTGGACCGATGTGCACATGAACCCCGAAGAGGCGGTGCGCGCGCACGCCGACCTGTGCCTTGGCGACGCGAGCTACGGCCTGCTCGTCCCGATTCACTGGGCCACGTTCAATCTGGCCTTCCACGGCTGGTCCGAACCCGTCCGTCGACTGGTGTCGGCGGCAGCGGAAGCGGGTACCCCGGTGGTAGTGCCCAAGCCGGGCCAGAGGGTGGTTCCGAATGACCTCCCACCACGGGATTCGTGGTGGGAAGATGTGGAGTGACCCTCCTCTCGAAAGGAACATCGTCAGATGAGTCTCGTAGATACCTTGAAGGGCCTGCTCGGTAAGGGCAAGGTGGCGGTCGAGCAGAACGCCGACAAGATCAATGAAGCGGTCGACAAGGCCGGCACCTTCATCGATGACAAGACCAAGGGCAAGTACAGCGACAAGATCGAGAAGGGCAAGGACGCGGCCAAGAAGGTCGTGCCCCCGCAGGCAGGCCCCGGCACCACCCCCGGCGGCGCGGCACCGACCGATCCGGGACCCAAGGCCTGATTCGGTACGCGGGGGCCGTTGGTCGGTCCCCGCGGCTGGATCGCGTCGATGGTCCGCCGGGAGTTTCGGGGCGCACCGGGTGAACCGGATATCGAGGTTGAGCTCAGCAACCTCGACAAGGTGTTGTACCCGCAGACCGGCACCACCAAAGGCGAAGTGATCGCCTACTATTCGGCGATCGCCGATGCCGCGCTGCCGCATCTGGCGGGGCGCCCGGTCACCAGGAAACGGTGGCCCAACGGGGTCGATCACCCCGACTTCTTCGAGAAGAACCTGCCCGAGCACGCGCCGGCGTGGATTGCCCGCCGCGCGATCGAGCATTCCAGCCGCCGGGTGGTGTATCCGTTGATCGAGTCCGAGGCGGCGATGGCGTGGCTCGGACAGCAGGCGTCGCTGGAAATCCATGTGCCGCAATGGCGTTTCGACGGTGACGAGCGTGGCCCGGCTACCCGGATCGTGTTCGATCTCGATCCTGGACCCGGTGCCGGGCTGGCTGAATGTGCGCGGGTCGCGTTGGCCGTGCGCGATATGGTCGCAGACATCGGGATGCAGGCGTACCCAGTGACCAGTGGTAGCAAGGGAATTCACGTCTACGTGCCGTTGGACCGGCCGGTGAGTTCGCGTGGCGCGTCCACTGTCGCCAAGCAGGTGGCCACCAATCTCGAAGCGCTGCACCCGGATCTGGTGACCGCGACCATGGCCAAGTCGGCGCGCAAAGGCAAAGTGTTCCTGGACTGGAGCCAGAACAGCGCCGCCAAGACCACCATCGCGCCGTACTCCCTGCGTGGTCGCCCCGAACCCAATGTCGCCGCACCACGCACCTGGGGGGAGATCGAGGACGCGGAGACGTTGCGGCAGTTGCGATTCGACGAGGTGCTGGCTCGATGGAAGGCCGATGGTGACCTGTTGGCCGGACTCGACCCGCCGCTGCCCACCCGCCCCGAGGCCGACTCCCTCACCAAATACCGCAGCATGCGCGACCCCCAGCGCACCCCGGAACCCGTCCCGGCGGCCACCCCGGAACCGGGCCCCGGCAACCGCTTCGTCATCCAGGAGCATCACGCCCGCCGCCTGCACTGGGACGTGCGCCTCGAACACGACGGGGTGCTGGCGTCCTGGGCGGTGCCGAAGGGCCCGCCGACCGAGCCGAAACACAACCGTCTCGCCGTGCGCACCGAGGACCACCCCCTCGAATACCTGGATTTCCACGGCACGATCCCCAAGGGCGAGTACGGCGCGGGCGACATGACGATCTGGGATTCGGGCACCTATGTCACCGAGAAGTGGCGCGAAGACGAGGTGATCGTCGAACTCGACGGCGAGCGTGTGCAAGGCCGCTACGCCTTCATCCAGACCAAGGGTGACCAGTGGTTGATGCACCTCATGCGCGATCAGTCGCGTCGAGAACCGGTGGAGGACAAAGGGTTTCCGCGCGGCCTGTCACCGATGCTGGCTACGGCGGGTGATGTCGAATCGTTGACCTCCGCGGATTGGGCGTTCGAAACCAAGTGGGACGGCTTCCGGGTGATCGTCGAGATCGACAACGGCACCGTCACCGTCCGCAGCCGCGCGGGCAACACCGTGACCGCCCGCTACCCGCGCCTGGCCGTACTCGGCGAGGAACTGGCCGGCCACCAGGTGGTACTCGACGGTGAAGCCGTGGTGCTCAACGATGCGGGGTTATCGGATATCTCAGCGCTGCAGGCGGATTCGGCGCGCGCGGTGTTCATCGCGTTCGACGTGCTCTACCTCGACGGCACCTCGCTGCTACGCAAGAAATACACCGACCGACGCACTGTCCTGGAAGCACTGGGCAAGCTGTCGCCGTCGTTGAATATCAGTGCGCTGCTGGATGGTTCGGGTTCCGATGCCATGCGACTGAGTCGAGAGCAGGGCCAGGAAGGGATCGTCGCCAAACGCCTCGACTCGGTCTACCAACCCGGCAAACGCACCCAAACCTGGCTCAAACAACGCAACTGGCGATCCAGGGAAGTGCTGGTCGGCGGCTGGCGACGCAGCGACAAACGACTGTTCAAATCCTTACTGCTGGGCATCCCGCACGAACACGGCCTCACCTACATCGGCCGAGTAGGAACCGGATTCGGCTACGAACAGGCCCGCCGCATCGCCGCCGAACTCGACGGGTTGCGCACCGATACCTGCCCGTTCACCAACGAGATGACCGCCGACGAACGCCACGACGCGCAATGGGTCACCCCCGAACTGTCGGGCACCGTCCGCTTCCAGGCGTGGACCGACACCGGCCGCCTGTGGCATCCCGTATGGGACTCGTGAAAGCTGCAGTGTTGCTAGGGTAGTCGCGGTTGTATCGGTGAACAACGATCGAGGAGTACGCGGTGGATTTCAAGAACCTGGCCGGCAAGGCGATGGACCTGGCCTCCGAGCATGCGGACAAGGTCGACGGCGTGATCGACAAGGCCGGTGACGTGGTCGACGACAAGACGGGCGGCAAGTTCGCCGGTCAGGTCGATTCCGCCCAGGACGCGGCCAAGAACGCGCTGCGCGAACAGAATTGAGGTTTCCGAGGGGCGATACTGCGCCTGCGGCGTTCCGTCTCGCCCCTCGGATCCGAGGCGGCCGAAAATCCGGTGCTGAGAGATTGCCGGTGTCAGTTTTCGGCCATCAAACCGGTGATGGTGTCGATGTCGGTGACCAGCGCATTGCCCTGGAACGCGAAGTCGTCGTACGCCCGAGCCATCGCCTCTTTGTCGCGACCGCCGCAGGCATCGCTGATAACAACGGGCACGAAGCCCAGATCCGTGGAGTGTGACACCGTCGGCGCGATGCCGATCTCGAGCGCCACGCCCGCGATGGCGTAGGAGCCGATCCGCAGATCGCGCAGCAGTGTGGCGAGCGGTGTGCCCTCGAACGCCGACATCGACATCTTGTCCAGCACCAGTTCATCCTCGCGCGGCACCAGCTCCGGTACCAGCTCGAACGCGGGCGTATCGCGTTGCAGGATGAAGGCCACGTCGTCGACGGTGTCGGCCTGCTGCCAGCTCATCAGAAGCCGCATCCCGTACATGCCGGTCAAACGCCGGGGCGGGAAGAAGTGCCGCAGGAAGATCACCGGATAACCGCCGCGCCGGGCCGCTTCGACCACGCGCACCACGTTTTCCACGATGTCCTGGCCGTCGGGCAGTTGGCCCAGGACGCCGACCTGCATGTCGTAGACGATCAGCGCCATCCGGTCGGGCGCGCACAGATCGCGCAGGGTTTCGGGAATGTCGAGTCCGTTTCCTTGTCGCACCGACGCCAGTGTAGGCGTCGGTGCGACAAGGAGATCAGATTATTTTCCTGCCCACTGGGTGGTGCCGGGAGGCGCGTTCCAGGTGTTGATCAGGTCGATGCCCGCGATGATCAGCGTGGGCCCACCGGCGACCAGGGTGCCGATGACCCCGCCGACACTGGCCCCGGTGACCAGGCCGGGCAGCGCGCCGACCCCGCCCGCGGCCGCACCGACCACCAGGCCGATGACGGCGCCGATGGCCATGCCGACGAAACCGCCTACGGCAGTAGCCATTCCGAAGGTGGAGTTGAAGTTCGTCTGTGCCGCATAGTTTTCCTGCGGCGAGGCGACCGGTGTCAGGTTCGGCCGCGCGGCCGCGACATCCTTGACAGCGGTCAGCTCGAGCACCGTGCTGTCGGCGGAAACCGCATGCGGCAGTGGGTATTCCAACAGCCCGTCGCGCACCGACAGCGGCAGCGAGACCAGGGTCGCGCCCGCGGAGTCGCGGATGTCGACCGCGCCGCCGGTGAGCACGAAGGTGCCGTGGGTGAGGGTGGTGATGATGGTGTTGCCGACGAGTTCGGTGCGGTACTCCACATTCGGGGTCACCGGCTCGGCGCCGGCGATTCCGGTGCCCACCAGGGCGGCGGCGAGCGCGGGAATAGCGGCCGCGGCGATCTTACGGATGATCATAGGAACGTTCCCATCTGGATTTCATCAGGTGTGAAGCGTGTACGAACGCCGTAACCGCGAGTCCCCCACGGGTGACGGCGTGTGAAGCTGCCTAGCTCGAATCTTGTGAAGAACGATAGCGGCCAACAGGTTTCGTGACAGTGAAATCCGGGTATTGCGGCTACTTCAAAATGTTGATAGAGCGGGCGATCACCATCGCGCCCAGGACCAGCGAGATCACCGATTGGGCCATCATCATCACCTTGCACCAGCGCGACAGCGGCAGCACGTCGGCGGGCGCGAACGAGGTGGCGTTGGTGAAGGCCAGGTACAGGTAGTCCAGGTATTCGGGTCGCCAGTCCTTGTCGACCAGGCCAGGGGTCTGCATCTGCGGAAACAGGAAGTCCGGCTTCGGTTCTCGACCCGCGGCTCGCGCGGCCGGACCGCCACGGTCGAACTCCCAGTACCACAGGGAGAACGCGATGATATTGGTCGTCCAGATGATCGCGCCGCTGCGCAGCAGCTCGTCGGGCTGCGAGTCGATCGAGCCCGCGACGATGGCCTGTACCAGCCGCACGGTCGACAGTGCGGTGGCGAAACTGATCAGTGCCGACAGCAGCAGACTGAGCTTGCGGATCCACGGCTCCTGCCGGTCCATCCGGCTCGGGTTGGCCACCAGCAGCACCGCGAGAACACCCAGTTCCAGCGCGGGCAGCAGCCAGGCCGGCGAGGGCAGGAACTGGTTGGGCAGCATGGCCTGCACGCCCACCAGCGCGAGGATCGCGAGGGTGGCGGACAGGCGCGATTCGCCTTCGGTGGGCTTGCGCCAGGCGGGGAGCGTGTGCTCGCTGTCGGTCACATCGGTCAGTATCGCCCGCGGATCGGGTCGCGCCGGGGAGGCTCAGCTGAGCACGTTGCTCAACACCACCGACCCCGCGCAGACCGCGGCCACGATCGTCAGCGCGACGGCGTCGCGGCGGGCGGGCCGGCTGGGCAGCGCGGTGAGCATGCCGGTGCCGCCGCGCGCGGTGATCGCCTCGCCGAGTTCGCCCGCGCGTCGCGAGGACACCGCCATGCACGCCGTGAGGATGTCGATGAGCGGGTTGTCGGCGGCGCGGTGCAGCAGTTTGTCCTTGGGGCGCAGTTTGCGGGCGGCGCGCAGCACCCGGATCTCGTCGAACAGCAGGGGTAAACCGCGCAGCGTCAGTGCCACCACCACGGCCCATTCGTCGACCGGTAGACGCAATTTACGAAGGGGCGCACCGAGTTTCGCCAGGGCGGGCGCGATCTCGCCCATCGGCGTGGTGAAGGCGATCAGGAACGACGCCGCCACCAACACCATCCCGAACACGAACACCTGCGCGTAGGTGAGCACGGCCTTCATGCCGATCGGTGCGTTGATCAGACCGCCCAGCACCACCAGCCCCCAGAACCACCACGGCAGCCGGGGGATCGCGCCCAGAGGCAACCGCCCCAGCGCCCAGATCAGCACCAGGAACGCGATGATCACCCCGAGCACCGGCCAGGTCGGCAGGAACATCAGCAGCAAACTGATGCTGAACGCGGCGATCATCTTCGTGCCCGCCCACAGGCGATGGATGACGCTGTCGACGGGGACTTCACGCAGCAACACGGTGCTCATCGGATCGGGCCTTTCGGTGCGCTGATCTGCGAGTTCGCCGTGTCGCCGGGAAGAGGTGAGCCGGTTCGATGGGCCGGGCCCTGGCGTCCGATAGGCGGCGAGTCGGTGCGATGGGTCGGGCGCTGCCGTCCGATCGAAGGCGAGTCCGTACGCAGGTTGGCCGTCGCGCCTTCCTCTCCTCGGCGTCCCAGGGCAAGCCCCGCCGCGAACGACGCTCGCTCACGAGAGCGGTCCGACCTGGCGACGGCATGTGCGTCCGCCGACACGAGCACTCCCTCGTCCAGATGCACCGTGCGATCGCACACCATCGACATCTCGGCGACATCATGCGAAATGATCACCAGCGTCAGACCCGAATCTCGTAGTCGCGCAATCAGTTCCACGATCTCGGCGCGACCCTGCGGATCCAGCCCGGCCAGCGGTTCATCGAGCACGACCACCTGCGGACGGCTGGCCACCATGGCCGCGAGGACCACCCGTTTGGCCTGCCCGCCGCTGAGTTCCTCGATCGAACGCGCGGCCAGCCGACGATCCAGGCCCACCGCGTCCAGCGCCTGCCCGACCGCACCCGACCCGGTCGCACGTCCACCCCAGTCGGAGATCTCGGCACCCACGGTCTGCTTCTGCAGTTGCAACCGCGAGTGCTGGAACGCCAGCGCCACCCGTCCGACCTGCTTGTCGACCGCGGTGCCACGCAGTTCGCAGCGTCCCGAACTCGGCGCGATCAGCCCCGCGATGATCCAGGCCAGCGTCGATTTGCCGGACCCGTTGCCGCCCACGATCAGCAACGCCTCACCCTGCCGCACCGACAGGTCGACGCCGTGCAGCGCGGGCGCTTCCCACGGCGTGCCGCGGTTGTAGGTGTGTCGCACGTCGGCGAGTTCGAGCACGGGGGCGCCCATCGGCGCGCGGCGTTGATCGCGGGCGGGGTGCGGCCAGGTCGCGAGATGGTCGACCATGCGGCCGTTCGCGAGGTGGATCACCCGGTCGGCGGCGGTCGCGTCGGCTTCGTGGTGGGTGACCAACACGACCGCGGTGCCGTGGCGGCGCGGCAGTTCGGCCAGCAGCGCGACCAGTTCACGGCGACCGTCGGGGTCGATCATCGAGGTGGCCTCGTCGGCGATGAGCAGCGCGGGGCGGCGGGCCAGTGCGGCGGCCACGGCGAGGCGTTGCTGTTGGCCGCCGGACAGGGTGGCGGTCTCGCGCGCGCCCATGTCGGCCAGGCCGACCTCGGCGAGCAACCCGGTCACGTCGACCTCGGCGGCCGATTCCGGCGACAGTCCCCACACGACATCGTCGGCGACCGAGACACCCAGCGTCTGACTTTCCGGACGTTGCAGGACCAGCGCGGTCCCCCCGATCGCGCCCAAGCCCGCCGAGCCCGGCCGATCCACCACGCCCGTGGTCGGGGGTCTGCCTGCCAGCACGCGGGTCAAGGTGGATTTGCCCGAACCGTTGTGCCCGACGACGGCCACGAACTCGCCCGGATGGATGCTCAGATCGATATCGGCCAATGCGTCGGTATGTGTGCCCTCGTACCGGTAACCGACTCCGTGCAACGCGACCGGCAACGGTCCGACCGGCCGGTCATCGGCGGGCGCGTCGAGCCGATCACTGCCGGGCAGCCACTCGAGTCGATCGAGCACCGCGCCCAGCACGAACCACGACACGATGGCGCTGACCAGCACACCGAGGCCTGTGAACACACCGAGGTAGACCCACCACCAGCGCAGCACCGCATCGGTGGCCTCGGCGGCCATGCGCCCGAGCGGTTCCAGCGCGGCGACGTTGGCGGCGTGATCCTGGATCCCCTTCGCGGTGTTGCGAATCGCCTCGAAGAACAACTCCCTGGCACGTGCGAGGACCAGCAGCGTGCCGATCGAGAACACACCCCATCCCGCGCCCGCGATCACCGCGAGCACGACCACCGCGGGCAACCCACCCCCGCACCGCTTGACCGTGCCGATGATTCCGGCCAGCGTCGCCGCCCCGGCCACCCCCAGCGCGGGCATCATCCCGGCGGCCACAAAGGTCACCAGTATCGCCGCGATAGTGGCCGTGACCAGCGCCCGCAACCGATACCGCTGCGCCAGCAACCCCAACGGCACCGCCGCGACCAGCTGCAGTGCGGCGGCCATCGGGACCAGCGAGCCGACGGTGATCAGTCCGACGGTCAGTCCCGCCATCACCGCGCCACTGGCGAGCTCGATCGGGCGCAGTGGACCGCTGGGCAGACCCACAGGCTTGTCTCTCACGTGTCCAGTCTGCCAGGGGAGCGGGCTGGTGGCCGTCGGGTCAGGCGGTGCGTGCCGGGGTCAGCTCTTCGTCGTTGATGGGGGAGGGTGTGCGGAACATGCTCGGCTTCAGGCGGGCGATGGCCACGCCCGCCAGGCACAGCGTGCCGCCGAGCAGGGCGGTCGCGGTGGGGACTTCGGCGAGAAAGATCCACGACATCACGATGGCCAGTGCGGGAACCGCGTAGCTCGAGGAGGCCGTGACGCCCGCGGGAGTGTGCGTCAGCGCGTAGGCCCACAGTTGGAAGGCGATAGCGGTGGGAATCAAGCCGAGATAGACGACGCCGATCGTGGCCGACAGCGGCGCGTCGGCGAGTTCGCGGACCATGCCCGGCGCCCACGGCAGCAGGACCGCAGCCCCGGCGATGGCGCCGATCGCGGTCGCGGGCAGCGGGTCTGTCGTGCGCAGCACCAGTTTCTGCGCGACCACGCTGATGCCGTAGAGCAGCGCGGCCGCCACCGCGAGCAGCACGCCGATCCGGTCGCGATGGCCGGGCCCGGTGAACGCGATGATCGCCGCTCCGCTGAAACTGACCGCGATCCCGACGATGAGCAGCGGCGGGAACCCCTCGTTCAGAAACAGCCCGGCCAGCACCGCGACCACGATCGGCGCGATGTTCACCAGCAGCGCGGTGGTGCCCGCGTCGAGATGCTGTTCGGCGGCGTTCACGAGCACCGTATACAGCCCGAACCACAACACGCCGTACGCCAACGTGAGCCACAGCGCCAGCCCGCGCGGCATTCGTCCGCCACGAACCGCCAACAGCCCACCCAGCACGACCGCGGCCACGAGCAGCCGCCCCGAGGCCATGGCCACCGGCGAAACATACGGTGCGATACCGCGAATGATCACGAACGACGAAGCCCAGGCGACCATCACGGCGACCAGGGCGAAAGCGGGCAGGCGCGACTTCATGCCTCTACGGTGGCCTCGCCAAGAGATAAGCACAAGCGGTTATGAAGGGGCCCGCATGATCGACACCCATCGCCTGATGATCTTCCGCTCGGTGGTCGCGACCGGTTCGGTGGCAGCGGCCGCGTCGACGCTGGGCTACTCGCCGTCGGCGATCTCCCAACACCTCACCGCGCTGCAACGAGAGATCGGCTTGCAACTGCTCGAGCGCGTCGGCCGCGGCGTGCAACCCACGCCGGCGGGCCGGGTGATCGCGGGCGAGGCCGCCAAAGTGCTCGATGAACTGAACGCGCTCGGCTCGACGGTCTCGGACCTGCGAGCGGGCAAAGCGGGCCGCATCACCATCAACACCTTCAGTTCCGCGGGCACCAACTGGATGCCCGACGTCGTCGCCACCCTCACCCACGAATTCCCCGACACCCGAATCCGCCTGCGCATCGTCGACGAACTGGCCGACGTCTCGGTCCACCGCCCCGACATCGCCCTCACCATCCGCCTGGACAAACCCACCCACGTCCCCGGCTACACCCACCGCGACCTGATGACCGAGCCCTACGTGGCAGTGGTCCCCGCAGGCCACGAACTCGCGGGCCGCACCACGGTGGACGTGGCCGAGCTCGAGCAATACCGCTGGATCGACAGCGACATCAGCCGCGGACCCTGCCGCCAGGCAATGCTGAACGCTTGCGCCGCAGCAGGTTTCACGCCCCGCTTCGAAGTGGAAACCACCGACTACCCGTCGGCCCTGCGCTTCGTGGCTCGCGGAATCGGCATCACCGTCATCCCTCGCCTGGGCGCCACAGAACTTCCGCCAGGGGCTTGCGCGTTGGAACTGACCAACCCGACGCCGAGGCGCACGGTCTGCGCGCACGTCAAAGATTCCGAGTCCTACAACCCCGTCGTCATCCGAACGATGGAATTGCTCTGCGCTGCAGCCGGACCGGCGTAATCGTCCAAAACGCTCCAGAAAAAACAGAATCTGGCCTTTCGAGCGGCCGATTGGACGATTACGCCGGGTCGTGGCTTCCGTAGTCGGTCAGCCGGGTGGCGGCTCTCCCAGCCAGCCGCCCATCGCGACGGTGCGGAAATGTGTTGTGAGCCCGAAGTTCTCGTCGATCACGTGCAGGGCGATGGCGGGGTCGGGGGCGTAGTCCATCACGCGATGGGGTGGCGTGACCTCCCACGCACCACCCAGCACCGACGCCGTACTGGGGCAGGTGATCATGGGTTTGCCCGCGAACGTGGTGGCGATCGGGGAGTGGGCGTGGCCGGTGAGGATGCCGACCACGCGCGGATCGCCAGCGACCACGGCGGCCAGGCGACCGGGATCGGCGAGCGCGATGACATCCACGACCGGGCTGAACACCTTCTTCGGCGGGTGGTGCAGCGCCACCAGGATGGGACCGTCGGCCGGTGCGTCGGCGAGGGTGGCGCGCAGCCAATCGAAGGTGTCCTCACCGAGCAGACCTGCGGGTTCGCCGGGGATGCTCGAGTCGAGCATGATCACGGTGAGCGCGCCGATGCGGTGCACGGAGTTGATCGGAGTTGTCGCGGCGGGCTCGCCCAGCAGGGCGGTGCGGAAGTTGGCTCGGTCGTCGTGGTTGCCGGGCAGCAGGTACACGGGGATGTCGGTGCGCAGGGCCAGGCGTGCTTGCGCGTACTGCTCCGGCGCACCGGAATCGGTGATGTCGCCGGTCACGAGGATGACGTCGGGCCTGCGCGGCAGGTCCGCCAGATAGCCCATCACCGCCTCCACCCGTTCGGTGTTGCGTGCGCTGAGGTCGAAGTGGGTATCGCTGAGCTGAGCCGCCAGGATCATCGGCAGTCGCTTTCTTCTCTGGGATCGCTCCGTTGCGTCAGAGTGTGCCGGGATTGCTCATCGGCACCATTCCAGGCTAGATGACCTGCGTTTATTCGTCTCCATGAGTCGCACCACGGGCGAAAACCTGCATAGTGGTCTGTGTCACCTTTCACGCCTGCGGATCTGTGCGTTCCGGTGTGTGGGATGCGGCGGGGTGCTACGTCGCGCACTGCGTAGCTTTACCGGTGTGTCACTCTCTTTTGCTGTACCCAAAGCGCGAGTCCTACTGGGCGCGTTGACGATTCCGCTCTCGCTGGCCCTGTTCGGATGCGAGGCGTCGTTCTCGATCGGCGGGCCGGACTACGACGCCCTGGAAAAGGACATCACCACCGAGCTCGACAAGGCCTACGCGTCGATGTCGCGCAAGGTCTCCTCGGTCAAGTGCCCACGGCTGGCCGACGATCCGAAGACCGGCGATGTGTTCGTCTGCATCGCCGTACTCGACGGCAATGACGTGCGCGTCGACGTGAAGGTCGAAGACAACGAGGGCGCGGTCAAGTTCACCACCCGCGACGTGGTGTTCGACCTCGCCGAAACCGCTGCCGGACTGACCACCGAGGTCGAGGCGCAGGTGGGTTTCCCGGTGACGGTGGATTGCGGGCAGGGGATGAAGATCGTCGAGGTCGGCAGCATCTTCAACTGCACAGCGGTCGACGAGCAGGGTGAGACCGCGACGATCGAGGTGACCGCTCGCAACGCCGGCGGTAGCGACTGGCGACTGGTCTGAGTGGACCCGGCGGCTGGATCAGCCGCCGGTTTTCGCGGCCTCGAGCAGTGCTGCGGCCTCGTCGGGGTCGGTGGTCAGCGGGGTCCAGAAATCGGGGCCGGGGGTGGCCTCGAGGTCGAGGACCGGTGGGGTCAGCCAGTTCGCGTCCAGGCCCAGCTTCCAGGAGTGCAGGTGGGTGCGGGGGAGTGCGGCGGTGCGGTCGAACAGGGGATCGCCCAGGATCGGGTGGCCGATCCAGGCCAGTTGCACGCGGATCTGGTGACGTCGCCCGGTCACCGGCCGCAGCGCCAGCAGCGCGTGCTCGCCGCGACGGGCGACGGTGGTGAAGTCGGTGCGTGAGGGGTAGTTCTTGGCGGGCAGCAGGTCGGCCTCGTCGACGAACCACCGGTCGCCCTCACGCTTGATCGCTTCGCGGGGCGCGGCAATGCGCACCCGGTTCTTGCGCCCCACACTCAACGGCAGATCGATCTCGCCACGATCGGGCAGGTCGGCATCGGCCACGATCGCCAGATAGGTTTTGCGCGCGGTCTGATTGTTGAACTGCCTGGTCAACGGACCGTGCGCGGCCAGATCGGTGGCCAGCAGCACCAGCCCCGAGGTCACCTTGTCGATCCGGTGCACCGGGTACAGCTGCGTGCCCGCGGCCTGCGCCAACTCCACCAGATCGGTGTCGTGCCGCTCCCCGGTCACCGAAATCCCCGACGGTTTGTTCAACGCGAGGACCGCGTCGTCGGCGAAGACGGTGTAGTCCGCGCGCACGCTGTGCCAATCCAAGTCCACTACAACACCCTAGGCAACGGTGCGTCAGCCCAGCACACGGCCTTGATCATGCGTGTCGCAAGCGGTGCGGGCGCAGGCGGTTGAAGCCGCGCACGCGCACGCTGCGCAAATGCCGGATGGCGAATTCGGGATTGTCGTCCAGGGCATCGGCGGCGGCATCGTCGATCAGAATATTGCCCGGCCTGGCCACGCCGGTGAGCCGCGCGGCGATATTGACCACCGACCCATACAGGTCACCGAAACGCTGCAAAACCTCGCCATAGGCGAAAGCGACCCGCAATTCCGGCGTCCCACCCACGAGCATGGTCGATTCCTGAATAGCCAGCGCGATCCGGGCCGCGTCCTCCGCGTTCTCGGCGGCGAACATCACCTCGTCGCCGACATTCTTGATCACCCAACCGCCGTTGTCGGTGATCGCCGACGTCGTCGTGGACTCGAAAGCTTCTAGCAGCGTGGACAATTCGTCAGGATGCAGGTGCCGGGTGAGTCGAGTGAACCCGACCATATCGGCGAACCCCACCGCCAACGTGCGCATCGAACCCTCGCCGGTCACCTCGTTGGACCGGGCGAGCGCGGCCACTAGATGTCGACGCCACACATACGACTGCAACTGTTCGATGCTGGCCATCGTGGATTCGGTTGCGGCGCTGATTCTTTCCTCGAGCGGAACAGCCGGATCGGCCGCCGCGGCCCGCGCCTTGATCTCGGCCAACACCAGATCGGCCTGCCACTCGGCCAGCCGCGCCATCCCCTGACCGATCGTGCGTGCCGCCGCCGCCTGCTGCCGAATATTGGACGCCGCAACAACTTTCATGCTCCGAAAGTTGGTGACCGAGGTGATGTCGATCTGTGCGAAGTCGATCTCGTCGTCGGAGTTGGCCGGAAACCCCATCGCGGTCCACAACCGCCGCGACTCCGCCTCGGGCACCCCCGACTGCTCCGCGACCTGTTTCCGGTTATAGCGCCGCGGCCCACCCAGCAACGCGTCCTCGACGCTGCGCTGCACCAATTCGGTCATCTCGGGGTCCGACATAACTCGAACTCTACGGCGCGGCGAGCGTGGCGCGTGGACCTCGTCGCGGCGTTGGCAAGGTTCACAAATCCGCACGCCGATCCTGCGGCCGCGGTGGCCCGCCACACAGTCCGCTTCGCCCCGGTGGCGCTGACCTGGTCGATTACCTGAGGGTGCGCAACTGGCGACCAAAGTGCGTACTTGTCCGCCTCATGAGTGCGCGCCGAGACTTCGGGTAGGAGGAAGGTCGCCCGGCCTTCCCCTGATCGGAGCGAAGATGACCGACAAACACGTGACCGTGCTCGGCACCGGATCGATGGGCAGCGCGCTGGCGGGGGCCTTCCTCGCCGCGGGCTACCGCACCCACGTGTGGAACCGCAGCCACGCGCGGACCGCACCCCTGGTCAGCGCCGGCGCGATCGCGCACGAGCGCATCGCCGACGCCGTCGCGGCCAGTCCGGTGATCATCGCCTCCCTGACCACCTTCGCTGCTACCGGCGAGAGCCTGCGCGGAGTCGCCGAGTTGGCGGGTCGTGATCTCATCACTGTCAACAGCGGAACACCTTCGCAGGCAAGGGAATTCGCGGCGTTTGCGACTGGTGCCGGTGCGCGCTTCCTCGGCGGCGCGATCAAGAATGTCCCTGCGGCAGTGGGCAATCCGGACGCCCTGCTGTATTTCGGTGGCGACCGTGAGGTGTTCGCCGATCAGGAACAGACCCTGCGCGTGCTCGGTGGCGATCTCGAATTCCTCGGCCCGGAACCGGATCTCGCCGCCCTCTACGAATCCGCGGTCGGCGCGACCCTGCTGCCGACGCTGCTCGGCTTCTTCGAAGGCGCGGCGATTCTGGCCGCCCGTGGTCTGCCCGCGCGCACCATGGTGCCGCATTCGACGAAGTGGTTGCAGATGATCGAATCACTGCTGCCGATCATGGCCGCGGAGATCGACAGCAAGGACTACACCCGGCTCGGCTCGTCGATCGAGGTGTTCCACACCGCCATCGACGGCGATGCGCACCTGGCCGCCGAATCCGGTGTCGACCTGCCCTGGCACGGCCCTGTCCACGAGTTGCTGCGTCGCGCCGTCGCCGAAGGCCGCGGCGAGCAGAGCGTCACGGCGCTGATCGAGTTGCTGCGAACAGGGCAGTGAAACAGGGCACTCGCAGCGTCGCTACCTGGCATTTCGCTTTCCGGTCACACGTAGTTCACCGGTGCGCACCGATCTGCCTCGCACGATGCCACGCGCGCAAGCCGCCGTTTACCTGGGTCCCGAAGTTACAGGCTGTGGGCGGGCTCCTACGCTGTCTGGCATGTCGTCACCCGCTCTCGGCGAGTTCCTGCGAACCCGGCGCGCCCGCATGCAACCCGCCGCCGTCGGACTGAGCGAATACGGACGCCGCAGGATCGGCGGTTTGCGACGCGAGGACGTCGCGGCGCTGGCCGGGATGAGCGTGGACTACTACACCCGGCTCGAGCGTGGTCGCGGCGCGGATTTTCCCGATTCGGTGCTGGACTCCGTGGCCCGCGCGCTGCGCATGGACGCCGCCGAACGCGACCACCTCTACACCCTGGTCCGCCCGTCAGACCCCGATCACCACTACGCCCCGATGGTCCGCCCCGGCACCCGGGCCTTGCTCGACTCGATCACCACACCGGCGTTCGTGCTCGGGCGACACATGGAGGTCTTGGCCTGGAATGCCGTGGGCGCCAAGGTATTCGGGATCTCCGCAGGTGGCCACCGCAACCTGGCACGCTTCACCGTCCTCGACCCCGACGCGGGTGTCTTCTACCCCGACTGGGAACCCGTCGCCGCGGAAACCGCCGCGTACCTGCGTCGCCAGGTGGCCCGCTGCCCCCGTGATCGCCGACTGACCTCGCTGATCGACGAACTCACCGCGGAAAACCCTGTGTTCCACCGCATCTGGTCGATCCAGACCCAGGATTGCGCCCCCCACGGCAACCGGCTGATCCAGCACCCCGTGGTCGGCCGCCTCGAATTCGCTTACGAGGCACTGGATCTCCCCGGCGACCAGGATCAGACGCTGGTGGTCTACACGGTGCAACCGGAATCCCCGACGCACGATGCCCTCGAATCGTTGCGCGACCGCGAACTGGTCGGCGCCAACTAACCCATTCACGTGACGGCGCCGTGAAATGGGGCGTCGTGAATGGGTCGACAATTTCGGTCGCTGACAATTTGCTGATGACAGTTCAGCCACAGCCGGATCTGTCAACCGCGGATTCACACACCGACCGCGGTACCTTTCTTTTACCAACGAAAGGGGAGGTCATGTCAGTGCATATCAAGCCCATGCGGTCGCTATCCAATTTCACACTGGGCACCGTCGAATTGATCACCGGCGGATTGCTACTGACCGCCGCAGGCCTGGGAATGGTCGGCCCCCTCACCGCGGCCCTGCTCATCCACCGTAGCGCCCCCGCCCACCCCAACGCGGTCCTCCCACTGATCCTGCTCGCCATAGCCGCCTCCCTGGCCCTGCTCACCGGCCTCGCCCTGTTCGCCCTCGCCCACCACCGCAAAAATTGACTACCTTTAGGTAGTCGCGGCTGATGACTCCTAAAAGGTAGTCAGGTATGCTGACTCCTAAAAGGTAGTCAAGGAGCTGTCGTGGCATATCAAGGCAAGGTGACCAGCGCCGAATCGCTGGGCCGAATCCTGCAACAGGCACGCCTGCTGAACGGCCTGAGTCAGCGCGAACTCGCCCAGCGCCTCGGCACCACCCAGCGCTATATCTGGGAGATCGAAGCGGGCAAACCCTCGATCTACACCGACCGCCTCTTCGCCATGATGCGCGAAACCGGAATGCACCTCACCGCCACCATCGACCCGAAGAACGACCATGGCTGACCTGCTCGTCGAGTTGTACGACACCCATATCGGAACCCTCGTCGGAACCTGGCGAAACTTCGACTTCATCGCGGATTCGGCAGCAGTCGAGAAATTCGGCATCGACAGCACGATCCTGTCGATGTCCACTCCCTTGACGGCCATCGCGACGCGGCCACGTAAAGACCGGCGGCAGAACTTCTTCCGCGAGCTGCTGCCGGAAGGGCGGATGCTGACCCGCTTGGCGGCAAGACCTCGTTGGCAGGCGTGCAGGACAAGATCGTCCTGGCGCATACCGTCCACGGCTGGAACCGGGTGATCGACGGCTACCCGTCGACGCACATTCTCAAGCCGTCTTCGCGCGACCACCCGACCGCCATCTACGACGAGGAATACGGTGCCCGCTTCGCTCGCGCGATAGGGCTGGCTGAATTCCACACTGTTATAGAAGAATTCGACGGCACGCCCGCGTTGGTCGTCGAGCGGTACGACAGGTCTGTCGATTGCCCCGCCGGAAGGATTCATCAGGAAGACTTCAGTCAGGTGCTCGGAGCGGGCGGCGATCAGAAGTACCAGAAGTTCGGGGGTCGAGTCAGCACGGCCCGCATCGCCGCCGTCCTGTCTGCGGTCGGTGATCGGGTATCGATGGAGAAGCTACTGCGCATGACGACAATGTCGGTCGCACTGGGCAATCTCGACATGCACGCGAAGAACATCTCCCTGCTCCACCACCTCGACGGCTCGACCGTTCTCGCTCCCGCGTACGACGTCGTCCCGCAGGTCCACCAGCCCAATGACGGTGAAATGGCGCTCGCGGTACACCGCGAATACCGTCACCGAGCTATCACCCGCGCCCACCTCGTCGCCGAGGGCCATGCCTGGGGTCTGACCGACGCTGAGCGCATCATCGATGAAACCCTCACCACGATCGCCGATCTCGCCGTCAGCGAGGCCCCGCACCCCTGCGCACATCCCGCCCTGTCCGCGGACATCGCCCGATTCACCGAGAATCTCATCGCAGGTCGCGCCGCCGGCCATCCGACGGAAACCGGTGGCGCATAGCCGAATCGGCTATCCTGGTGACGATCACGGAGGTCACCCATGCCCATCAAGTTCCGCCAGCGCAAATCGTTCGGCCCGCTGAAGTTCAACTTCACCCAAGCCGGCCTGTCCTCCTGGGGCCTCAAAATCGGCCCCTGGTCCTGGAACTCCCGCACCCGCAAAAACAGCGTCGACCTCCCCGGCCCCCTGAGCTGGCGCCAGCGCTGATCGCCGGGATTCACCGAGTCAGCGCCAGGCCTATCGCGAGTGCGATGAGGGCGGTGCCGCAGACCCGCGAGGCAATGATCGCGGGTTTGTCCGAAGTGCCGAGCGCGCCCACGAGCTTGTTGCTGACCAGCGCTACCGCCAGCAGCAACGTGGTGCCGAGTACGTTGAAGGTCATGCCGTAGAACACGACCTGCTGCCATTCGGGGCCGTCCGACGGGCGGAGGAACTGCGGTAGGAAAGTCAGGTAGAAGAGGATGACTTTCACGTTGAGCAGATTGGTCAGCACTCCTCGCCGAAAGGCATCCGACGATCCCGTCTCGACGGGCAGCGTGGCAGCTGACGGGCGTCGCACCATCGCGACCCCGATCCACACCAAATAGGCAGCTCCCGCGTAGGTCAGCACGCTGAGCAACACGGGAGACGCCGCGACCAGAGCCGAAATGCCCACTGCGGCAAGCACCGTGTGGCACGCGGACCCAGTGGCGATCCCCAGCGCGCCCCGAACGCCTGCCCGAATCCCGCCCCCCATTGTCTGACCGATCACGAACATTGTGTCGAGCCCGGGAGTGAGATTCATGGCGAGGGCGGCACCGAGAAACGCGAGGAAGATCGGGAGGGATGGCATGAACAGGTCCGGGGTGTGGATCACTACCGAAGTATCGTCGGTGGACGTGCCGATTATCGGCTGAGGTTCGTCGGCCGTTGTAGCGGTAGCGGTTGGGCGGCAACGGCTGTAGCATTCGCCGGTTGTGATCGGCGCGGCATGGCCGCATAGACGTTGGGGGACTTGTTCTCGTGTGGAAATTCTTGGTGGAGAGCGCGTTCGGGCCAGTGTTCGCGATCGCAGGTGCGGGGCTCGTCTTTCTCATCGTCGCGGCGTTTCTCTGGGATGCGGTCAGTGCTGGGGTGGACTGGGTTCGGGCGCGTATCGGGGGAGGGGTTCCAGCGCAGGTCGAGGAACCGGCGCCGGTGCGTGCGCCTTCGGATGCGCGTCGCACCGCGCAGAGTCGTCAGCGTCGTGAGGCGCGTATCGCTGCCCGTCGCGACGCGATCCATACCAAGCGCGCGGAGGTCGAGGTTTCGCGGGCGGGGCAGTAGGGCGGTTCCCCATCGTGTCGGTTTCGTCCAAGACAGGGTGGGGACGGGGTCTTTAAGCTGACCGCAGGAAGTTTCGGAGCACGGATTTCAGGAGGATTGTGATGGCACGCGAACTGGTTTACACGGGATTCATGTCGCTCGACGGTGTGGTGGATTCGCCCGGCGGGAAGGTCGAAGGGCACCGTAGCGGCGGCTGGGTGATGGAGACCGAGTTCGTGCCGGAGGCGTATTCGCTGAAAGGGGAGGAGCTGGCCGACACCACCGCGCTGATGTTCGGTCGTCGCAGTTACGAGGCGTTCGCGCCGATCTGGCGTGATTCCGAGGATCATGCCGCGTACAAGGATCTGCCGAAATATGTTGTCTCGGAGACTCTTTCCGATGACGCGCTGATCGACGGCTGGGGCGAGATCACCATCCTGCGCTCGACCGAAGACATCGAGAAGCTCAAGCAGACCGAGGGCGGTCCCATCTACATCCACGGCAGTGCCGAACTGGCACAGCGTCTTTCGGATGCCGACCTGATCGACAGGTACAACCTGCTCGTGTTCCCGGTGCTGCTCGGCGCGGGCAAGAGCCTGTTCGGTCGCACCGATCGCCCCAAGCAGCAACTGCGCCTGCGTGATTCGGCAACCTACTCCAACGGTGTCGCCAAGATGGTCTACGACGTCGTGCGCTGAGTGAGATCCAGCGCGATCACACCCTCGCCGCCCTCGCGCAGCTGCCCCGCCGTCCGTCCGACGAAGCGGCGCAGCGCGCGGGCCAGGTGGGGTTCGTCGTAGAAGCCGAGCTTGTCGATGACATCGGCCGACGTCTCACCCGCACTCAGCAGCAGCGCCGCAGTGCGCGCACGGTCGATCTGACGGATCGCGCCCTGGGTCAGCCCGGTCGCCGCCCGGAATCGACGTTCGAGAGTCCGCTCGGTGATCGCCGGTTCCAGCCCACGCAGCGTGTCGGCGACCAGGGCATCACGAACCACCACACCCTGCCCGACCAGCCGCTCGACCAGCGCCTCCACATCGTCGGCGCGCGGAGTCTCCCAGCGTTGCCCATCCAGCCAGAACCCCCGCGCGGTCACATCGGGCAGCACGATCCCACTGTCGACCAGGGTCGGTGCTGTCACCGCACGCAGCGAAGTCCCGACCGCGAACTGCACCCCGACGAAGTCCGCCCCCTCGGGAACCGGCGCGGTACCCGTGCGACTCTCCGGCCCGGTCACCGCCGCACCCGGCACCCCGTTTTCCGCCCAGAACACCAACCCCCACGTCTGCGTCGCCACCGAGGTCATCTCCGCGACCTGCTCACTACGGCAGGTCCACACCGACTCCACCCACGCAGAATCCGACCACCGGGTCTCGAACACCAGTCCCACGGCAGCGATCCTAGTCAGCCGAAGGACCCGTGGTCATGGCGTCTGGGTTCCCCGCAGGGTGGTGATGGCCTTTTCGATTCGGCGCTGACGTGTTTCGGGTTTCTTCGCGCTGTCGATCGCGTGCACGTGGGTGCGCTTGTTGCTGTGCGAAAGGTTGTCGTATGCGGCGCGGGCGAGGGGGTCGGCGTCCAGGGCGTGGGCGAAGTCCTCGGGTTCGACGACGGTGCGGGGCTCGGTGTCCAGTTCCAGTTCGACTTCGACCTCGTCGCCGATCTCGACACCTGCGGCCTGCCGGTTGGCGTGGCTGAGGCCGATCAAATGGCGGCCGCGTAGGAGGGCGATTCGGCTCTTCCAGGAGTGGCCGTTGAGGGTGATGGTCACCGGTGGTCGTGCGCCCGCGTCGAGTGCCGCGACGACGTCGGACGGGACTTCGAGACCTCGCATGGGTTCCGGCGGCTCAACGGTGGAACGAAACTTCATGACCGTCTCCTGTTGTCAGCGGTGAATTCCCTTGCGGCAATTATCAACCCGTTGCGTTCCCGGCACCTTCCGGCGCGAGGATCAGGGCGGTGGGGATGGCGGCGAAGGCGTGGTGCAGGCGGTCGATGAGGGCTGGGCGGCCGTTGTCGCCGTCGGATCGGACCCATGCGCGGGCGGCGATGCTCCACGCCGTGGTGGTCAGTTCGGCGAGGATGTGCGGGCGCAGGTCGTCGGGGGCGAGTCCGAGTTTGGTTGTCAGACAGTCGATTACCTGGTGTTCGACGCGGGAACGTTGGTATTCGACGTGGCCCAACAGGGTTGGGGCGGTGAGGATCAGGCTGCGGGTGGCGATGTAGCGGCGGTCCCAGTCCTCGGGCAGGGACTCGACAGCTTCGGTGAGGGTGTCCCGGAGTTCGGTGAGGATGTGTCCCTCGGGTTCCCGATATTCAAGCACCGCAAGGTATTTCGACCACAGCTCCGTCTCGGATTCGACGGCGACGGCTTCCTTGGTGGCGAACGCCCGGAAGAAGGTGCTGCGTGAAACCTCGGCCTCGTCGACCAGTTGCTCCACGGTGGTGGCGTCGAACCCCTGCTCGGTGAACAGGCGAAGGGCGACGTCGGCGAGGGTGCGGCGGGTGCGCAGTCGCTTGCGTTCGCGCAGCGGTAAGGCGCGGTCGTCGGAAGGCATGTCGTCATCATAGTTCGCACCGAAACCGAGTCGCTGAAGAAACTGCCTCTAAATTGATACTTGTGCACAAATGGTACTGAGTGTCAGAATATGACCACGCCGAACGGCGCACGCGACCAAGGAGCCCGACATGACCACCACCCTGAACCCGTCGATCATCGGCCAGGCCGAAAAGCACCACACCGCGATCCTGACCCGCGCACTGTCGGGCACCACCCTGAACGAGCAGCGCTGGATCACCCTGAACCAAGCCCTGTCCGCCGACGGCCCGATCGACCGCACCGCCCACATCACCCGAGTCGCGCACATGACCCAGTGGGACCCCGCCACCATCGCCGACGCGATCACCGCCCTGGTCGAAGGCGGCCTACTCGGCGAGTCGACCGACGGTCAGCTCGAACCCACCGAAGCAGGCCGAGTCATGGTTACGCAGGTACGCACCGCATCCAGCAAAATCCTGACCCCCGCCTACGGATCCGTCTCCCCCGAAGACCTGGCCATCGCGGCCCGAGTGCTGACCACCATCACCACCTGCATGTCCGAGGAACTGGCCCGCGCGTGAGCTCGATGAGCGCCGACGGCACTTGAATCAGCGGGCCGTCAGTATTCGGCCGAACAACTACAGGCCACCGTCAACGGAGCCTTGGCGGCCGGGGGCGCACAGGCCGCGCCCCGTTGAGGGCGGGTCGTTCCCGGACGGTGCGGGCCGAACGCATGGTGGTCTGACTCACAATGCTTGACCTGAACCATTATTGAGGGTTGAGGGTTGTGTGCATGAGTACGAACATGATTCAGCCCCCGGTGATCGACGACGACACCGTGGACCACACCGCCGACATCGCCGCGATCCACCAGATTGTCACCGACACGCAGACCGCGTACAACACCAACGACGCGGAACTCATGACCGCCCAGTTCATCGCGAATGCCGTGGTGGGCAATGCCGCCGGCATGCTGATCAGCGGACGTGACGCGCTACTCGACGCGAACAGGCGCGGGTTGGCCGGATTCCTGAAGGACGAATACGTCCGATACGACGTCGCCGACGTGACCTTTTTGCGCCCAGACGTGGCCGTTGCGCGCAAGACGGCCCGCGCCACCACAGCTGACGGCACCCTGCTCGACGCCGACCCCGCAATGGTCGCACTCTACGTACTGGTCAAGCAGGACGGACAGTGGTGGACCGCGGCCAGGCAGAACACCCTGGTGCCGTCGGCGGGATGATCCCGACTCAACCACCGGTATCGCCCTGTTCGCGTGGGCTCAGTATTCGAGGTCGGTCCAGCTGAGTGTGAGAGGGAAGGGGTGGTTCAGGTCGACTTCAGGATGGACGGTCGGAGACCATTCGCTGACCAGGGCGTATTGGCGCGGTCGCAGCGGGGTGACGCCTGCCGGTAGGTCGGTGGGCGTGGCCAAGACGTAGGTCAGGATGGTGTCGATGCGTCGGCCCTCCCGGTCGAGAAGAACCTCCCAGTACTCACCGATCCCCGCCTCGGCGTAGCGGGCTTGCTTGGTCAGCATCTGGCCGATGTGGTTGGACGGGGAGAGCACTTCGCCGACGATGACGACGTCCTCAGCGAAAATCGGCGTCCATGGCTCGTCGGGGCAGTGGTAGACCATGAAATCCGGGGTGAGGAAGTCGTCTTTCGAGCGGCTCAGAAAGACATTGGTTTCGGTGTCCACTTGCCAGCACTCGCCCGGGCGGGCCTTCATGCTGCCTCGCGCGGCGTTCTCCAAGGCGTTGCGCAGGCGAGTGGCGAAACGTTGGTGCTCCGGCGGGCCGGTGCGAACCCAGACCGGATGCCCTTTGACCAGTTCGATACGTTCCGACTGATCAGGGGGTAGGGCGCTCAGCTCGGCCCAGGTCATTCGCGCGGGCAGGGGAGGGAACTCTGCGGACGGTTTCGACACCGCTTACTCCTCCTCGCACCCTGGCGAACTGTGATGCCCTCGAAAAAGCCAGGTCATAGTCGGTCGCAACTCGATCTGAGTCTAGCGCCCGGTGGGGCGGTCGCCTGCCGTTCCCGGGCTCTCGACCGATTCGCAAATTCCAGACAGCCAGGTTCCATCCCACCTCGAGGGGTCAACGGTGGGGCGAGCTGCGTCCGAGGCGGACCATGGCGCGGTAGAGGGCGCGGGGACTCGGGGCCGGTGGCAGCAGCGGTGTTTCGGTGCCTGGGGTGGCGAAGGCGCGCAGCAACTAGTTTCTGAACATCTCGAGTGGAAGGGAAAGTAGTATGGGGCAGTTAATTTATGGCCGGACCAGGAGCGATGTCAAGCGTTGGCCTTCTGACCTTGCGGCTCGAGCGGCTCTGGGACTCTATCTGGATCAATTGCCACCGGTGTCGATGTCGATGTCGGCATCCAATCTCTTCCATGGGGACGGTCTGGATCTTTCCCGCTCTGATGTATCGGGTTTGTTCTTGGAGGGCGCATCCTTGAATGGGGCCGATCTGACTTCGGCATGTGTATCCGATGCGGATCTGTATACAGCGTGGATGATTTCGGCCGATTTGCGTAATGCTGATTTCAGTCGTAGCGATCTCCGCAAGGTCGAAGGTCGTGACTGTTCGGCATCTGGTGGTATTTTCTGTGATGCTCGTCTTCAGAGCGCGGTCTTCGAGGACTCGGACTTCCGGCGTGCAAATCTGGTTGGTGCTGACTTGCGGAGCGCAAGCTTTGCGGATGCCGATCTCGGATCCGCCGATCTGCGAGGCTGCGAGTTTTCTTCGACAGACTTTTCGGACGCTCGAATGGGTGGATGTTCGGTGGCGGGCGCTTCGGGGTCCATAATTGGTCCAGTGGATGTCGGAGTGAACTCGGCTATGGTTCTCGCGGGTCCCGAGCTTAAGAAATGGTTCAGCGAAAATGGAGCTGTGGATGTCACCATTCGATCGTGAACCCCTGTCATCGACTCCGAACTTTCGAAGGCGAGGAAACACGCAAGACAACTCGGTGACTACGGAACGAGTACAACAAAATCGAGAAGTACGGTGATCGCGCTTGGCAGGATCCAGAATAGTGAGGAGGAGATGGTATGGAACCCGACAAGAATGTCTTCGTGGTTGATCACTGGTACGAACTCGACAATGGTGAGGATGTAGTTCGGACCATTGGAATTTACTCATCGGCGGAGGAGGCGGAAAAGGCAGTGGAACGCATGTCGGTCCTGCCGGGTTTTCGTGATCGACCCGATGATTTCTGTATCAATAGATTGACGCTGGGGCATGACAATTGGTCTGAAGGATTTGCGTAAGGAGAGGAGTTTGTCATGGAAGATGTCTTCCTGCTGAAGCACTCATATCGAAAACAGGGCGGAATTGATGAGGTGAAACGGATCGGCGTGTACGCCACCGAGGAAGACGCTCGCGCAGCGATCGACCGGTTGCAAGAACAAGAAGGATTTCGCGACCATCGGTACGGATTTATTATTCAGCGCTACGTGGTCGACTCCGACAATTGGACCGACGGTTATTGAGCCGAGGCTTCCTACCAGCCCACACCCGCCGCGCCTGCGTGCTGCGCTGCCTCGTCCGCCACCGGGCTGATGCCTGCCGATGGTGTCGATGCGTCGGCCTTGGTTGGTGAGCGCATGGGCGGGGAAGCGTCGGGAACTGGAGATTCTGGTGCCCTCGAAAATACCTGGTCATAGTCGGTCGCAAGTCGATCTGAGTCTAGCGCCGTGGTGGAGCGGTCGCCTGCCGATCCCAGGCCCTCAGGTCGATTCACAAATTCCACGCTGGTGCTACCATTTTGGTATGACCACCATGAGTGTCAGGATCCCCGACCACATCGCCGAGGGGCTGAAGTCGGCTGCGGATGACCTGCATATCAGCGTGAACGCCGCGGTCGTGCAGGCCATCGAGCAGTGGCAGGCCGCTCAGGGTCACCGGCGCCGCGTCGATACCGCGCTAACCGACATTCTCGGAGAGGACGCGGTGCTGCTCGAGCGGCTGGCCGACGCGTGACCGAGTACCTCAGTGTCACCGACCTGTTGAAGGTCAATGCCGCGGTTCTCGGCGCTGCGCGGCCGGCTATCCGCGATGCCGGTCTGGTGGCGGCGGCTGCGGCCCGGCCTGCAGCCACGGTCTTGGGCGAAGACGCCTACTCTGACTTGGCAGGCAAGGTGGCGGCCATGATGCATTCGATCGTGCGCTCGCATCCATTCCTGGACGGCAACAAGCGCACCGGCTGGGTCGCGGCGCGGCTGATGGCTCGTTTGAACGGCCATACCATCGCGCTGACCGAGAACGAGGCCTTCGATCTGGTCGTCGAACTCGCCGCGGTGGACACCGAGGTGCCGGCCTTGGCCAAGCAGCTGAGAGTCGAACCGATCACCTGATCGACCGCGCATCGAGGTCGAGCAGCCGTCGTTCGTCAACGGAAAGGCGCGAATTCTGGTGCCCTCGGCAGGACACACAAAACATGGGCAACCGGAAAACGCCTGGTCACCGTGGGTGACTACGCATTGTAGGTCTGGACCAAATATACCCGGCACCCGTCTCGTGAGGGAGCCGGTGCGGGTTGTGGCGAGACGGACCGGCCGGATCGACCGGGTTGCTAGCCGACCCCGACTGTGGTGCGGAAGGGCCGTTGTTCGGTGTGGATTGCCCATAGTTGTTCGGGGAGTGCGTCGGGTGCGTACTGGGGGTCGCCGCCGCCGATGGCGCCGGGGATGATCAGTTGCCCGACCCGGATATTGCGTGGCTCGAGTGCTTCGTGCAGCATCGCGCCGTAGGCGGACTCGCCTGCGAAGGCGATCGAGGTGCCCGCGACGCTGGTGTTGGGTTGAGCGGCGCTGGAGCCGTTGACGAACAAAGATCGTGCCTCTGCCGAGTTCGGTCATTCTGTCGAGTACCTGTTCGACGGCGGTGACGGGGCCGAGGATGGAGAATTCGGTCGCGGCGGAGAGGTCCTCGGCGGTGGTGTCGAGGACGGGTCGCAGGAAGTCCTGGCGGGGGACTGGGCTGTACTGGAGAACTTCGATCGGGCCGAGGTCGCTGGAGTCTGTGTCGAGCGCGGCGGCCAGGGTGGTCCGGTTTTGCACATCGGCGGGGTACCCGGCGGCTGTGGTGGATTCGGTGGTGAGTTCGTGGACGGTGCCGCTGGTGTATTCGGCGGGGCCACCGGTGAATTCGACGTCGCGCTGGGCGACGGCGGTATCGATCATGGCTTTGCCCTGGTCGAGGGTGACCGAGTGGTTGAGCCCGTTGCGGGCTGCCGCGCCCATGTCGTAGCGACTACCGCGCGGGCCAACTCGGCTACTGGTCGCGACGGTGTTTTCGCAGGATTCGCCATGTCGACGGCGCGGAAGGAGAGCGCCTCGCCGCGATGCAGACCAAGGCGATTGCCGCGCTGTTGGTTGGTCTGTCTCCGCGATCATGGGGACGGTGACGGTGGGAGCTGAATACAGGCGGTGCTGGTCGGGACAGGCGATCCGGTTGATCTGCGTGTCGTGGCAGTTTGATCGGTGTGTCGGTGACCTGACCCCGAGCCACGCGTTCGCGTTATTGCGACAGAAGCGGGCGCACGGTTTGTTTAGAAGCCCCGTTACGCGCGGCCTGCGGCAAGATCGTCCCCGGTGCTGCTAGACATGCATCCGTGCACCCAGCGCTCTCGCCATCACAGATTCGGGTTCTGCATCATCTCGTGACCGCCGAGATTCCGTTCCCTGATGCTATAGCGGCCGCAGTCCGGGGGCTTGACCAGGAGAGCATCGCAGCCGACGTGCGAACTCTCAGTTGGATGGGCCTACTGGAAGTCACCGGTGAGAGTCTGGTTATCACGCCGCGAGGCAAGGCAGTCTACTTCGAAGCCGAGTGCGCCACGCTTGGCGAACGCCTGGCTGAGGTGAGCGTATTCGCCGATGAGATGCAGCGACGTACACCCTCACTCAGTCCGGAAATGCACGCGCTCCGTGAACTCGCAGAAGGTGCATGGACCGGAACAGAGGCGGTAGCGTATGTCGAGCGTTGTGCGAAGACGCGCTGAGCTGGCGCTACGGTTTCTCGTCGGCGTTCAGATGAAGCTCGTCGTGACTGGTCTTGAGTTGACGACGGGGCCTGCGAGCCTTGTCGGACACCGGCAAGATCGCGACCTTCTCAAGGTCTGCCACCGTGACCTTGGGTCCGGCGAGGATCCGGTCCAGCAGTTCCTGTTGCACGGGAGCGAGGTCGGTGAGTCGGCGCAGCACGGAGAGCAGTTCCATGAGTTCGCGCGACCAGCTGGATGGCCACGAGTCGACATGCAAGTCGTCCAGTGGGCTCGTCTTGCGGCTGTTGGGGTTCGCCTTGCGGTATCCGAACCACTTCTTGACGATCTGCATGCCGCCGACGTCATAGTTCCACACCTCTGTGGGGACCGGGCTCACGAATCCGGCACCCAAGTACAGGGTTTGGTTCATCTCGGCGTAGTGGATTTCGCTCGGAACCTCCGTCCCGATGTGCTGGTCGTAGCGGAGCCGACGCGGATCGCCTGGAGGGAAGAGGACATCTCCTGCTGGTCGGCCGTCGTTCGGATCGATGTACCGTTCCCCGTAGGTCGAGGCCCACAGCAGACGCTCGCCAAGCTTCACGGCCTCGTGCCACAGATCGGGATCGCGAGTGAGCGGCAGCCGTACGCCAGGAGTGAGTAGTTCCTCGGCGAACCGCTCGGTGAACCCACTGTGCCCGGTGACAGCCGCCACATATGCGGCCAGGTCGTGCACCGTGATGCGGTCGAGGCCGAGCTCGGTTGCCAAGTGGGCGAGCAGCCGCGGATGCACATTGGGTGTGCCGTCCGGGTGGAGGATCGGCATGATTTTGCCGCCGCGGCCGTTGAAGTGGTGGGTGTCGGGGAGCAGCGCGGTGGCGACGACGGCCGGCCCGGTCTCGATCTCCTGGGAGGACTGCTGGTTGAGGAAGAGCTGTCCCGGCTGGAGGGCTTCCCACAGCGTGGGTCGGGCGAAGTCGATGACGCGACTGTCGGAGATCAGCCACTGCCGGTCGAAGCTGCGCATGGCGATGCGGATCAGGTCCGGCGTGAGGTCAGTTTCGTCTGCAAGCCCGTGGGCGTGCTCAGGTTGTCCGGGCAGCGGGGGCCGGCGGGCGTGCAGTGAACGATCTCGCGTCCCCTTGAACAGCTTCGCCTGTTTGTCTGGGTCGGCCTCGTGGATCAGACGCGCCCAGCGCCGTTGGAGCAACTGCTCGCTGGGGGCGTTGACCCACGAGCGGTTGGCGGTAATTCCCAGACTTCCCCAGAGGAAAAGATCATCGAGAGCGGGATGGTCCTCCCACCCCGTCTCGGTGACTGGGCGGAACGGGCGGATGGCGGCAGAGTGCGTGTCCTGCCAGCCGTCGTCGTCCAGTTGGATCTCTTTGAGCTGGCGGTACTTATCCGCTCGCCTGCCCTGTACGGCTCGGTAGTGGATGTGGGCGGGCCGATCGGGATCGGTGTCCTTGCTGCGGACGAAGATGCAGATGGCCAGCGGCTGGGCAACACCAGGGAAAATCCGGGTGGCCACATCTGGGCGATGCCCTTCCGGAGAGAGGTCTATAACCCAACCCTCGTCGCAGGTGCGCCTCAGGTAGTTACGCATGCCACGGCCACCGGGGCCAGTGGTGAAGCCAGCGGGGGTGATGAAACAGACGACTCCCTGCTGGTCCTGTTGATCGGCGTCGAATACCTTCCAGGTTGCCCAACGCCAAAAGTAGATGTAAAGGTTCTTGAGCACGTGCTCATAGCGGCCGTTTCCGGGCCACTTGAACGCTTCGATCGGGGTGCTGCCCTGCGCCGGGCTTCCCTTCTCTATCCAGCCTCCGCGGCCCATGGCCTTGTCGTCGTAGGGTGGGTTGCCGATTGCGACGGTGACCGGTGTGTTTGCCTTCACCTGGTTCGCTCGTCGACGCGATTCCGAGATCACGCCGTACGTTGAGGCGAGGGTTTCCTCGGCCAGATACGGGTTGTCCAATGTGTCGGTGACGAACAGCTTCATACCGTCGGGCGGTGCGACTGCTTGGTACCGCTTGAGCAAGTCCGAAGCCCTTAGCTCGGCGACGGCGAAGGGGCCCATCTGCAGCTCGAAACCGATGAGGCGCTTTGCCAGACTGCCTATCGCATCCGGAATCGCCCCAGGGCCATCGTTATCCGCCGTCCAAGCGGCGACGTGCTCGATAACCGCGTGTAGGTATGTGCCCGTCCCCATCGCCGGATCGACGATGCGCACGCCGTCGTCCGCGTATCCGGCCTGGCGACCCAAGCGGGTACGGAGCACATCCTCGGTGAGGCGCACCATCTCCTCGACAATTTCCCGAGGGGTGTAGTACGAGCCGCTCTTCTGGCGGAGCTTCTCGTCGTATACCTCCAGGAACGATTCGTACAGGTGTAGGTACGCATCCCGTCGACCCTTGCGGATCTCCGCCCAGTCGACAGCGTCGATCACCTGGATAAGCAGGTCGAGGCTGACCTCGAAGCTTACTGTGATGTTGTCGGTCAGGAGCTGGAGGGCTTTGCCCATCAAGGCGTGTCCGTTATCCAGGCGTCGGCCGATCTCGTGTAGCCCCACTCCTTTCACGGAGATGTCCTCTGTACGCGCCAGCAGAAGCGCGAAGGTCACCGTCTGGGCATATCCGTCGGCAAAGGTAGCGTCGTCAGCTGACGGGAAAAGCAGCCTACGCCAGTCGTTTTTCAGCCCAGTGAACCGCAGTTCCTCGGGACGCGCGCCCTCAGCTGCATACTGTCCCTCCCATTCCAGCTGCTCCAGGACGGCCGCACGTAGCAGGCGGCACAGCGGCGCGGTGCGACGGACCAGTGTGTTGATACGGCGGATCGGCTCAGGAACCCAGTGGAGGAAGGTCCTCAGAAGGGCATGGAACGCTGCAGGCTCCCGGACGGACAACGAGCGTCCTGCGCTTCCGAGATCGCCGTCGAAGAAGACTGGCGCACCGATCAGCTCGCCGGAGCGAAAGAGGCGCCATTCAGTGCCGTTGGTGTAGAGGACGTTCGGCAAGTCGCGGAGCCGTTCCCACTGCTTCTTGTTACGCCCGGTGAACTTCTCTGGATCGACCGTCTGACCGGGGCGCTTGACCTCGACATAACCTACGATTTCACCGTGCACCTCGACCGCATAGTCAGGGCGCACGCCAACATCACGCAGGGGCGTTTCGGAATGCCACAGGACGCCGTCCATGGCGTCGTGGCTGCCCACAGCTTCCAGGAGATTCTGCAGCGGTGGTCGAATTGACGCCTCGGGATCGCCCGGTCCGTTCACCATGGCCTTGCATGACGCACCGAAGATCGAGATAGCTTCTGCCAGCCAGTCGAACTCCCGACCCTGCGTCACTGCCACACCCCCGCCCTATCGATCGCGACGCGAGGAGTATGTCACATCCTAGCCCTAGAGGATGACGTGAAAGCGCTTGGGACCAAACACGTTTCGGTGCGATGATCGGCGACGGTGCGATTATCCGGCCAGAGATCGTACTCCAGCCCGCCACCCTTCATCGGCACGCACGCTCGGCCTGGCCGAAGATGTCGCATGCCGTTGACATCCGTCAATGGGCTTGCATCGGACAGGTCAGCCGTGATCGAGGATTCACAGCCGCTTCAAGACAAGTTTCGAGCTGCCCCGGTGGGCGTTGTGAACCAACACGGACCGGCATGGGTGTCAGCAATCCGAGAAGACGCTGGTCAGATACGGTACGTCTCCTCCAAGACCAACCGCTCCGCGGTTGGCCAGTTTTGGGTGCCCTCGGCAGGATTCGAACCTGCGACACCCGCTTTAGGAGAGCGGTGCTCTATCCCCTGAGCTACGAGGGCGGGGGGCACGTTTCGGCGGGCCGAGGTGAGTATAGCGTGGGGGGAGGGGTGGGGGTGTTGGCCCGTTCAGAAGGTGTCGAAACCGCCCGCGCCGCTGTCGAAGCCGGTGCCTGTGTCGAAATCGCTGGGGTTGTCGTAGGCGGTTTCGGTGGGGGTGGGGTCGTATCCGCCCTGGTCGTAGGTGGGATCCAGGGATGATTCGCCGGTGCCGTCTTCGAAGGCTCTGGTGTCGTAGTCGACTCCGCTCATGCCGGCGAACAGAGTGGTGAACAGCAGGGCTGCGCCTGCGCCCCAGGCGCCTGCGATGAGGGCGGGTTTCCACCAGGGTTCGGAGTACCAGCCCGCGGGGACGGGGCGGCCTGCTACTCGGCCGCCGGGGAAGTAGTTGGGGGTGCCTGCGGAGGGGGTGGGGGAGGCGGTGATGGCTCGGCCGTTGTGGTCGACCGTGCGTTTTTCGTCGACCTGGCCTGCGATGTCCTGGCCGTCGAGGGTGGGGATCGCGGGGCCCGGGTCCATGTTCATGGCGGTGCGGGCGGCGCGGATGTAGTAGAGGCCTTCCAATGCGGACTGTTTGGCCAGGCGGGCTTGGGCGGGGGAGCTCGCGCGGTCGATCTGGCCGCCCGCGGCGTTGTAGCGCTCGGAGGCGTCGGCCAGCGCCTGGCGGGAGGCTTCGTTGCGCGG
Organism: Nocardia sp. NPDC058640; assembly: GCF_042716995.1. Lineage (NCBI taxonomy): Bacteria > Bacillati > Actinomycetota > Actinomycetes > Mycobacteriales > Nocardiaceae > Nocardia > Nocardia sp. NPDC058640. Next base: position 90,650 of record NZ_JBHXRG010000002.1, read on the forward strand.
GGTGAGTTGGTAGACCTGGCCGCCGAGTCGCTCGATGGTGACGCGGGCGTCGGCCTGCGCTTCCTCGAGGTCACGCAGGTTGCGCTTGTTCTGTTCGGCGCGCAGGTACAGCAGAGCGCCGACGGACACGATCACGATAACGACCAGCCACCACACCATCGGGCGCCTCATTTCGTCGAGGTCTCGAGATGAGGTCCAGTTTACTGACCAGTTGCCAGAACCATCCGACCGCCACTGATCAGCACATTACAGATTAGCTACCGACACCTTTTCGAGCCGTGTACCCCCCACAAGGCTCAACCCGAAGTGGCCATCACCTTTTCGGTTCGGGCAATCACCAGGAAGTCTCTACCAAAGGGGCCCACAGGGCCCCGCTCGAGCGCGCCAGCGCTCCAAAAACACAGCCACCAAACGACCCCGAACGGGCAGACCCCGACCCCTCACCCAGCCAAATGTCGCGCAATCACCAACCGCTGGATCTGATTGGTCCCCTCGAAAATCTGCATGACCTTCGCTTCACGCATGTACCGCTCGACGGGGAAGTCCTGGGTATACCCGTAGCCGCCGAAGACCTGGACGGCGTCGGTGGTCACCTTCATGGCCGCGTCGGTGGCCACGAGTTTGGCGACCGATGCCTGACGGGAGTACGAAAGGCCGGCGTCGCGGCGGCGGGCGGCGTCGAGGTAGGTGGCGCGCGCGGTATCTACCGCAGCGGCCATATCGGCAAGAACGAAACCCAGTCCCTGATGGTCGATGATCTTGCGGCCGAAGGCTTCTCGCTCTTTGGCATAGGCAACCGCTTCATCGAGGGCGCGCTGAGCAACACCGGTAGCGACCGCAGCGATGCCGAGCCGCCCCGCATCCAAAGCGCTGAACGCGATCGAAAGCCCTTGTCCCTCTTCGCCGATCAGCCGCTCAGTAGGCAGAAAAACATCGTCATAGGCCGCGGTGGTGGTGGGAATACCCCGCAATCCCATCTTCTCCTCGGGCTTGCCGAAGCTCAACCCAGCAGTATCGGCGGGAACCAGGAAGCACGAGATCCCCCGCGACCCTTCGCCGGTACGAGCGAACAGCGTGTAGAAATCAGCACGCCCACCATTGGTGATCCAGGCTTTGGTGCCGTTGAGCAGATAACCCCCGTCGACGGCGGTGGCCCGGCAGCGCAGGGCGGCCGCGTCAGACCCCGCGTGCGCCTCGGAAAGACTGTAGGCGCCAACAGTTTCGCCGGAAAGCATCCGTTCCAGCCACTGCTGTTTCTGCTCGTCGGTGCCGTAGGTGAACAACGGATGGCACGACAACCCGTGCACACTCACCGCCACGGCGACCGCGGCCCACCGACTGGCCAACTCCTCGAGCACCTGCAGATACACCTCGTACGGCTGCGCCCCACCGCCGAACTCCTCCGGGTAAGGCAGGCTGAGCAACCCTGCCGCCCCGAGCGCCGCGAACACCCCCTCGGGAAACACGCCGGTCTTCTCGCTCTCGACCACGCGCGGCTCGAGCACCTTGTCGGCGATATCGCGAGTCAGTTCGATCAGGTCGCGCGCCTCGTCGGTGGGCAGCATCCGCTCAACAGCCATGCGCGTCACAGTACGGCGGGCATTCGTCGTTCACATAGCGGCCCGGAGCCGGCCTCGCGAACGGCCGCGGATCTATTATCTGCGCATGAATGCAGGTGCACGCCCACCCCTCGCCGACGACCAGGTGGGCCTGGTGGTCGAAGTGTTCCGGATGCTGGCCGACGCGACCCGGGTCCAGGTGCTGTGGGCGCTGGCCGATCAAGAACTCTCGGTGAACGAACTGGCAACGAGGGTGGGCAAACCGGGCCCTTCGGTGTCCCAGCACCTGGCGAAATTGCGGATGGCGCGGCTGGTGCGAACCCGCCGCGAGGGCACCACGATCTACTACAGCCTCGACAACGATCACGTCCGCCAGCTGGTCGTCGACGCGGTGTACAACGCCGAGCACGCGGGTCCCGGCATTCCGCCGCACCATAGCGGCCCCGATGGTCAGCCGCCGCACAAATAGCCTGGTGACGCGCGTGAACGAGCCGACCTGCAGGAATGTTGTCGGAGGAAACGATTGCGACGTTCAAACCTTTCGGTAACATCCGTTGTGACGTGGCTCATGCCACGGCAGGGACTTGAAGGAGCACCGATGCGCAGCACCATGCAGGAAGACCAGCTTTCGCTGGCCACACTGCTCAATTACGCCGCCACCTTCCAGGGCGACTCGTACGTGTCCACCTGGACCGGCGACGGCGTGCGGACGATGACCTACCGCGAACTGGGTGCGGATTCGGCTCGGCTGGCCAACGCGCTGCGTGGTCTTGGCATCGAACAGGGTGACCGTGTCGGCACCTTCATGTGGAACAACAACGAGCACATGACCGCTTACATCGCGGTGCCCGCCATGGGTGCTGTGCTGCACGCGCTGAACATCCGCCTGTTCCCGGAGCAGTTGGTGTTCGTGGCCAACCACGCCGAGGACAAGGTCGTGCTCGTGGACGGCACGCTGCTGCCGTTGTTCGCGCAGTACCTGCCGAACCTGAAGACCGTGAAGCACGTGATCGTGGTCAACGGCGACGCCGCCGCGCTCACCGCGCCCGAGGGCGTGACCGTGCACTCCTACCGTGAGCTGCTGGACGCGCAGTCCGCGGACTTCGACTTCCCGGTCATCGACGAACGTTCCGCTGCCGCAATGTGTTACACCTCCGGCACCACCGGCGACCCCAAGGGTGTCGTCTACTCGCACCGTTCCAACTGGCTGCACGCCATGCAGGTGAACTCGCCGAACGGCATGGGCTTCAACGGTTCCGATTACGTGCTGGCCATCGTGCCGCTGTTCCACGCCAACGCGTGGGGCCTGCCGTACGCGGCGCTGATGTCGGGCGCGAACATCTTGATGCCGGACCGTTTCCTGCAGCCGGGACCGCTGCTGGAGATGATGGCCGCGGAGAAGCCCAGTTTCGCCGCCGCCGTGCCGACCATCTGGGGTGGCGTGCTGGCCACACTGGCCGCCGCGCCGCAGGACATTTCGCACCTGCGTACCGCCGTTGTCGGTGGTTCCGCGGTGCCGCCGGCGATGATGCGCGCGTTCGAGGAGAAGCACGGCGTGCGCATCCTGCACGCGTGGGGCATGACCGAGACCTCCCCGCTGGGCAGCGTCGGGCACCCGCCCGCCGGTGTCGAGGGCGAGGAAGCGTGGGCGTACCGCTACACGCAGGGTCGTTTCCCGGCCAACGTCGAGGCGCGTCTGGTCGGTGACGACGGCAAGGTCGTCCCCAACGACGGTGAGTCGCTGGGTGAGCTCGAGGTGCGTGGCGCCTGGATCACCGGCTCGTACTACTCGCCCACCGGCGCGGAGATCGACCCGGACAAGTTCGACGACGGCTGGCTGCGCACCGGCGACGTCGGCAAGATCAGCCCCAACGGCTACCTCACCCTGGTCGACCGCTCCAAGGACGTCATCAAGTCCGGTGGCGAGTGGATCTCCTCGGTGGACCTGGAGAACTCGGTGATGGGCCACCCGGCCGTGGCCGAGGCCGCGGTCATCGGCGTGCCGGACGAGAAGTGGGACGAGCGTCCGCTGGTGGCGATCGTGCTGGCCGAAGGCGCCGCCGCCGAGGCCGCCGAGCTGCGTGACTACCTGGCCGACAAGTTCGCCAAGTGGCAGCTGCCCGAGCGCTGGACCTTCATCGCCGAGGTCCCGAAGACCAGCGTCGGCAAGTTCGACAAGAAGCGTCTGCGCGCGCAGTACGCCGAGGGTGAGCTCGACGTCGTCACGGTGTAAAAGCTGAAAAGGGCGGGCGCGGAAGAAATTCCACGCCCGCCCTTTTGCTATCTCAACAGTTACGAAGCTCCGGGCTCTGGTTCAACAGCTGAGCGCGGGGGCTGATGTAGCGGGTGTAGGTTTCCCCGCCGACGGCCGAGAGCGGGAATGCCGCGACCCGATGGCAGTTCTGGAAGGCCAGTTTCACGCCGAAATGCCGTTCCAGCCCGCCGCGAATGGCGTCGGAGGCCAGTGCGCGCAGCAGCTGACCGCGGGCTACTTCGTCCGGCGGCGGGATGCGGTTGTCGGCGTATTCGTCGGTGCCGGTGCGAAGATCGTCCGCGACCCGGCTCACCACCTCCCACGCGTAAGGCAGTGAGGTACGGACACATTCGACGAATTCCGCGTCGTCGATGTCGCCGCTTTCGGCGCGTTCGAGCAGTGCTGCTGGTACATCGAGGGACATGGCGCTCTCCTCCTGCTTGGGGGTGGTCGGCGGGATGCGATGCCAGGTCCGAGTCTAAACGAAATCCGTTGTCAATAACCCTGGATTCGTTCCGAAAGTGCTTTCCGCAGTGCCGCTTTCGCGTCTGAAGCCAGGTCGGTGATCAGTTCGCCTGCCGGTTGCCCCGTGCTCAGCGAATGGGCTTGGCCCGCCCACAGATTCACCTCGTCGGTGTTGCCGGCCGCGCGGGCGGCGGCGCGCAATGGCGCTGTGGCGTAATGAATTTCGGGGTACGCGGCGGGCGCGTCGGCGGTGTGTTCGGTCAGGAATCGGTTGCGGATGCCGCGCGCGCGGCGTCCGGTGAACGCGCGGGTGAGCATTGTCGGTTCCGGCGTGCCGACCGCGCCGCGATGCACAGCGTTGGTGCCGGCTTCGGGGCAGCGCAGCAGTGCGGTGCCGATCTGTGCCGCCGCCGCGCCCGCCGCGAGCACCGCGGCCACGCCCGCGCCGGTGGCGATGCCGCCCGCCGCGACGAGTGGGCGGGAGGTGACGGCGGTGAGCAGTTGGATCAGCGTCAGCAGGCCGGGCGGGTCGATCGGGTCGCCCGCGGGGTCGTCGACGAAGCTCGCGCGATGCCCGCCCGCCTCCGCGCCCTGGGCGATCAGCACGTCCGCGCCCGCGTCGACCGCGAGCAGTGCCTCGGCGGGCGAGGTGACCGTGACCCACACCTGGGAGCCGACCCCGTGCAACCGGTCCACCTCCACCGCGGTGGGGCAGCCGAAGGTCACCGAGACCACCGCGACCGGATCGGCGACCAGCAGATCGAGCTTCTCGGCCCACCCGTCGGTGTCGTGCTCGGGGGTGCCGAGGGGGAATTCGGCGCCCAGTTCCGCGAGGTAGGTCGCGTAGGTCGACGGATCGGCGACCGCGCCGGGCGCGAACAGATTCACGCCGAACGGTGCCGCGGTGGCCTTGCGCGTGGCGGCGATCTGCGCGGCCACCGCGTCGGCGCCGAGGTATCCGGCGGCGAGTTGGCCGAATCCGCCCGCGGCCGACACCGCGACCACCAACTCGGGTGTGGACGGGCCGCCCGCCATGGGCGCGGCGACGATGGGGACGGTCAAGTTCTCGATCACCATGCGTCGAGTCTGGCCGGTCGGGGCCGTGTTCACCCCCCTGGCGAACTCGCACCGTGTCGTGTGACCCGTTCGACGCCGGGATCGTTACTGTGTGACACGCCATCTACCTGCGTCTTCGTGACAGAAGGTTGCGGAATGGTCACGGCCGGGTACAGTTCCCATCACAACGTATGCCGAACCGTTACACATAGTTCGGCAGTGGGGAACATCCAGGTGATCCCCGGACCGATCTCCGATCGGTTTCGTTCCCCTTTGTTTCCGACACGCTAGGACGAGACTTTGTCGCAGCACCGTGTGGGCCCCGAATCGGTTTCCGTGCAGGCCCTGCTGGGTCATTCGGATGGTCGGCGCCCGAGCAGGAGCAGGCACCGCGCAGAATCCTCGCGTGGCGATCGGGTGCGAGTCGCCGCCAGCGCCGCGGTCGCCGCGGGCGCCCTGGTGGGCGTCACCGCCCAGATCGCTCCGGCCCTGGCTTTCGCCGCGCCGCTGCTGCCCACCCACGACGACAACGTCGAGGAGTCGGTTGTTCCCGAGTCCGCGCGTCAAGACGTCGACCTGGTCGCCGCGCAGGCCGTCTCCGCTCACGTGGAGACTCCCGAGGTGACCGCGGTCGCCGCGCCGATCGCCGCCCCCGTGGCCGCGCCGTTCGGCATCGGCAACCTGCCGCCCGAGATCTCCGGGCCGTTATCGCAGGTCGAAGACATTCTGCAGGGCATCCAGCACCAGGTCGCGCCGCCGCAGTCGGCTCGTCCGGTCGCGGGCCCGATCAGCTCCGGCTACGGCGCCCGCTGGGGTGCCATGCACTACGGCCTGGACTTCGCCGACTCGATCGGCGCCCCGATCAAGTCCGTGTCCAGCGGCACCGTGATCGAAGCGGGCCCGGCCTCGGGCTTCGGCCTGTGGGTGCGGGTGCTGCACGACGACGGCACCACCGGCGTCTACGGCCACGTCAACGACATGCTCGTCAGCGAAGGCCAGCGGGTGAACGCGGGCCAGGTCATCGCGACCGTGGGCAACCGCGGCCAGTCCACCGGCCCGCACCTGCACCTCGAGATCTGGGATCAGGCCGGCGGCAAGATGGACCCGATTCCGTACCTGGCTTCCAAGGGTGTGCCGCTCGAATGGGGCCCCTCCGCGCACTGAGCGTGTGAGCGCGTAAATCAAGGCAAGCGAGTGACGGTGGTTCTTATGAGCCCCGTCACTTTGCCGTTTGAAGCGGCAACACGTTCTACGGCCGGGCCGATACTCCTCTAGGCCCCGAAGCCTGGCTCGGGCGACGCGTGCTCGGTCTATATGATTGCTCGATCTGCACGTGCGGGAATCGCCGCGCGTTCAGGTTCGATGAGAGGTGAATGAACTCGAATGGAAACTGCCCGTCGTTCTGCCCGCGGTAACCGTCGTCGCAGGTCGAGCAGTCCGACATTCGGGCAGTTGCTGACCGGGGCCGTCGAGTCGGCCGCCGATCGCGTCGCGGTCCGGTTCAACCCGACTGGTGCACCCGAGGACCAGCGTCAGCTCACCTACTCCGAATTCGATCAGCGGTCCTCGCAGCTGGCCCGCACTCTCATCGCCCGTGGCATCGGCCCCGGTGACGTGGTCGCCATCGGCATCGCCCGCAGCATCGAGTCGGTGCTGGCCGTGTGGGCCATCGCCAAGACCGGTGCCGCCTACGTGCCCGTCGACCCGAACTATCCGGCCGACCGCAGAGCGCACATCGTGTCCGATTCCGGCGCGGTGCTGGGGCTCACCACCGCCGCGCATCGCCCCGGGCTCGGCGACCAGGTCTCCTGGCTCGAACTCGACGACGCCGACACCGCAGCGGCCATCGCCGCGCAGCCGGTACACCCGATCTCCTACACCGACCGGATCCGCACGCTCGACGAGCGGCACCCGGCCTACGTCATCTACACCAGCGGCTCCACCGGCAAGCCCAAGGGCGTGGTGGTGACCCACACCGGCCTGGCCGGCCTGGTGGCCGCCGAGCGCGCGCACTACCGCGTCACCGCCGATGCGCGCGTGCTTCACGTGTGCTCCCCGAACTTCGACGTGTCGGTGCTGGAACTGCTGCTCACCTTCTCGGCGGGCGCCACCCTGGTGATCGCGCCGCCCGCGGTGTTCGGCGGTTTCGAACTGGCGGATCTGCTGCGCCGCGAACAGGTTTCGCACATGCTCATCACCCCGGGCGCGCTGGAATCGGTAGATCCCACCGACCTCGATGACCTGGCCGTGGTGGTCGTGGCCGGTGACAAGTTCGGTCCCGAACTGGTGGGCCGCTGGGCCGTGGGTGAGCGCGAGTTCTACAACGGTTACGGCCCCACCGAGGCCACCATTCTGGCCACCAGCACCCCGCCGATGGATCCGGCCGCGCCGGTGACGATCGGTGCCGCGATCGCCGGTGTCGGTGCGTTCGTGCTGGATGCCCGGTTGCGCCCGGTGCCCGCAGGCGTGATCGGTGAGCTGTATCTGTCCGGTCCGGCGCTGGCGCAGGGTTACCTGAACCGTCCCGGACTCACGGCCGAGCGGTTCGTCGCCAGTCCCTTCGGCGCGGAAGCCGGTGACGCGAACGCGCGCCTGTACCGCACCGGTGACCTGGTGCGGCGTGCCGAATCCGGTGACGGCGTCATCGAATACATGGGCCGCTCCGATTTCCAGGTGAAGATCCGTGGTTTTCGGATCGAGCTCGGCGAGATCGACAACGCGCTCACCGCGCACCCCGATATCGACTTCGCGGCCACGCTGGGCAAGACCCTGCCTTCCGGTGTGACAGCGCTGGTTTCGTATGTGCTGCCGCGTGCGGGTGCCACGATCGAGGTGGCCGCGCTCGATGCGTTCCTCGCGAAATCGTTGCCCGGCTACATGATTCCGGCCTCGATCATGGTGCTGGATCAGATCCCGTTGACGCCGGTGGGCAAGCTCGACCGAAAGGCGTTGCCGGAACCGGTCTTCGCCGTGCGCGAGTTCCGTGCGCTGTCGACGCCGGTGGAGGAGATCGTCGCGGAGGTCTTCGCGGCGTTGCTCACTGCGGGCGATGGCGAGGACCTGCGGGTCGGCGCCGACGACGATTTCTTCGAACTCGGCGGCAACTCGCTGCTGGCGGCGCAGGCCGCGGCGCGCATCGGCGCGGCGCTGGACACCCGGGTGCCCGTGCAGACGTTGTTCGAGGTCAGCACCGTCGCGGGCCTGGCGCAGCGGCTCGAGCATCATGTCGGTGCCGGTAACGGTCACCCGCTCGTGCGCCAGGAACGTCCCGATCAGATCCCGCTGTCGTTCGCGCAGCAGCGGATGTGGTTCCTCAACCGGTTCGACACCGCCGGTGCGGTGAACAACATGCCGGTCGCGGTGCGCCTGTCCGGTGCGCTGGACACCGCCGCGTTGCGGGCCGCCGTGCACGATCTGGTGGCCCGGCACGAAGTGCTGCGCACGGTCTACCCCGAGATCGACGGCGCCGGGTACCAGGTGGTGCTGCCGCTGTCCGATCCCGCCGCGCTGCCCGACCTGCCCGTGGAGGACGCCACCGCGGACCGGATTCCCGCGCTCGTGGCCGCGGAGGTCGGCACCGGCTTCGACGTGGCCGCCGCCCCGCCGATCCGGCTGCGCCTGTTGCGCCTGGCCGCCGACGAACACGTCCTGATCTGCGTGGTGCACCACATCGCCGGCGACGGCGTCTCGATGGGACCGCTGACCCGCGACCTGATGAGCGCCTACGTGCAGCGCAGTGCGGGCAGCGCGCCGCAGTGGGCCGAATTGCCCGTGCAGTACGTGGATTTCACGCTGTGGCAGCGTGCGGTGCTGGGCACCGAGGACGACCCGGAATCGGTGCTGAGCGAACAGGCCGACTACTGGCGCACGCAACTGGCCGGACTGCCCGACCAGCTGGACCTGCCGTCGGACCGCCCGCGCCCGACCACCGCCTCGTTCCGGGGCGCCGGTTTGGATTTCCGGATCCCCGCCGAGATCCACGCCGGGCTGAATCAGCTTGCGCACAGCCAGCATTCGACGTTGTTCATGGTGGTACACGCGGCGCTGGCCGCATTGCTGGCCCGCCTGTCCGGCACCACCGACATCGCCATCGGCACCCCCGTCGCGGGCCGTGGTGAACGCGAACTCGACGATCTGATCGGCATGTTCGTCAACACGCTGGTGCTGCGGACCGAAGTCGATCCGTCACGCGGTTTCGACGAGCTGCTCGCCGCGGCCAGGACCACCGATGTGGCGGCCTTCGGACACGCCGACGTGCCGTTCGAGCGAGTGGTCGAACTGCTGGATCCGGCGCGTTCGCAGGCGCGTCATCCGCTGTTCCAGGTGATGTTCGCGTTCCAGAACATGGACCGCACCGCGCTGGAACTGCCGGGCCTGGCGGTATCGGGCGTGGAGCTCGAGATTCCCTACGCGAAATTCGATCTGCAGTTCGAGATGGTCGAGGACATCGACCGGCACGGCACCGCACAGGGCATCGCGGTCGGTCTCACCTATGCCGTGGACCTGTTCGACGAGGCCACGGTCGCCGCGATCGCCGATCGTTTCCTGCGGTTGCTCGCCGGAATCGTCGCGTCGCCGCAGCAGCCGCTGGGCTCGATCGAGTTGTTGGATGCGGCCGAGCGGCAGCGAATGCTGGTGCAGTGGAACGACACCGGTCACGAACTCGCGCCCGCCCTGCTGCTGGACGGGTACCGGCGCACCGTCGCCACGCGCCCCGACTCGGTGGCGATCACCTTCGAAGGCACCGAGCTCACCTACCGCGAGTTCGACGACAAGGTCAACAAGCTGGCCCGCGTGCTCATCGAGCGGGGGGTCGGGGCCGAGTCGCTGGTCGGCTTGGCGATGCGTCGTTCCACCGAACTGGTGATCGGCATGTACGCGATCCTGACCGCGGGCGGTGCGTACGTGCCGCTGGACCCGGATCATCCGGCCGAGCGGATCGCGCACATCCTCGACACCGCCTCGCCCGCGTGCGTGCTCAGCACCACCACCGACCTGGTCGACGTGCCCGCCGGTACACCGGTGATCCTGATGGATACCGTTGCGCTGGACGAGATTTCGGGTGCCCCCGTGACGCCGGCCGAGCTGCTGCGTCCGGTGCGTCCCGCCCATCCCGCCTACGTGCTGTTCACCTCGGGCTCCACCGGACGCCCGAAGGGTGTGGTGATCTCGCACGAGGGGATCGACAACCACATCGCGTCCATGCTGGCGCGGTATCAGCTCGGTCCCGACGACGTGTACCTGCAGAAGTCCACGCACACCTTCGACGTGACGCTGTGGGGCTACTTCATGCCGCTGCGGGTCGGCGCGCGACTGGTCGTGGCCACGCCCGACGGTCACCGCGACCCGGTCTATCTCGCGGAAACCATTGCGGCGCAAGGCGTTACCGTGGCCGACTTCGTGCCGTCGATGCTCGCGGTGTTCGCCGCGCACACCCCGGCCGGTGCGGTGCCCTCGTTGCGTCTGCTGCTGGCCGGTGGCGAGGCGCTGCCGCCGGAGACGGTCGCCGCGGTGCGCGCGATCACCGACGCGCGCCTGGACAACCTCTACGGCCCCACCGAAGCCTCGGTGTCGATGACCTCCTGGCCCGCCGCGCACACGCCGCGCGGCTCGGTGCCGATCGGCGTCCCGCACTGGAATGCTCGTGTCTACGTGCTGGATTCGTCGCTGCGACCAGTCCCCGTCGGGGTGGCGGGGGAGCTGTATCTGGCCGGTGTGCAGCTGGCGCGCGGATACGCCGACCGTCCCGATCTGACCGCGGATCGCTTCGTGGCCAACCCGTTCGAACCGGGTGCGCGGATGTATCGCACCGGTGACCTGGTGGTGTGGCGCCACCCCACGCCCGACACGCACGCGCTGGAATACTTGGGCCGCACCGACTCTCAGGTGAAACTGCGCGGTCAGCGGATCGAGCTCGGCGAGATCGAGACCGCGTTGCTCGCGCAGCCGACGGTGAGTCAGGCTGTCGCGCTGGTGGTCGACTCGCCGATCGGTGAGCAGTTGGTCGCCTATGTCGTGGCCAAGCCGGGGGAGCGGATCGAGGACGCGACATTGCGTGCCGAGATCGGTAAAACCCTGTCCGCCTACATGATTCCGTCCGTGATCGTGGAGCTGGACGAGTTCCCGCTCAACCCCAGCGGCAAGCTCGACCGCAAGGCACTGCCCGCCCCGACGTTCGTCGCGGGCGAGTTCCGCGCACCGGTCACCGCGGTCGAGGAGATCGTCGCCGGGGTCTACGCCGAACTGCTCGGCCGCCCGCGAGTCGGCGCCGACGACGACTACTTCGCACTCGGCGGCAATTCGCTGCTGGCCACGCGGGTGATCGCCCGGATCAACGAAGCCCTCGACGCCGATATCGCCATCCGCGACCTGTTCGAGGCGCCCACGGTGACGGCACTGGCCGCGCGCGTGGATCGCGGCGGTTCCGCGCGTGCCGCACTGGTGGCAGGCCCCCGGCCCGACCTGATCCCGCTGTCGCTGGCACAGCAGCGCATGTGGGTGCTCAACCAGTTGGACCAGGCCTCGGCCTCGTATAACATCCCGCTGGTCATCCGCCTCACCGGCGCCCTGGATGTGCCCGCCCTGGATGCCGCGGTGACCGACGTGCTCGCCCGGCACGAGTCGCTGCGCACGCGTTTCCCCGCCGTCGACGGCCTGCCGGTGCAGGACATCCGCTCGGTTGCCGAGGTGCTGCCCGAGGGCCTGGAAGTCCTGATCACCGACGACGTGCTCGCCGCGGCGACGGCAGCGACCGCCACCGGTTTCGATGTGGCCACCGAAGTTCCGCTGCGAGTCCAGCTGCTGGGTGACGGCAGCGGCACCGACTGGCTGCTGGTCTTCGTGGTGCACCACATCTCCGCCGACGGCGCGTCGATGGCCCCGCTGGCCCGCGACCTGATGACCGCCTACCTCGCCCGCGCGCAGGGGCAGCGTCCGCAGTGGTCGCCGCTGGAAGTGCAGTACGCCGACTTCGCGGTGTGGCAGCGCGAGGTCGTCGGCGCCGACGACCAGCCGGACACGGTGGCCGCGCAGCAGCTGGCCTACTGGCGTGACCGCCTCGCCGACGCCCCCGGCCCGCTCGACCTGCCGCAGGATCGTGCGCGCCCGGCCACCCCGACACTGGCGGGCGCGACCACCGAACTCCGCCTGCCCGCGCAGGTGCACGAGCAGCTGAATCACCTTGCGCACGAACACAAGGCCTCGCTGTTCATGGTCGTGCACGCGGCGCTGGCCGTGCTGCTGGCCCGCCTGTCCGGCACCACCGACATCGTGGTCGGCACCGCCGTGGCCGGTCGTGGTGAACGTGCCCTGGACGAGTTGGTCGGCATGTTCGTCAACACCCTGGCGCTGCGCACCGTGCTCGATCCGGCGGCGAGTTTCGAGGAGACGGTCGGGCTGGTGCGCGATACCGATCTCGGTGCGTTCGGCAATGCCGATCTGCCGTTCGATCGGGTCGTCGAGGTCGCCGCGGCGGGTCGTTCCGGCGCGCACAACCCGCTGTTCCAGGTGGCGTTGACCTTCAGCAACAACGAGGCGCCCACTCTCGAACTGCCCGACCTCACCGTCAGCGGTCTCGCGACGCCGACGGTGGCCAAGTTCGATCTGCAGGTCGACGTCGAACCCCGCTTCACCACCGAGGGCGCCCACGACGAGCTGGTGACTCTGTTCAACTACGCCACCGACCTGTTCGACGAGTCGACGGTGCGCACCCTCGCGGACCGCTTGGCCCGCATCCTCACCGCCGTCGCCGCGGACCCGCGAATCCTGATCGGCGACATCGACATCCTCGCCGACAGCGAACGCGCCGTCGCCACGGCAGCGGCCCCGAGCGCACCGGTGAGCTCCGGCGGCACTCGCCTGACCCAGCTGCTGCCCGACGCGGTCGAGTCCGACCCCGACGGTCCCGCGCTGGTCTTCGACGACGCGGAACTGGCCTACACCGCACTGGACGCGCGCTCGTCGCGGCTGGCCCGGGTGCTCATCGACGCGGGCTGCGGCCCCGGCATGGGCGCGGCGATCAGGATCGAACCCGGCGTCGAATGGGCGACCGCGGCCTGGGCCGTGCTGAAAACCGGTGCGGCACTGGTGCCTTGGTCGGATCAGCAGGACGTGGCCTCGGCGATGCCCGCGGTGAAGATCGGCCTGACCACCCTGGCGGAAGGCGCCGCGCCCGACGGATTGAACTGGTTCGTGATCGACGATCCGGCCCTGGGCGCCGAGCTCGCGAAGCAGTCGCCGCGCCCGATCACCTACGCCAACCGGACCGGTGTGCTGCGCGGTGGCGATCCCGCCTTCGTGCCCGCCACCGGTCGGGTCGTGAGTTACGACGAACTGGCGGCCGCGGCGGTGCGGCTGCGCGATGTCACCGGGCTCACGCTCGAATCGCGGATCTACCGGCACGGCGACCAGGCCAGCCCCGCCGCGGTGCTGGAACTGGTGGCGGCCGCGCTGGTCGGTGGCAGCATCGTGCTCGCCGATCGCACGCGCGCGGACCTGTCCGACGCGCTGGCTGACGCATGGGTGACACACCTGATGGTGGACCAGGCGGGCTCGACCGCGATCGACGTCTCGGTGCTGGAGGATCTGGAAGCGGTCGTGCTGGACGAAGGAGTGTCGGAAGCGACGCCGATCGCCGGGGACATCACCGTCACGCGGCTCGACGAGGTGTTGGGGAACCGATGACGCGAACACAACGGGTGCGCCCGACCAAGCCCCGCCGGACCCGGGTGCTGACCCTGCCGCAGCTGCTGTCCGCGGCCGCGGAGGCGAACCCGTTCGGCACCGCGCTGGTCTACGCCGACACGTCGGACTCGACCGCGCAGCTCAGCTATGCCGAGCTCGACACCCGCTCGACCCAGCTCGCGCGCCTGTTGATCGAGCGCGGGGTCGGCCCGGAAGACCTGGTGGCCCTTGGCATTCCGCGTTCGGTGGAGTCGGTGCTCGCGGTGTGGGCGGTCGCCAAGACCGGCGCCGGTTTCGTGCCCGTCGACCCGAACTACCCGGCCGACCGGGTGGCGCACATGCTCAGCGATTCGGGCGCGGTCTTCGGCCTCACCGTGGCCGCCGCACGCGATCAGCTGCCCGACGGGGTCTCCTGGCTGGCCATCGACAGCGCGGATGTGACAGCGCAGGCGCAGGAGCAATCGGCGGAGGTCATCACCAACGGTGACCGGATCCGGCCGTTGCGTGCCGAGAATCCCGCGTGGGTGATCTATACCTCCGGGTCCACCGGTTTGCCCAAGGGTGTGTCGGTCTCGCACGCGGGACTCGCGAGCTTCACCGCCGCCCAGCGCGAACGCTACGAGGTCGAATCCGATGCGCGCACACTGCATTTCGCGTCACCGTCGTTCGACGCCTCGATGCTGGAGTTGCTGCTCGCGATCGGCGCCTCGGCCACGATGATCATCGTGCCGCCGGGCATCTACGGTGGCGAGGACCTCGCGGCACTGCTGCGTCGCGAACGCGTGAGCCACCTGTTCATCACCCCGGCCGCGCTGGCTTCCGTCGATCCGGCCGGCCTGGATCACCTGCGGGTGATCGCGGTCGGTGGCGAGGCATGGCCGCCCGAACTCGCGTGGCGCTGGCTGCGGCCGATCGCCGGCGGTGTGCGCCGGTTCCACAACGCCTACGGGCCGACCGAGACCACGATCGTCACCAATATCAGTGTGCCGCTGGAACAGGGCGCGGCGATCCCGATCGGCGCGCCGCTGTCGGGCGTGGTCGAGTACGTGCTCGACGAACGCCTGGGCCAGGTGCCCGACCGCGTCGTGGGTGAGCTGTACATCGGTGGCGGGCAGGTGGCGCGTGGCTACCACCGGCGGCCCGGGCTCACCGCGTCGCGTTTCGTGCCGAACCCGTTCGACCCCAACGGTTCCCTGCTCTACCGCACCGGCGACCTGGTGCGCTGGACCGCGGACCGTGAGCTGGAATACATGGGCCGCAACGACTTCCAGGTGAAGATCCGCGGCTTCCGGATCGAACTGGGCGAGATCGACGCGCAGCTGTCCGGGTACCCCGGCATCGACTTCGCGGCCACCGTCGGTCACGAACTCGACAACGGCACAACCATTCTCGCCTCCTACGTCCACGCTGATCCGGGCGTGGAACTCGACATCGAGGCGGTGCTCGACCATCTCGGCGCGCACCTGCCCGCGCACATGGTGCCGACCGCGCTCACCGTGCTCGACACCATTCCGCTGACCCCCGTCGGCAAGCTCGACCGCGCCGCCCTGCCCGCGCCGCAGTTGCGGGTCAAGGAATTCCGCGCCCCCACCGGGCACCTGGAAGAGCTGGTCGCGGGCGTGTTCGCCGATCTGCTCGCCGGTGTCGACCCGGTCGGCGCCGACGACGACTTCTTCGAACTGGGCGGCAACTCGCTGATCGCCACCCAGGTGGTCGGGCGGCTCAGTGCCGCGATCGACACCAGGGTGGCGCCGCGCGAACTGTTCGAGGCACCGACGGTGCGTGCGCTGGCCGCGCGACTGGCCGGGCTCACCGGCCAGGGCGGACGCCTGCCGTTGGTGGCCGGACCGCGCCCGGAGCGGATACCGTTGTCGCTGGCGCAGCAGCGGATGTGGTTCCTGAACCGCTTCGACACCAGTTCGGTGGCGTACAACATTCCGATCGCGGTGCGGTTGAGCGGCGCGCTGGACGTGTCGGCCATGGCGGCGGCGGTCTCGGACCTGGTGCAGCGGCACGAGGTGCTGCGCACCGTCTACCCCGAAACACCGGACGGCCCCGTGCAAGTGGTGCTGCCCGCCGATGCCGCGGCGCCCGAACTGATGGTGCGCACGGTGGCGTTGGACGCGGTGGAAGCCGGTGTGGCGCAGCTGATGGCGTCGAGCCTGGACGTCACCACCGAGGTGCCGTTGAAGGCCGCGCTGTTCGACATCGGCGGCACCGGAACCGAATACGTGCTCGCGATGGTGGTGCACCACATCGCGGCCGACGGTTCGTCCATCCCGCCGATGACCCGCGATCTGATGACGGCCTACGTGGCGCGCGCCAATGATGTTGCCCCGCAGTGGGATCCGCTGCCGGTGCAGTACGCCGACTACGCGCTGTGGCAGCGTGCGCTGCTGGGTGACGACAGTGACCCGGAGTCGATGGCCGCACGTCAGCTGGCCTACTGGAAGACCGAGCTGGCCGACCTGCCCGACCAGCTGGAACTGCCGACCGACCGGCCACGTCCTCCCGCGCAGACCTACGCGGGTCGCCGAGTCGATCTGCGGGTGAGCGCCGAAACCCACCGTGCCCTGGTCGCTTTGGGTCGCGAGCACGGTGCCACACCGTTCATGGTCGTCCACGCCGCGCTCGCGGTGCTGCTGGCACGGCTGTCGGGCTCCGACGACATCGCGGTCGGTACGCCGATGGCGGGCCGCGGCGAGTCCGAGCTCGACGATCTGATCGGCATGTTCGTCAACACCCTGGTGTTCCGGTCGCGGGTCGACGCGGGCGAGACCTTCCACGACCTGCTCGCCCGGCAGCGCGACAGCGATATCGCCGCCATGGCGAACACCGACGTGCCGTTCGAGCGCCTGGTCGAGGTGCTCAACCCGGCCCGTTCCACCGCGCACCACCCGCTGTTCCAGGTGGGTCTGTCGTTCCAGAACCTGACCCGCGCCTCGCTGGAGCTGCCGGGTCTCACGGTGGCCGGTGTCGAACTGGAGGGCGAGACCTCCCAGTTCGATCTGCATTTCATCGTGATCGACAGCTACGACACCGACGGTGCGCCCGCGGGCATCGGCGGCACGATCACTTACGCCACAGACCTTTTCGACGAATCCACGGTGCGGGAGATCGCCGCGCGGTTCGAGCGGTTGCTGGTGGCGATCGGGGCGGCACCGCAGACGCAGGTGGGCGAGTTCGACCTGCTCACCGAGGCCGAGCGCACGGCGATCGTGGTGGAACGCAACGACACCGCGCACGCCGTGGACGTCGACGCGACGCTGGTGTCGCTGCTGGACGCGACCGTGGCGGCTACGCCCGAGGCGATCGCGCTGGTCGTGGACGAGGCCGACGGCCGCCGTGAGCTCACCTATGCCGAACTCGATGTCGAAGTGAACTGCCTTGCGCGGCACCTGATCTCGCGGGGGATCGGCGCCGAGGATCGGGTGGCACTGGCAATTCGACGGTCCGCCGAGTTGATCATCGCGATGTACGCGGTGGCGCGTACGGGTGCGGCGTATGTGCCGATCGATCCGGATCAGCCTGCTGATCGCACCGACTACATCCTGGAAACCGCCACGCCCGCGGTGGTGTTGACCACCGCCAGTGCCGAGTTCGCCACGGCGGCAGCGGAAGTGGTGGTACTCGACGAGCTCGACCTGAGTGCTGTCGCCGGTACCGCGATCACCGCCGCCGAGCGTGGTCCGCTGGTGCCCGCGAACACCGCATATGTGATCTTCACATCCGGCTCGACCGGTAAGCCCAAGGGCGTGGCGGTGTCGCACGGTGCGATCGTCAACCAGTTGCTGTGGGAGACCGCCGAATTCGGGATCGGTGCCGATGACGCGGTGCTGCTCAAGACCGCGGCGACCTTCGACCTGTCGGTCTGGGAGTTCTGGACCGCCGCTGTCGCTGGTGCGCGTCTGGTGGTCGCCACCTCCGAGGGTCATCGTGACCCGGCCTATCTGAACGATCTGATGCGGGCCACCGGTGTCACGACATTGCACGTGGTGCCGTCGATGCTCGACGCGCTGCTGACCGAATCCGGTGGGGCGTTGCCGCGCAGGTTGCGTCGGGTGCTGGCGATCGGTGAGGCCCTGCCCGCCGCGACGGCGCAGCGTTTCCGGTCGTCCAATATCGCCGCGCTGTTCAACCTGTACGGCCCGACCGAGGCCGCGGTCTCGATCACCAACCATGCGGTCGGTGACGCGGATCAGGTGTCGGTGTCGATCGGTGCGCCGGAGTGGAACAGCCGTGTCTACGTGCTGGATTCGCGTTTGCAGCCGGTCCCGGACGGTGTGTCGGGCGAGCTGTATCTGGCCGGCGCGCAGTTGGCCCGCGGGTACTTCGCGCGTCCGGATCTGACCGCCGATCGCTTCGTCGCCAACCCGTTCACCCCCGGCCAGCGCATGTACCGCACCGGCGACCTGGTGGCATGGAACAGCGGCGAACTGGACTACCGAGGCCGCACGGACTTCCAGGTGAAGATCCGCGGTTTCCGCATCGAACTCGGCGAGATCGAAGCCGCACTGCTGGCCCTGCCGCAGGTCGCGCAGGCCGCCGTGGTCGCCAAGTCCGATCCGCACACCGGTGACCGCCTCGTGGCCTACCTCGTGGGCTCCGAAATCGATGTGGCGCAGGTGAAGTCGGCACTGTCGACCGGTCTGCCGTCCTACATGGTCCCCGCCGCGTTCGTCGTACTCGACGCGCTACCGCTCAACGCGAACGGCAAGCTCGACCGAAAAGCCTTGCCGGAACCTGAGTTCGAAGCACACGCCTTCCGTGCGCCGTCGACACCGGTCGAGGAGATCGTGGCCGGGGTGTTCGCCGAGGTGCTCGGTGTGCCCGCCGACCGTGCCGTCGGCCTCGACGACGACTTCTTCGCCCTGGGCGGCAACTCGCTGATCGCCACCCAGGTGGTGGCCCGGCTGGGTGCCGCGCTGGATACCCGCGTGCCGGTGCGGGTGGTGTTCGAGGCGCCGTCGGTGGCGGCGCTGGCGGCCGCGGTGGGTGTGCACGCGGGCAGCGGCAGCCATCGCGCGCTCGTGGCGGGGCCGCGTCCGGAGCGGATTCCGCTGTCGGTGGCGCAGCAGCGCATGTGGTTCCTCAACCAGTTCGATCCCGCGTCGGCGGCGTACAACATCCCGGTCGCGGTCCGGCTGACGGGCGCGCTGGACGTGGCGGCACTGCAGGACGCCGTCGCGGATGTGGTGAGCAGGCACGAGGTCTTGCGCACGATGTACCCGTCGACGGACGGCATCCCCCACCAGCTGATCGTGGCCGCGGAACAGGCCGTGCCGAGCCTGACCCCCGAGGACGTCACCGAGCCTGCCGAACGGATCGCCGAACTCGTCTCCGCCGGTTTCGACGTCGTGGCCGAAGTGCCGGTGCGGGCGAAACTGCTGCGGATCGCGCCCGACGAGCACGTGCTGGTGTTCGTCGTGCACCACATCAGTGCCGACGGCTGGTCGATCGGCCCGCTGACCCGAGATGTGATGGTGGCCTACGCAACTCGCGCGTCAGGCCAGTGGCCCACCTGGGCGCCGCTGCCGGTGCAGTACGCCGACTTCAGTGTGTGGCAGCGCGAGATGCTGGGCTCGGAGACCGACCCGACCAGCCTGATCTCCCAGCAGGCCGACTACTGGAAGCGCGCACTGGCCGGTGTGCCCGACGAGCTGAATCTGCCCCTCGACAGGCCGCGTCCGAGCACGCCGTCGTCGGTCGGTGGGCGGGTGTCGTTCCCGATCGATGCCGACGTGTACGCGGGGCTGACCGCGATCGCCCGCGAGCACAACGCGACCCTGTTCATGGTCGTGCACGCGGCACTGGCGGTATTCCTGGCCCGGATGTCGGGGACGCAGGACATCGTGGTGGGCACGCCCATCGCCGGTCGTGGCGAGGCCGAACTCGACGATCTGGTCGGCATGTTCGTCAACATGCTCGCGCTGCGCACGCAGGTGCCGGGGCAGGCCGGTTTCGCCGAGGTGCTCGCCCAGGCCAAGGACGCGGACCTGGCGGCGTTCGCCCACGCCGACATCCCGTTCGAACGACTGGTGGAGCTCATCGACCCCGAGCGGTCCACCGCACGGCACCCGCTGTTCCAGGTGGCGCTGTCGTTCGCGAACCTGCCCGACTCGGGCTTCGAACTGCCCGGACTTTCGGTCTCGGCGGTCGATTTCGACTTCGACACCGCCAAGTTCGACCTGCAACTCACCGTCCACGGAACGCACGAATCCGGTGCGCACGCCGAATTCACGTACGCGCGTGACCTTTTCGATCGATCCACGGTCGAGGGGTTCGCGCAGCGTTTTCACCGTCTGCTCGCCGGGATCGTCGCCGATCCCGCCCGACCGGTCGGTGACCTCGAACTCCTGGATGCGCCCGAACGCGGTGAATTGCTCACTCGCACAGGCGGTCCCGCACTCGCGACGGGCACCTTGCCGCAGTTGCTGGCACGGGCGGTGGCGTACAACCCGTACGGGATCGCCACGGTCGAGCCGAGCACGGGGCGTCGCCTGACCTACGCCGAGCTCGACGCGGCTTCCTCGCGACTGGCGCGGGTGCTCATCGCGCGCGGTGCGGCACCGGAAACCGTGGTGGCCATCGGCATGCAGCGTTCGCTGGACACCACCGTGGCCATCTGGGCCGTGATCAAGACCGGCGCGGCGTTCCTGCCGGTCGACCCGAAATATCCGGCCGAGCGCATCGCGCACATGTTGTCGGATTCCGGTGCGGCACTGGGTATTACCAGCGCGGCCGAGCTCGGGAACCTGCCCGCGCTCACGGATTGGCTGGTCATCGACGACACGGCCAGCGAAGCCGAGCTCGCCGCACAGTCCGACCTGCCGATCACCGATGTGGATCGTCGCGGCACGGTCCGCCCCGGGAACACGGTCTACCTGATCTACACCTCCGGTTCGACGGGCCTGCCCAAGGGCGTCGTGGTCACCCATGCCGGTGTGGTCAACTTCGCCGCCGCCCAGGTCGCGCAGTTCGGCCTCGGAAGATACACGCGCACACTGGCTTTCGCGTCACCGTCCTTCGACGCGTCGATCCTGGAGTTCCTCCTGGCCGTCGGTTCGGCGGGTACCTCGGTCATCACCCCGCCCGGAATCGTCGGCGGTGCCGAACTCGCCGACCTCATCGCTGACCAGCGCCTGACCCACGTGTTCCTCACCCCGCTGGTGGCGGCGTCGATGGACCCCGCGGCGCTGACCGGGGTCGAGGCGTTGATCGTCGGTGGCGACAAGGCCCCGGTGGACCTGGTCGCGAAGTGGCACTCGGTGTCCGATCTCGCGACTTCCGAAGCGGGCGGGATCAATCCGGCGCAGCACCGGTTCTACAACGCCTACGGCCCGACCGAGGCGACGATCGCGACGAACCTGTCCGATCCGCTGCTGCCCGGCGACATCATGAACATCGGTGGCCCGATCGCGGGTGCCACCGCCTTCGTGCTCGACAGTCGGTTGCGTCCGGTTCCCGCGGGCGTGGCCGGTGAGCTGTACCTGGGCGGTGTCCCGCTGGCCCGCGGTTACCACGCGCGTCACGGCCTCACCGCCGAGCGTTTCGTGGCCAGCCCGTACGTGGCAGGCGAGCGTCTGTACCGCACCGGTGACGTCGTCGCCTGGCGCACGGTCAACGGCAAGCCCGTCGTGGAATACGTGGGCCGCAACGACTTCCAGGTCAAGATCCGCGGTTTCCGCATCGAACTCGGCGAGATCGACGCGGTCCTCACCGCGCACGACGACGTCGAGTTCGCCGCCACCATCGGCCGCACGACCGACGCGGATTCCACCATCCTGGTGTCGTACGTGCGCGGCACTGCCGACCCGGCTGCCCTGGTCGAGTACGCGGCGCAGCACCTGCCCGCGCACATGGTCCCGGCCGCGGTGATGGTCCTCGACGAGATCCCGCTGACGCCCGCGGGCAAACTCGACCGTCGCGCCCTCCCGGATCCGGTGTTGCGAGCCCACGAGTTCCGCGCACCGACCACGGCGCTCGAGACCGCCGTCGTCGCGGCCTTCGCGGACGTGCTCGGCCACCAGCGAATCGGCCTGGACGACAGCTTCTTCGAACAGGGTGGCAACTCGCTGCTGGCCACCCAACTGGTCGCGCGCCTGAGCACCGTGTTCGGGCAGCCGGTTCCCGTGGTGACGGTGTTCGTCGCGCCGACACCGGGTGCGCTGATCGCCGAGGTGACCGGTACCGCCACGGCCGACCGCACCGCGTTCGACGTGGTGCTGCCGCTGCGCACGGGCGGGTCGGCGGAACCGTTGTTCTGCATCCATCCGGTGGGCGGCATCTCCTGGTCGTTCGCCGGCCTGGCCGCGCATCTGGACGCGGATCGCCCGCTGTACGGCCTGCAGTCGCCCGCGCTGTCGGGTGAGCCGGGCTTCGCCTCGCTCGACGAGTGGGCGAGCCGCTACGTGGCGGAGATCCGCGCCGTCCAGCCGACCGGCCCCTACCACCTGCTCGGCTGGTCGCTGGGCGGCATCCTCGCCCACGCGGTCGCGGTCCAACTGCAGGAACAGGGCGAGCAGGTCGCGCTGCTGGCGATGATGGACAGCTACCTGAGCGAGGCCGACGCGCAGGCCGTGGCGGCACCGGAGTCGCCCACGGAGATCTTCGGCGGACTGCTCGGCACAGTCGACCCACTGGGAACGGACCTGAGCGCCGACGCGATCGCCGAACGGTTCGCCGCATTGCCGGAGCCGTTCGCCTCGTTCGATACCGCCATGGTCACCCGGGCGCTCGACGCGGCCGCGGAGTCGATCGAGTTGCGCAGACAGCACCGGCCGCGCAGTTTCCGGGGCGACATCGTGTATTTCACCGCGGCCGCGGGCACCACCGACACCACGGCCGGTGCCGCCGGTTGGGCCGACGCCGTCGCGGGCACGGTGGTCA
The DNA here is from genome assembly GCF_042716995.1 of Nocardia sp. NPDC058640. Classification (NCBI taxonomy): domain Bacteria; kingdom Bacillati; phylum Actinomycetota; class Actinomycetes; order Mycobacteriales; family Nocardiaceae; genus Nocardia; species Nocardia sp. NPDC058640. The sequence continues at coordinate 113,555 of NZ_JBHXRG010000002.1, forward strand.
ATCATCAAGTCCAGGCGACACATTGGGGTATGGCCGGTCCCGAGGCCCTCGAGGTCATCGGCACCACCCTGTCCGAAGTCCTCGACGGCGGCGATGAGGCGGCCGCACCGCACCGCTGACAGCGCCCCGGATTCGCCCCCGGACCTGCGGTGGATGCCGGTGCGCCGCCGCGGGGAAAGCATCACCGGTGACAGCGCGCGTCGGGTACCCTCTGCGCGTAACGTGCGAGAGGTGTATTGCTCTGTGGAAAACCCCCGTCGCCCTGGTCATGCCGGCAGGCGTCGTACCACCGGCACCACACTGTTCGGTCAGTTGCTCACGGCCGCGGTCGAGTCCGCCGCGGCGTCGACAGCGGTCCGTGACAACCCCACCGGGCTACCCGACGATGCCCGCGAACTCACCTATCACGAGCTCGACGAGCGGTCCTCGCAGCTGGCGCGCGAACTCATCGACCGTGGCATGGGGGCAGGCGATGTCGTAGCCATCGCGATCGCCCGCTCGATCGAGTCCGTGCTCGCGGTGTGGGCCATCGCGAAAACCGGTGCCGCGTATGTGCCGGTCGACCCGTCGTACCCGGCGGACCGGATCGCGCACATCGTCGCCGACTCCGGTGCCACCATCGGCCTGACCACCGCGGCGCATCGCGCGTTCCTCGGTACCACCGCGTACTGGATCGAACTCGACGATCCGGTGGTCGCGCAGCGCATCGCCGTGCGGCCCGCGCACGCGGTGAGCTATGCCGACCGGGTCCGCCCGATCCACGAGGCGCACCCCGCCTACGTCATCTACACCTCCGGCTCCACCGGCAAACCCAAGGGCGTGGTGGTGACCCACGCGGGGCTGGCCTCGCTGGTCGCCGCCGAGGTCGAACACTTCGACGTGCACGCGGATTCACGGGTGCTGCACGTGTTCTCGCCGAACTTCGACGGGTCGGTGCTGGAACTGCTGCTGGCCTTCACTGTCGGGGCGACGCTGGTGATCTCACCGCCGCGGGTGTTCGGCGGCTTCGAACTGGCGCAGCTGCTGCGCCGCGAACGGGTCACCCACCTGCTGATCACGCCGGGCGCGCTGGGCTCGGTCGAGCCGGACGGGCTGCCGGATCTGTCGACGGTGATCGTCGCCGGCGACCGGTTCGGTCCGGATCTGGTGGGCCGCTGGGCCACCGACGGGCGCGCGGTCTACAACGGATACGGGCCCACCGAGGCGACCATCCTGGCCACCACCAGCGCGCCACTGCACGCGCACGCGCCGATCACCATCGGTCACGCGGTGCCGGGCATGGGGTTGTATGTGCTCGACGCGCGGCTGCAGCCGGTGCCCACCGGTGTGGTCGGCGAGCTGTACCTGTCGGGTCCCGCGCTCGCGCAGGGATATCTGGGCAGGCCGGACCTGACCTCGCAGCGGTTCGTCGCCTCGCCGTTCGGACCGGGCAGGCTGTACCGCACCGGCGACCTGGTGCGAAAGTTCGAACGCGACGGTGCGCTGGAGTTCTTGGGCCGCACGGACTTTCAGGTGAAGGTGCGTGGTTTCCGGATCGAACTCGGCGAGATCGACAACGCGCTGACCGCGCACGCGGACCTCGACCAGGCCGTAACCCTGGGCAGGACAATGCCTTCGGGCGCCACGGCCTTGGTCTCCTATGTGCTGCCGCGCGTGGGCCGCACGGTCGATACCGGCGCGCTGGCGGATTTCCTGGCGGAATCGTTGCCCGCGTACATGATTCCGTCGGTGATCATGGTCCTGGACACACTGCCGCTGACCTCGGTGGGCAAGGTCGATCGGGCCGCGCTGCCGACGCCGGTGTTCACCGTGCGCGGCTTCCGTGCCCCGGCCACGCCCGCCGAACAGGTGGTCGCGGATGTGTTCGCGGCACTGTTGCTGCGCGAGGGTGCGGGCCGGGTCGGTGCCGACGACGACTTCTTCGAACTGGGTGGTGACTCGCTGCTGGCCGCGCAGGCGGTGGCCCGCATCGGTGCCGCGCTGGATGTGCGCGTGCCGGTGCAGGCGGTGTTCGAAGCGCCGACGGTGGCCGCGTTGGCCAATCGTGCCGAGCACCAACGACTCGCGGCACAGGCGCTGCCGTTGACCCCGCGCCCGCGCCCCGAACTGATCCCGCTTTCCTATGCGCAGCAGCGAATGTGGTTCCTCAACCGCTTCGATCCGGCCTCGGCCATCGACAACATTCCCGTCACCGCGCGCCTGTCCGGCCGTCTGGACCTACCCGCCTTGCGCGCCGCGATCTCCGACCTGATCGCACGGCACGAGGTGCTGCGCACGCTCTACCCCGTGGCCGAGATGGACCGCGTGGCCGAGGGGGCCCGCGTGGCCGACGTGGCCCGCGTGGCCGACATGGCCCGTGTTGCCGACGTGGCCCGTGTTGCCGACGTGGCCCGTGTTGCCGACATGGCCCGTGTTGCCGACGTGGGCCGTGTTGCCGACGTGGGCCGTGTTGTCGATAAAGCCGCTGCGGCGGAATCGGATTCGCCCGCTACGGCCGGTCGTTCGGTGCTCGACGGCGAAGGCCATCAGGTGGTGCTCGCGGCGGGCGATCCGGCCGCGATGCCGCAGTTCGACATCGTCGAGGTGTCGGAGGACGAACTGACCACCGCGATCGCCGCCGTCGCGCTGACCGGCTTCGACGTCACCGCCGCGCCGCCGATCCGGGTGCGGGTGCTGGCCCTGTCGGACAGCGAGCACGTGGTGGTGTGCGTGGTGCACCACATCGCCGCCGACGGCTTCTCCTTCGCGCCGCTGACCAGGGACCTGCTCACCGCGTACGCCGAGCGGCGCGGCGGCGGCGCACCGGACTGGCCGCCGCTGCCGGTGCAATACGCCGACTACACGCTGTGGCAGCGCGAACTGCTCGGCGCCGAACACGACCCCGACTCGGTGCTGGCGCGGCAACTGGACTTCTGGCGCACGACCCTGTCGGGCTTGCCCGAGCAGCTCGAACTGCCCACCGACCGGCCGCGACCCGCGGTGGCCAGCCGGGCGGGCGGCATGCTGAGCATCCCGGTGCCCGCCTCGGTACACGGCGGCCTCGCCACGCTGGCCCGGCAGCACAACGCCACCCTGTTCATGGTGGTGCACACCGCCCTGGCAGTGTTGCTGGCCCGGCTGTCGGGCACCCGCGACATCGCCATCGGCACCCCGATCGCCGGTCGCGGCGAACAGGCGTTGGACGACCTGATCGGCATGTTCGTCAACACGCTGGTCCTGCGCACCGAGGTGGACCCCGCGCTGGCTTTCACCGACCTGCTGACCCAGGTCAGATCGGGCGACCTCGCGGCCTTCGGGCACGCCGACGTCCCGTTCGAGCGCCTGGTCGAACTGCTGGAACCGGTCCGCTCGACCGCGCGGCACCCGCTGTTCCAGGTGATGTTGACCTTCCAGAACCTGGCCCGCACCGACCTGGCACTGCCCGGTCTCGCGGTCTCGGCCGCCGATTTCACGGTGCCGCTGGCGAAGTACGACCTGCAGGTGGAGATCGCCGAACGGATCGGCAACGACGGTGCGCTACAAGGGCTTTCGGCCAACTTCGTCTACGCCACCGACCTTTTCGACCGCGCCACCGTCGCCGATTTCGCCGACCGTTGGACGCGCGTGCTCGCCGCGGTGGTGGCCGATCCGGCGAAACCGGTCGGCGATATCGACGTGCTCGCCCCCGGGGAACGGGAACTCGTTCTGCGCGAAGGTGATTCGCCCGGCATCGCGGTGCCCGAGGTGACGCTCGCCGACCTGCTCACCATGCAGGCGCAGCAGCGGCCGGAATCCATCGCGATCAGGGCGGGGGAGCGGTCGCTCACCTTCGCCGAGTTGCTCGGCCGCGCTTCGGCATCGGCGCGCGCGCTCATCGCCCAGGGTGCGGGCCCGGATTCCGTAGTGGCCGTGGCGGTTCCGCGCACCGAAGAGCTGCCGGTCGCGTTGCTGGCGGTGCTGTTGTCGGGCGCGGGCTACCTGCCGATCGACCCCGGCTACCCGGCGCAACGCCTGGAATACATCGTCGCCGACGCGAAACCCGCTGTGCTGCTGACGACTCCGGGCGAGTTCGAACTGCTGGCGCCGCTGTCGGGTCTGCCCGTGGTGCTGCTGCAGCACGCGCGTGACCACTCCGACGCGCCCCTGCACCCCACCGAACGCCGTGCGCCGCTGCGCCCCGACCACCTCGCCTACGTCATCTACACCTCGGGCTCCACCGGCGTGCCCAAGGGCGTGGGCGTGACCCACCGCAATGTGCTCGAACTGTTCGCCAACACCCAGCTGCTGTTCGCGTTCGACGAAGACGACGTGTGGACGATGTTCCACTCCTTCACCTTCGACTTCTCGGTCTGGGAACTGTGGTGCGCGCTGGCGGGCGGCTCGTCGGTGGTCGTGGTCGACCACATGACTTCCCGATCGCCGATCGAATTCCGCGAACTGTTGGCCCGCGAACACGTGACGGTGCTGAGCCAGACCCCCACCGCCTTCGCCCAACTCGACGAAGCCGACCGCGCCGCCCAAGCCGCGGGCTCTGCTCCGTTGCCGCTGCGCTACGTGGTGTTCGGTGGCGAGGAACTCGACCCGCGCAAGCTGCACCGCTGGTACGACCGCTACGGAAACGGTTCCGGCGCACCGGAACTGGTCAATATGTTCGGCATCACCGAAACGGCCGTGCACGCCTCGTACCAACTGTTGGCTCCCGAAGGCGAGCAGACCGAACTGCCCGGCAGTCTCATCGGGCGTGCGCTGCCCGGCCTGTCGATCGTCGTGCTCGACGACCGGCTGCGACCGGTCCCGTTCGGGGTGGCCGGTGAGCTCTACCTCGCGGGCCAGCAATTGGCGCGCGGCTACCTGGGTCGACCCGGCCTGACCGCCACCCGCTTCGTCGCCGACCCGTTCGGCGAACCCGGCGCTCGCCGCTACCGGTCCGGCGACCTCGGCCGTTGGATCGGTTTCCGTGGCACACCCACCCTCGAATACGGCGGCCGCGGCGATCATCAGGTCCAGCTGCGGGGTTATCGCATCGAACCCGGCGAGATCGAAGCCGCCCTGCTCCGTGTACCCGGCGTCGGGCAGGCCGTGGTCGTCGTGCGCGCCGACGAGCACGCCGGTGACCGGCTGATCGCCTACGTCGTCCCGGCGGCAGGCGCTGTCGAGCCCGCCGAGGACGTCGCCGCGAAAGCGCCGGTGGGAGCCCGGTTCGTCCGTGCCGACGGCGGCGGGGAACAGCCCGGCGAACCGGTCGGCGATCCCGTGGTCCTCGACGCGGTGGCCGTGCGCGCCGCCGTCGCCGAACGGCTCACCGGCTACCTGGTCCCCGACGCCGTGGTGGTGATTCCGGCGCTGCCGATGACCGCCAACGGCAAGCTCGACCGGGCCGCGCTGCCCGCACCGGAGTTCACCGCCGTCACCGCCTTCCGGGCACCGACCACGCCGATCGAACTCAGCGTCGCCGAGGTCTTCGCCTCACTGCTCGGAGTGCCCGAAGTGGGCCTGGACGACGACTTCTTCGACCGCGGCGGCAACTCCCTGCTGGCCACCAGGGCCATCGCCCGGGTGAACCACGCGCTCAGTACCGATCTCGTGGTGCGCGATCTGTTCGAGGCGCCGACCGTCGGCGCGCTGGCCGCCTGCGTGCGGCCCGGTTCGGTGGCCGCGCCGCGACCGCCGCTGATCCCGGCACAGGATCGCGGTGTGGTCCCGCTGTCGCCCGCGCAGCAGCGGATGTGGTTGCTCAACCGCATCGACCCGGACTCCCCGGCCTACAACATCGCGCTGGTGCTGCGACTGCGCGGCGCCCTTGACACCTCGGCCCTGCGCTACGCGGTCGCCGATGTGCTCGAACGGCACGAGGCCCTGCGCACGAGATTCCCGGTCGACGCGGAAGGCGTTGCGTACCAGGAGATCCTGCCCGTGCGCACGGTCCTGCCGACGGGCCTGCCCATCGAGGACTGCGTCGATCCCCGCGATCGGGTAATGCGCTTGGTCGCAGGCGGATTCGATGTCGCCGACCGAGTTCCCTTGCGCGCCGGGCTGTTCACCGCCCCGGGCGCGGACCCACTCGCCGAAGAAGAGCATGTGCTCGCCGTGGTGGTGCAGCACATCATCGCCGACGGCGCCTCCCTCGCCCCGCTGGCCCGCGACCTCGCGATCGCCTACCGGGCCCGCGTGGAAGGCCGGTCACCCAGCTGGGCCCCTCTGCCGGTGCAGTACGCCGACTACGCGCTGTGGCAGCGCGCGGTACTGGGCGACGAGAACGACGAACTGTCCACCGCCGCACAGCAACTGGCGTTCTGGCGGCACACCCTGGCCGGGCAGTCCGGCATCGTCGAACTGCCGCACGACCACCCCCGCCCCGCGCACGCCTCGCTGCGCGGCGCCGACGTGCGCACCACCCTGCCCGCCGACACACACGCGGCACTGGCCGAGATCGCCCGCGACCACAACGCGTCGCTGTTCATGGTCGTGCACGCCGCACTGGCGGTGCTGCTGGCCCGGATCTCCGGCAGTACCGACATCACGATCGGCACCCCGATCGCAGGCCGCGGCGAACCCGAACTCGACGACCTGGTCGGCATGTTCGTCAACACGCTGACCCTGCGCACCGACGTCGACCCCGACCGTGGCTTCGACGACATCGTCGGCACCGCACGCGAAGTCGGCCTCGCCGCGTTCGCCCACGCCGACCTACCGTTCGAACGGGTCGTGGAGGAACTGGCGCCCAGCGGCACGGTGTCGCACAACCCGCTGTTCCAGGTGGTGCTGTCGTTCCACAACAACGAGACACCGGTGCTGCGCCTGGCGGGCCTGACCATCGAGGCGATGGACACTGCGGCTCGCCCCGCCAAGTTCGACCTGCAGGTCGATATCGAACCGCGCCTGACTGCCGCCGGCGCACCCGACGAGATCGGCGTCGTGTTCACCTATGCCACCGACCTTTTCGACGAACCCACCGTCGAGGCGTTCGCGCGCGGGCTCACCGAGATCGTCACCGCGGTGGCCGCCGATCCCACGGTGCGAGTCGGCGACATCGACCTGCGCGACGCCAGGGAACGCGAACTGACCCCCGCCTCCTACGCGCCGGCACCGTCGGCCAACGGCGCCGCCTTGGCCGCGGAACTGGCGTCGGTCGTGGAGCAGGACCCGGACGCACCCGCCCTGGACTTCGGCGATGCGCACCTGACCTACGGCGAATTCGACGCCCGCTCCTCACAATTGGCGCGCTCGCTGATCGCCCGCGGCGCGGGACCGGGTACCGGCGTGGCCATCCGGCTCGACCGTGGCCTGGACTGCGCGATCGCCACCTGGGCCGTGCTCAAGGCCGGAGCCGCGGTGGTGCCGCTGATGACCATGGACGCGGGCCTGCCCGACCGCCCCGACCTCGAACTGAAACTCGGCCTGGCCCTGGACATCCTCGACGCGCCGGACGGTCTGGACTGGTACGACCTGGCCGACCCGGTCCTGATCACCGAGCTGGCCGCGGAATCGCCGCGCCCGATCGGCTACGCCCACCGCACCCGGGCCCTGCGCGGCGACGACGTGGCCTTCGTCGGGGGCGGGCGCACCCTGAGCTTCGACGCACTGGCCACCGCCGCCGAGCAGGTCGCGCACCGCACCGGATTCACCTTCGAATCGCGCACCCGCGCGGCGGGCAACCCCGATTCGGTGGCCGGAGTGCTCGAGATCGTCGCGGCCGGGATCGCCGGGGCGACGATGGTGTTGGGGACCGACGAGGGGGGTGCGGACGAGGTGAGCCACGTGTTCACCGAGTCCGCGGTGGCGGTCGCACGGCCCGGTGCGGGTACCGGTGCGAGGATTGTCGCGCTTGGTGAGATGATCGGCAGCGCCGGGCAGCCTCTCCAACGCCGCACGGTGGTCGAGATGGATGGATAGGTACGAGGTGTGAGCATGACCGGGCAACGGCAAGACGACTCCGTCGATCGGGCGGAACTGTCGTGACCCGGGCGAACCGGGCGCCGAGCCCCCGAGCTCGACAGCGCGGAAAGTCGCTGCCGCAACTGCTGTCGGTGGCAGTCGAGTCGAACCCGAACGGACTGGCGCTGTCCTGGGACGATGGGGTGTCCGCGCCGGTGCACTGGACCTACGCCGAGCTCGACGAGCGTTCCACCCGGCTGGCGCGGCTGCTGATCGCCCAGGGCGTCGGCCCGGAGGACCTGGTGGCCATCGGCATCCCGCGATCGCCGGAATCGGTGCTGGCGGTGTGGGCGGTGGCCAAGACCGGTGCCGCCTTCCTGCCCGTCGACCCGAACTACCCGCCCGCGCGGGTGCGCCACCTGCTCGCCGATTCCGGTGCGGGGCTGGGTCTCGCGGTCGGTGCCGCGATGGACCGGCTGCCCGACGGCGTGCCGTGGTTGTGTCTGGACGACGAGCAGGTGCGGCGCGCCTGCGAGGATCAGTCCGGGGATCCGGTGACCTTCGCCGACCGGGTGCGCCCGCTGCGGCTGCAGCATCCGGCCTACGTGGTGTACACGTCCGGGTCGACGGGTCTGCCCAAGGGTGTGGTGGTCACGCACGCCGGGCTGGCCGGCTACGGCGCGGAACAGCGCGCGCACTACGGGATCGAATCTTCCTCGCGCACTTTGCACTTCGCCTCGCCCTCGTTCGATGGTGCAGTGCTGGAACTGCTGATGGCGGTGAGCGCGGGCGCCACGATGGTGGTCGTGCCCGCGGGAGTTCTCGGCGGCCCCGAGTTGGCCGACGTGCTGCGCCGCGACGCGGTGACGCACATGTTCATCACCACCGCCGCGCTGGCAACGCTGGATCCGACCGGCCTGGACGACCTGGTCGTGGTCACCACCGGTGGCGAGGCGTGCCCGCCGGATCTGATCCGGCGCTGGGCCACGGGTTCGCGGCGGTTCCACGATTGCTACGGGCCGACCGAGGCCACCATCGTCACCAATATCAGTGTGCCGCTGGTGGTCGGCGACACGGTCACCATCGGGGCGCCGCTGCGTGGGGTGACCGAGTATGTGCTCGACGAACGCCTGGGGCGGGTGCCCGACGGGATGATCGGCGAGCTGTACATCGCGGGCAACGGGGTGGCGCGAGGCTACCACCGTGCGCCGGGCGCGACCGCTTGCCGGTTCGTGGCCGATCCCTTCGCCGACGCGCGGATGTATCGCACCGGCGATCTGGTGCGTCGACGGGTGGATGGCGCGTTGGAATTCGTGGGGCGCAACGACTTTCAGGTGAAGGTGCGTGGGTTCCGGATCGAACTCGGGGAGATCGACTCCGTGCTCACCGCGCACGACAGTGTCGACTTCGCAGTCACCGTCGGGCACGAAGTCGACAGCGAAACAACGATTCTCGCGGCCTATGTGCACGCCGCGCCCGGGACGTCGATCGACACCGAGGCACTGTTCGCCCATGCCGAGGCGCAGCTGCCCGCGCATATGGTGCCCACCTCGTTGACGGTGCTCGACACGATCCCGCTGACCCCCGTCGGCAAGCTCGACCGGGACGCGCTGCCCGCGCCGACACTGCGTGCCGAGGAATTCCGTGCGCCCGCCGGTGCGATGGAAGAGCTTGTCGCGCAGATCTTTACCGAACTGCTGGCGCCCGACAGCCCGGTCGGTGCCGATGACGACTTCTTCGCGCTCGGTGGGAACTCGCTGCTCGCGACCCGGGCCGCAGCTCGGCTCGGGGCGGAGCTGTCGGCTCGGGTCCCCGCCGGTCACGTATTCGACAGTCCCACTGTCGCAGCCCTTGCGGTCGCGCTCGAACCGTTGAAGGGGTCGGGTGAACACGCGCCGCTGACTCCGCGCGGGCGACCCGAGCTGGTTCCGCTGTCGCCGGCGCAGCAGCGGATGTGGTTCCTCAACCAGTTCGATCCCGCATCCACCGCCCAGACGGTCGGGTTCGCGCTGCGCCTGTCCGGGTCGTTCGACCCCCGTGCGCTGCACGCCGCCCTGATGGACCTGGTCGGCAGGCACGAATCCCTGCGCACCTGGTACCCGGAGCTCGACGGTGTCGGACATCAGGTCGTGCTGCCGTTGGCCGACGCGGTGCCCGACGTGCTGTTCGATGCGCTGTCCGACGACGAATTGCCATTGTGGCTGGCGGAATTCGCGGCCACCGGTTTCGATGTCACCGCGGGCGTGCCGTTGCGGGTGGCGTTGGCGGAGCTGGGCCCGCGTGAGCATGTGCTCGCGGTCGCGGTGCATCACATCACCGCCGACGGCGCCTCGATCAAGCCGCTACTGCGTGATCTGCTCGGCGCGTATCTGGCCCGACGCAACCGGTCACGGCCGAGTTGGCAGCCGCTGCCGGTGCAGTACGCCGACTACACGCTGTGGCATCGCGAACTACTCGGCGCCGAAACCGATCCCGACTCCCTTGCCGCCGTGCAGTTGTCGCACTGGCGGCACGCGCTGGCCGGGCTGCCCGACCGCCTCGACCTGCCCACCGATCGCCCGCGCCCCCCCGTATTCACCGGCCGCGGAGCCGAATTCGGCTTCAAGATCCCCGCGACAGTGCACACCGCGCTGGCCGAACTCGCCCAGCGCAGCGGCGCCTCCGAATTCATGGTCGTGCACGCGGCTTTCGCGGCGCTGCTGGGTCGCGTCGCGCACACCGACGACATCGCCATCGGCACCCCGGTGGCCGGACGTGGCGCCCGTGAACTCGACGACCTGATCGGCATGTTCGTCAACACCCTGGTGCTGCGCACGCACCTGGACGCACGCGCGAGCTTCGCGGAGTTGTTGCGCGAGACCAAGCGTGTCGACCTTTCCGCGTTCGCCAACGCGGACCTGCCGTTCGAGCGACTGGTGGAACTGCTCGACCCGGTCCGTTCGCAGGCCCATCACCCGCTGTTCCAGGTGGCCTTGTTCTTCCAGAATCTCGACCTGCCGAACCTACGACTACCCGGGCTCGACGCCACACCTGTCGAATTCGGGAGCGCGGTGGCACATTTCGATCTGCAGCTCACCATCGTGCCCGGCACCGATCCGGGGTCGCCGATGGAGGCGACCTTCACCTACGCCACCGATCTGTTCGATGCCGACACCATCGAAACCCTGGCGGCCCGGTTCACGCGCCTGCTCGACACGGTCTGCGCGGACGCCGATATCGCGATCGGTGATATCGACCTGCTGACCGAGGGGGAGCGGGAGCAGACGCTTGTCACCTGGAACGACACCCGCCATCCGGTGGTGGGGGAGTCGACGCTGGACGCGTATCGGCGTGCGGTGCAGACACATCCGGACGCTGTCGCGGTGGTCTTCGAGGACACCGAGCTGACGTATCGGCAGTTCGACGTGCGGGTCAATGCCCTGGCGCGAGTGCTGATCGCCGAGGGAATCGGCCCGGAAACGCTTGTCGGGCTTGCTATTCGGCGGTCACCTGAGCTCGTTGTCGCCATGTACGCGGTGCTCACCGCCGGTGGCGCCTACCTGCCGCTCGACCCTGATCACCCTGCCGAACGCACCGCGTACATCCTGGATACCGCCCGGCCTGCGTGTGTGCTGAGCCTCGACGACATCGAGGTGCCTTCGGGTACCACCGTTTTGCGCCTGGGCGAGCTGGATTTCACCGGCGTACACGGTGATCCGGTCCAGCCGGCCGAGTTGCTCGCACCGTTGCACCCCGAGCACCCCGCCTACGTCCTGTTCACCTCCGGCTCCACCGGCAAGCCGAAGGGTGTCGTGGTCTCGCACGCCGCCATTCACAACCAGCTGGTGTGGATGACGGCCAAATACCCACTGGCACTGGGTGATGTGTACCTGCAGAAGACCGCGACCACGTTCGACGTGTCGCTGTGGGGGTACTTCCTGCCGCTGCGCGTCGGCGCGAAACTGGTGCTGGCTTCGCCCGATGGTCACCGTGACCCCGCGTATCTGATCGACCTGATCGCACGGCACAAGGTGACCGTCACCGACTTCGTGCCGTCGATGCTCACCGCGTTCGCCGCGCAGGCAACCGCGCAGGGCCTGGAGTCCGTGCGGGAGATCTTCGTCATCGGTGAGGCGCTCCCGCCGGAGACCGTCGAGGCGATGGCGGCCGTCAGTTCGGCGCGGCTGCACAACCTGTACGGGCCCACCGAGGCGGCCGTGTCGGTGACCTACTGGCCCGCGCGCGCCGGCGAACGGTCGGTGCCGATCGGGTTGCCGCAGTGGAACTGTCGTGTGTACGTGCTCGATGCGCGTCTGCGGCCGGTCGCCCCCGGTATCGCGGGTGAGCTCTATCTCGCGGGCGATCAGTTGGCGCGCGGCTATGTCGGGCGGCCCGGGTGGACTGCCGATCGGTTCGTTGCCGACCCGTTCACGGCGGGTGCCCGGATGTACCGCACCGGTGATCTGGTGGTGTGGCGTCGGCCCGCGGGCAATGCGCCGCAGCGGCTGGACTACCTGGGGCGCACCGACTTTCAGGTGAAGTTCCGTGGGCAGCGGATCGAGCTCGGTGAGATCGAGGCGGCTCTGCTCGCGCAGGAGGGCGTCAGCCAGGCTGTGGCAGTGGTCGTTTCGACCGAGCTGGGCGATCAGCTGGTCGGCTACGTCGTGCCCGCGCCCGGGCAGACCGCTGCGGCCGATCGGTTGCTGGCGCTGGTCGCGAAAATCCTTCCTGCGTACATGGTTCCGGCGTCGATCACCGTGCTCGACGAGTTGCCGCTCAACCCCAGCGGCAAACTCGACCGCAAGGCCCTCCCGGCACCGAGCTTCGCCGCACGGGCTTTCCGTGCGCCGAGCACCGGGCCGCAGCGACTGGTCGCTGAGGTATTCGGGGAAGTGTTGGGCCGCAACGAGATCGGCGCCGACGATGACTTCTTCGCCCTCGGCGGAAACTCCCTGATCGCCACCCGCCTGGTCGCCCGCCTCGGTGCCGCCACCGGTGATCGGGTCGCCGTGCGTACGGTTTTCGAAGCCCCTACCGTCGCGGGACTTGCCGCGACTCTGCACCCCGAGTCGGTCACCACACCCGCCAGCAGTATCACCGTGCTGCCGCGCCCCGCCGAGCTGCCGCTCTCGCCGGCTCAGCGCCGCATGTGGTTCCTCAACCGCTTCGACCAGGGCACCGCCGCCTACAACCTCCCCTTCGCGCTACGCCTGACCGGCTCCCTCGACCTGTCCGCCCTCACCGCCGCCCTGCACGACGTGCTGGCCCGGCACGAGGTCCTGCGCACGATCTACCCCGACACGGACAACGGCCCGATCCAGCAGATCCTGCCGGTCGACGAGGTGCACCTCGACCTCGAACCGGCGGTGGTTGCTGATGTCGCGGCGCGGGTGACTGCCCTGGCCTCGACCACGTTCGATGTGACGGCCGAGGTTCCGCTGCGGATCCGGCTGTTCGATGTCACGGGCGACGCGCCCACCGAACACGTGCTCGCCGTGGTGGTGCACCACATCGCCGCGGACGCCTCCTCGATGGCGCCGCTGGTGCGCGATCTGACCACCGCCTACGTCGCTCGTGCCGCGGGTCGCGCGCCGGAGTGGGCCCCGCTGCCCGTGCAGTACGCCGACTACGCGCTGTGGCAGGAGAACCGGCTCGGCACGGAAACAGATGCCGACTCGACTGCCGCCCAACAGCTCTCGTTCTGGCGCTCCGAACTTGCCGACCTGCCGGACCTGCTGGAACTCCCCACGGATTACCCGCGTCCCGCCGTCGCCTCGCTCGCGGGTGGTCGGGTGCCGGTGCGCATCGATGCCGCTACCCACGCGGCGCTGGCGAATATCGCCCGCGACAGTGGTGCGACCGTATTCATGGTGTTGCACACCGCTTTCGCCGTGCTGCTCGCTCGACTGTCGGGTGCCGAGGACGTGGCAGTGGGCACTCCTGTCGCCGGACGGGGTGAGCGCGAACTCGACGATCTGATCGGCATGTTCGTCAATACCGTCGTGCTGCGTACCCGCTATGACGGCGGTGCCGCGTTCACCGATCTGCTTGCCGCACAACGCAGCAGCGATCTGGCCGCGTTCGCCGCCGCCGACATTCCGTTCGAGCAGCTGGTCGAGGTGCTCGATCCGCCGCGCTCCACCGCACGCCACCCGCTGTTCCAGGTGGGCTTGTCGTTCCAGAATGTGGACCACGCCGCGCTGGAACTGCCCGGGCTTCGGATCGCGCCCGTCGCGACGGAACTGCCTGTCTCCCAATTCGATCTGCACCTGATCGTCGGCGACGGCTACGACGCGGACGGATCGCCCGCCGGTATCGAGGGCTTCCTCACCTACGCCACCGACCTGTTCGACACCGCCACCGTCGCGGCGTTCGTCGACCGACTGGCGCTGCTGCTCGACGCGGTCGTGCGTGATCCTGCCGTCGTGGTTGGCGATGTCGACCTGCGTACCGATGCGGAACGTGCCGCTGAGATCGTCAGCGGGGCAGCCGATCTCGCTGTACCGGGCGGAACGCTGGCCGATCTACCGCTGGACGCGCGCCCCGACGCGGTGGCGCTCGTCGCCGATCTACCAGAGGGCCGCCTCGAACTCACCTACGCCGAGTTCGACTCCCGCGTGAACAGGCTCGCACGCCACCTGATCTCGATCGGCGTAGGCCCGGAATCCCTGGTCGCGCTCGCACTCCCGCGCTCGATCGACCTTGTCGTCGCCATGTACGCGGTGGCCCGTTCCGGCGGCGCCTACGTGCCCATCGACCCCGACCAGCCCGCCGACCGCACCGACTACATCCTCCACACCGCGGCCCCGATCTGCGTGCTGTCCAACGGTTTCCGCACCGACGCCGCACCCGTGGTGCGCGTCGACCACCCGGTGATCGCCTCCGCCGACCCCGGCCCCATCGCCGATGCCGACCGTCGTGCCCCGCTGCGCCCGGAGAACACCGCCTACGTCCTGTTCACCTCCGGCTCCACCGGCCGCCCCAAGGGTGTCGCGGTGCCGCACGCGGCCGCGATCAACCAATTGCAGTGGCTGCGCGGCGAATTCGGCACCGATGCCGACGACGTGTTCCTGCTGAAGACCCCCGCCACCTTCGACCTGTCGGTCTGGGAATTCTGGTCCGCCGCCGTCTGCGGTGCCCGCTTGGTGATCGCCGCTCCCGACGGACACGGTGACCCCGCCTACCTCGACACCCTCATCGCCGACACCGGCGTCACCACCCTGACCGCGGTGCCGTCCCTGCTCGACGTCATGACCGGCTACTGGGAGTCGCGCTCCCGCCAGGTAGAACATGAGCTCGGCTCGCTGACTCGGATCCTCGCGATCGGCGAGGTCCTGCCCGCGACACTGGCCCAGCGCCTGCTGAAAGCGTTGCCCGGCACCAGGATCGACAATTTGTACGGTCCGACCGAGGCCGCCGTCTCGGTCACCGACCACCGCGTCACCCCCGCGGACGTGCTGACCGTGCCGATCGGCGCCCCCGAGTGGAACAGCCGCGTGTACGTGCTCGACGAGCGACTGCGCCCCGTCGCCCCCGGCATCAGGGGAGAGCTCTACCTCGGCGGCGTCCAACTCGCCCGGGGCTACCTGCGCAAACCGGCCCTGACCGCCGAACGCTTCCTCGCCGACCCCTTCGAACCCGGTGCCCGCATGTACCGCACCGGCGATCTTGTCACCCGCACTGCGGCAACTGGGGAGCTGATCTTCCAAGGGCGCACGGACTTCCAGGTCAAGGTGCGCGGCTTCCGCGTCGAGCCGGGCGAGATCGAGGCCGTCCTGCTCGGCCTGCCCGATATCGCGCAGGCTGCGGTCCTGGCCCGCACCGATTCGGGCATCGGGGACCGGCTCGTCGCCTACGTGGTCGGCCGCGAAGCAGACGTGAATCTCGATGTCGCCCAGTTGAAGTCAGCACTGGCCGACCGGCTACCGGACTACCTCGTCCCCGACGCGTTCGTGGTGCTCGACGAGCTGCCTTTCTCCGCCAACGGCAAGCTGGATCGAAAAGCATTGCCCGCGCCCGAATTCGAGCCCGCCTCGTTCCGAGCGCCCACCACCCCCACCGAACAACTGATCGCCGAGGTCTACGCCGAGATCCTCGCGGCCCCCACCGTCGGCGCCGATGACGATTTCTTCGCCCTCGGCGGCAACTCCCTGCTCGCCACCAGGGCCGCCGCCCGCATCGGCACCGCCCTGGACCGCACGGTCGCCGTCCGCCTGCTGTTCGAAGCCCCGACCGTCGCCGAACTCGCCCAGCGCGTGCACCGAGCCGACGAGTCCACCACCCAGCCGATGATCGCCGCCCCGCGTCCCGAGCGCCTGCCCCAGTCGCCGGCGCAACAGCGGATGTGGCTGCTCAACCGCCTCGACCCCGACGCCACCGTCTACAACATCCCCGCCGCCCTGCGCCTCACCGGCACCCTCGACCTGCCCGCGCTCAGCCTCGCGGTCGCCGATGTCTTCGCACGTCACGAGGTGTTGTGCACCCGCTACCCGGCACACGGGTTCCAGGATGTGCTCGCACCCGACGCGGTGCGGGTGGATCTGACCCCCGTCGAGATCACCGAAGACACCCTCCTCGACCAGGTGCGCCGCGTCGTCACCACCGGATTCGACGTCACCGCCGAACCCCCCGTCCGGCTGCGACTGCTGCGACTGACCGCGCACGACCACGTCCTGGTCTTCGTCGCCCACCACATCAGCGCCGACGGCTTCTCGATGGGCCCGCTCACCCGCGACCTCGTGCAGGCCTACACCGCCCGCACCGCAGGCACAGCTCCCACCTGGTCACCGCTCCCGCTGCAGTACGCCGATTACGCGGTGTGGCAACGGGATTTGCTCGGCGACGAGACCGACCCCGCCTCCATCGCAGCCACCCAACTGGCCTACTGGCTCGACGAACTCGCCGGTCTGCCGGAGGACATCGCGCTGCCCGCCGACCGTCCGCGCCCGGCGCACCAGTCCTTCACCGGCGCGACCACTGCCTTCGATATCGACCCCGAACTGCACGCCGAGCTCGTCAAACTAGCTCGCGCACAGGGCGTTACGGTGTTCATGGTCGTGCAGTCCGCGCTCGCGGTGCTGCAGGCCCGCCTGTCCGGCACCGACGACATCGCCATCGGCACCCCGATCGCGGGCCGCGGCGCCCGGGAACTCGACGACCTGGTCGGCATGTTCGTCAACACCCTGGTGCTGCGCAGTCGGATCACCGAGAGTCAGCCGTTCACCGCACTGCTGGCCCAGATCCGCGACACCGACCTGCGCGCCTTCGCCCACGCCGACATCCCGTTCGAGCGGGTCGTCGACGCGATCCAGCCCACCAGATCGGCCGGTAGGCACCCGCTGTTCCAGGTGGCGCTGTCGTTCGACAACCTCGCCCCGGTCGCCTTCGAACTGCCCGGAATCACCGTGGGCGCGCTCGATGCCCGCACCGGCGAGGCCCAGTTCGACCTGCTGCTCACCGTGCGCGAGCACAACGGCGGCGTGCATGCCGAATTCACCTATGCCACGGATCTTTTCGATGAGGCAACCGTCGAGAGCTTCGGCAAGCGGTTCACCCGACTACTCGCGGCCGTGGTCGCCGACCCGGAAGCGGCCGTCGGCGATATCGCCCTGCTCGACTCCGCCGAACTCGCCGCGCAGACCACCTTCGCGGGCCCGCCCGCCGAACCGGCACGCACCCTCGCCCAACTGATGGCCGACGCGGTACACGCCAACCCCACCGGCATCGCCCTGCGCGGCGACGGTCGCGGCTTCACCTACACCGACCTCGACGCCGCCGCCAACCAGCTGGCCCGCGGCCTCATCGCCCGTGGTGCGGGCCCGGAAACCGCTGTCGCGGTGGCGATCCGACGCTCGGTCGAATCGGTGCTCGCGGTCTGGGCGATCGCCCGCACCGGCGCGATGATCGTGCCGATCGACCCCGACTACCCCGCGCAGCGGATCACCCACATGGTCGCCGACTCGGGTGCCGTCTTCGGCATCACCCTCGCCGCCGAACTACCGGGCCTGCCCGAACTGCCCGGTGGCGGCTGGGTCGCGCTCGACGACCGGGCCTTCACCGCCGAGATCGCCACCTGCGCGACCATCGCGCTGCGCGAGATCGAACTGCTGGCACCGCCCAACACCGGCAACCCCGCGTACCTGATCTACACCTCCGGCTCGACCGGCCGCCCCAAGGGTGTCGTGGTCACCCACGCTGGACTCGCCAACTTCTGCGCCGAACAGAAACAGCGCTACCACCTCGACTCCGACACGCGCGCACTGGCTTTCGCGTCGCCGTCGTTCGACGCGGCCATGCTGGAACTGCTGCTGGCCATCGGCGGCGCGGGCACCCTGGTAGTCGCGCCCGCCGGCTTCGTCGGCGGCACCCAGCTGGCCGAACTGATCCGCACCGAAGGCGTGACCCACGCCTTCCTCACCCCCACGGTCCTGGCCACCCTCGACCCCGACGGCGTCCCCGGCCTGCGCGCGGTGATCGTCGGCGGCGAACACGTCCCCACGGAACTAGCGCAACGCTGGAACACGCTGCCCCAGCGCAACTTCCACAACGGTTACGGCCCCACCGAAACCACCATCATGACCACCATCAGCGACCCGCTGCACCCCGGCGACCCCGCCCACATGGGCGGCCCGATCCGCGGCGTCCGCGCGGTGATCCTGGACGCCCGCCTGCGCCCGGTCCCCGCAGGCGTCACCGGCGAGCTCTACCTCGCCGGCATCCAGCTCGCTCGCGGCTACCACCAGCGCCCAGCCCTGACCGCATCCCGCTTCATCGCCGACCCCTTCGGCGATCAACCCACCGCCGAACCGCACCAACAGTCGCCCGAGGCCGGGTTGGACGCCAGCCAGGTGCGGACCGGTGGTGGGTCTATCAGCGGCGTTTCGGTGAGCGACACCCACAGGTCGACCGGTCCCGTGCCCACCACCGCGGGAAATGGCACCCGGCTCTACCGAACCGGCGACCTGGTCCGCCGACGCGGTGATGTCCTGGAGTTCATGGGCCGCAACGACTTCCAGGTCAAGATCCGCGGACTGCGCATCGAACTCGGCGAGATCGACGCCGTACTCACCGCCGCCCCCGGCGTCACCTGGGCCACCACGGTCGGCCGCGACAACGGCACCGGCTCGACCATGCTGGTCTCGTATGTCCTCGGCCAGAACCTCGACCCCGCCGAGCTCACCGCACACGCGGCAAACACGCTGCCCGACTACATGGTCCCGGCCACGATCATCGTCCTCGACGAAATCCCGCTGACTCCCGTCGGCAAGCTCGACCGGCGCGCACTACCCGACCCGGCCACCACCCGCAGCGAACATCGCCCACCGCGCACCCCCGCCGAAAAGGCCATCGCCCGCGTGATCGCCGACGTACTCGGCCGAGACGGCATCGGCCTCGACGACGATTTCTTCGCACTGGGCGGCGACAGCATCACCGCCATCCAGGTCGTCGCCCGCGCCGCCACCGCCGGTGTCGTACTCCGCCCGCGCGACCTGTTCGACGCGCGCACCATCGCCGCGATCGCGGGCCGCGCCCAGATCACCGTCGAACCGGGCGCCCCCGCCACCTCGCTGCCGCTCACCGCGACCGCCGCCCAGCTCATCGAAGCGGGGGAGGCCGCGGTCGAACCGCGCGCGGTGCTGCTGGCCGTGCCCGCCGACTGCCCGGACACCGCCGTCGCCGCCGCCGCGACCGCGGTGATGAACCAGCACCCGATGCTGTGGGCCCTGCTCGACCGCACCGGCGACACCCCGGTCCTGCGCATCCCGCCGCCCGACGACCGCACCGGCGGCGCCTTCCGCAAGCTCGACACCGACGACGGTGAGGCCTCGCTGCCCGTCGACGACATCGTCGCCGCGGCCGCCGCGGCACTGGACCCGGACGAGGGTCGCAATATCCACTTCATCCTCACCGGCGACGGCGAGAACCCCGCCACGCTGATCGTGGTCGCCAATGCCCTTGTCCTGGACGAGAGTTCGTGGCGGTCGATCGTGGACCAGCTGACCACCGCGTGGAGCCGCGGCCGCCACGCCGCACCGTCCGCCCCCGACGCGGGCCTGGGTGACCTGGTGCGCAGGCTCGCCGACTACCCGTCCACCGACGCCGCGCGCACCGAACGCGAGTACTGGCATCGCGCGATCCGTTCCAGGGCAGGCGAATCCGTCGACCTGCACCTGCGCAACCGGGTCTCGCTGAGCATCACCGGCGAGGGCACCGGCGCCGTCGGCACCGTCGCCGAGGCCTACCGCGCCACCGTCGACGAGGTGCTGCTCACCGCCGCCGCGCTGGCCCTGCACACCGCCGCCGATTCCGCCGCGGTCCGGGTGATCGGCACGGTCGTACGGCTGCGCGCGGACCAGCGCCTGCTCGGCAAGGCCGACGCGGAGAACGTGGTCGGCGGCTTCACCACCGACTACCCGCTGTCGCTGCGCCTGGACGGCATCGACACCGCCGATGCCCTGGTCGGCGGTCCCGCCGCCGGGACCGCCCTGGCCCAGATCAAGGAGCTGCGCCGCGCGGTCCCCGCCCACGGCGCCGGATTCGGCCTGCTGCGCTACCTCGACGCCGAGACCTCCGACAGCGTCCGCGCCCTGGACCGCGGCCGCTTCGCGGTGCGCCTGCGCGACCTGCGCCCGGCCCGCGTGCACACCGACGTCGCCGCCGACGACCTGGCGCTGGTCCTCACCGTCGACGCCACCGACGACGGCATGGTCGCCCGATTCGACTACGCCACTGCGGTGCTCACCGCCGATGAGGTCAAAACCTTTGCCGAACACTGGATTCGCGCGCTGGGTGGCCTCGCCGAACACGGATTACAGCCCGGCGCAGGCGGATTCACCCCGTCGGACTTCCCCCTGGTCCGCATGGGCCAGACCGAACTGAATCGCCTGACCCGCCGCTACCCGCTGATCAGCGACATCTGGCCGGTGACCCCGCTGCAGTCGGGCATGCTGTTCCACGCGCTGCTGGCTGAGAACTCGGTGGACCCCTACCTCACCCAGTTCGTCCTGCACCTGGATCCCGCCGTGGACGACCGACGCCTGCACCAGGCCGCACAGGCCGTGCTCGACCGACACGACAACCTGCGCGTGGCCTTCGCCACCGACGCCGCGGGCACCCCGCTGCAGGTGGTCGGCGACGACATCGACGTGCCATGGCGGGTCATCGATGCCGACGACCAGGCCTACCAGCGCATTCGCGCCACCGACCTGGCCACGCACTTCGACATGACCGCCGCCCCGCTGCTGCGGTTCACCCTGGTCCGCACCGCCGACAGCGCCCACCTGCTGGTCACCAGCCACCACATCCTGATCGACGGCTGGTCCATGCCGCTGCTGCTGCAGGAACTGCTCACCGCCTACGCGCTGGGCGCCCGCAGCAGGCGTCTGCCCAAGGTCGCGCCCTACCGCGACTACCTGGCCTGGCTCGCCGACCAGGACCTCGAGGCCGCAAGGACCGCCTGGCGCAGCGCACTGACCGGCCTCGCCGAGCCGACCCCGCTGGCTCCGGTCGATCACGGCCGCGAAATCACCACGGGCACCGGCGAAACCGGCTTCGCGCTGGCACCGGCCGACACCACCGCGCTGCGCGAACTCGCCGCGAGCCTGGGCGTCACCGTGAACACCGTGGTCCAAGCGGCATGGGGACTGCTCATCGCGCGCCTGGTCGACCGCGACGACGTGGTGTTCGGCGCCACCGTGTCCGGCAGGCCCGCCGAACTCGACGGCGTGGAACGCATGGTCGGGCTGTTCCTCAACGCCATTCCGGTGCGCGTGCGGCTGACTCCCGGCGCCACCGTTGCCGAACTGCTGCGCACAGTGCAACACGAGCAGGCCGCCCTGCTCGACCACCACCACCTGGGGCTGGGCGAGATCCAGGAGATCGCGGGCATCGACGCCCTGTTCGATTCGCTGGTGGTGTTCGAGTCCTTCCCGGTCGACCGCGAAACGCTAGCCGCCGCGTCCGTGACCGTCACCGGCATGGACGCGGTCAACGGCACCCACTACCCGCTGACCGTGCAGGTCGTGGCGGACGAACAACTACGGGTGTCGGTGAAATACCTGCGCGATGTGTTCGGCGAGGACACCGCACACGCGCTGGCACAACGGTTTTCGATGCTGCTGGCGAAGTTCACCGCCGACCCGCAGGCCAGGATCGCTGAGCTCGACGTGCTGCTGGCCGAGGAACGCGCGACCCTGTCCGCGCTCAACGCCACCGACGCACCCGAACTGCTCGACGAGACCACCCTGCTGTCGCTGTTCGACGCACAGGTCACACGCACACCGCACGCCACCGCCCTGGTCGACGGCGAAACCAGTTACACCTACGCCGAATTCGACGAACGGGTGCGCAAGGCCGCGTCCGCGCTGCACGCGCACGGGGCCGGTCCCGAGACGCTGGTCGCCGTGGCGATGCGGCGCGGAATCGACCTGGTGACCGCGATCTACGCGGTGCTGCGAACCGGGGCGGCGTATGTCCCGGTCGACCCGGATCAACCCGAACGGGTGCTGGCCGCGGCTGGTCCGATCTGCGTGGTCGCCGCACCGGGTTTCGCCGCCGACGTTCCCGTCGTCGAACTCGACACTGCGGCAACGGAAGTAGTCGACTTCGCGATGCCGGTAGCCGACAACCTGGCCTACGTCATCCACACCTCCGGCTCCACCGGAACCCCCAAGGGCATCATGCTCACCCACCGCCAACTGGTCAACCAGTTCCGCTGGGCACAGCGCGCCTACCCCCACGGCCCCGGTGACGTGGTCCTGCACAAGACCCCGATCACCTTCGACATCGCCGCATGGGAACTGTTGTGGCCGTTGCAGACCGGCGCCACCGTGGTCATCGCCGCGCCCGACGGTCACCGTGATCCGGCCTATCTGGCCGAGGTGATCGTCGAACGGGCCGTCACCACCGTGCACTTCGTGCCTTCGATGCTGGACGCGTTCCTCGACGAACCCGGTGAACTGCCCTCGCTGCGAAGGGTATTCGCCGCGGGCGAGACACTGTCCTCCTCGACGGCCGCACGATTCGCCCAGGTCCTGCCGGGTGCGAAGCTGTTCAACTGGTACGGCCCCGCCGAGGCGACCGTCGTCACCGCGACGGAGTCGGTGGACACCGCCGCCGTGAACAGCCCGATCGGCACCCCGGTGGCCAACACGCGCGTGCACGTCCTGGACCGGCAGCTGCGCCCCGTCCCGCCCGGCACGGCAGGCGAGCTGTACCTGGAAGGCGTGCAACTGGCGCGCGGGTACCTCGGCGCGCCCGCCCTCACCGCCGAACGCTTCATCGCCCACCCCGGCGGCAGGCTGTACCGCACCGGTGACGTTGTCCGCTGGACTGCGGCCCAGAGCTTGGAATTCCTGGGCCGCACCGACTTTCAGGTGAAACTGCGCGGCCAGCGTATCGAACTCGGCGAAGTCGAGGCCGTCCTGAAAACCCACCCCAGCGTTCGCCACGCGGTAGTCGCGCTCGTCCACGGCCCGACCGGCGATCGCCTGGTCGGCTACGTGGTGCCCACCGCGCAAGAAGTCGATACCACACCTGCCCCTGCTCGCCCACAGGGCTATTCGATCGAAAGCGGCACCAGCGAACCAGGTTTCGACGAGGCGGCTTTGCTGGCCCACGCCAGGACGGCGCTGCCCTCGTACATGGTCCCCGCGACCCTGGTGGCCCTGAAGTCCCTGCCGCTCAACGCCAGCGGCAAACTCGACCGCAACGCCCTACCGGCCCCCGCCACCACCACCCGCGCCTACCGACCCCCGACCACACCGCTGCAGCGCGCCGTCGCCGAGGTCTACGCGGAGGTGCTCGGGGCGGGCAAAGTCGGTCTCGACGACGACTTCTTCGAACTGGGCGGCAACTCGCTGATCGCCACCAAGGCGATCAGCCGACTGCGCACCCGCGTCGGCGCCGAAGTCCGCGTGCAGTGGTTCTTCACCGACGCCACCGTCGCCGCACTGGCCGACCGCATCGACACCGCCCAGTCCGCGGGCAGCGACCCCGACCTCGAATCCGACGACGCCCTCGGCGTCATGTTGACCATCCGCAACCGGGTCCCGCACGGCACCGAAGCCGCAGGCGCGCTGTTCTGCATCCACCCGATGTACGGCCTGTCCTGGTGCTATGCCGGTCTGGCGCAATACATTCCGGCCAGACGGTCGATCTTCGGCCTGCAGTCACCCGCGCTCAGCGAAGCAGGCTACCTGCCCGGCACCCTCGCCGACATGGCCCGCCGCTACGTCACCGAGATCAGGGCGCAGCAGCCGCACGGACCGTACCGGCTGCTGGGCTGGTCGCTGGGCGGTGTGCTCGCGCACGCCGTGGCCACCGAACTGCAGGCGGCGGGGGAGCGGGTGTCGCTGCTGGCGATGCTGGACTCGCACCCCGATATCGACGTGCCCGACTTCCACACCGCGGTGCGCGACGCACTGGCCGAACTGGGCGTCGACATCACCGCGGCGCTGCCCGCCGAGGGCGTGCGCGAACTCAGCGACGACGCGCTGGCCGCCCTGCACGCCATCATCCCGGCCAACATGGCGGTGCTCACCCCCGAACGCGTGCGCCGCATCTACCGCAGCGCGGTGCGCTCGGCGGAACTGATCGCGCAGCACCGGCCCGCGGTGTTCCGGGGCGAGCTCGAGTACTTCAGCGCGCTGGGACATGAGGCGGCGGCGGCCAATTGGGCCCCGTATGTCGACGGCGCGGTGCGTGATCGGCCGGTCGCGGTGGTGCATGATCAGATGACCTCACCGCAGGCGCTGGCCGAAATCGGGCCACGCCTGGCCGAACTGCTCGACGCCGGTGACCGAGCGGCCGGGACGCGATAACGAATACGCCCGGCCGCAGTGACATCGGTGATACCCGTGAGGCATGATGTGACCGCGCTGTTGTACCGATTACACTTCGTGCCCCGGCAGGGGCGCGGACCGAGTCGAATTCGAGACGAAGCGAAGGTGCGAAATTGATGCGTCGGCACACCCGGCTCGCCGGCCTGCGGGCCGCGGCGATGATCGCGGCAACGGCAGTGACGGCGGGACTGATGTCCGGCCTGGCCACGAGTCCGGCCTCGGCTGACCCGATCATCGATTCCAAGAGCCTGCTCGCCAACCCGGTGTCGGACAACGGCTCCAAGATCGTCAAAGCCGAAGTCAAGGACTCGCGCAGTCTGCGGCTGCACGTGTACTCCGCGTCGATGGACAACAACATCATCGTCGACGTGCAGCGCCCCGCCGACGCCTCGGTCCCGCGCCCCACCCTGTACCTGCTCAATGGTGCCGGTGGCGGCGAGGATTCGGCGTCATGGGTGGCCAAGACCGACGCGCTGACGTTCCTCGGCGACAAGAACGTCAACGTCATCCAGCCCATCGGCGGCGCGTGGAGCTACTACACCGACTGGATCGCCGACGACCCGGTCGTGGGCCGCAACAAGTGGAAGACCTTCTTCACCGAGGAACTGCCCCCGCTGGTCGACGGCGCGCTGGGCACCAACGGTGTGAATGCCATTGCGGGCCTTTCCACTTCGGGCACCACCGTGCTCGCGCTGCCCATCGCCAAGCCCGGCCTGTACAAGGCCGCGGCGGCCTACAGCGGATGCGCGCAGACTTCGGACCCGGTCGGTTCGGAGTTCGTCAAGGTCACCGTCGAGACCTGGGGCGGCGGCAACACCATGAACATGTGGGGTCCGCAGGGATCCGAGGAATGGGTCAAGAACGACCCGTACGTGAATGCCGAGGGTTTGCGGGGCGTCGACCTCTACGTCTCCACCGGCAACGGCCTGCCCGGCCCGTACGACACCCTCGACGGCCCGTACGCGCTGCCCGGCGCCTATGGCCTGGCCAACCAGATCGTCATCGGCGGCGTGATCGAGGCGGGCACCAACTACTGCACCCACAACCTGGCCAACCGGCTCAACGAGCTGGGCATCCCGGCCACCTTCAACTTCCGTCCCAACGGCACCCACTCGTGGGGCTACTGGAAGGACGAGCTGAAGCTGTCGTGGCCGACCCTGGCCCGCGGGCTCGGCCTGTAAGCGCAAGTTCTCCCGAACCGCCCCGGTAGCGAGCACGTCGCTGTCGGGGCGGTTCTTTTATCGACCTGCCCTCGACGTTTGCGAATTGTGGTTAACTTAGGTTGACTTGTCCAACCCGGTTCGCGCAACGGAAAGTGAGTGCATGGTCGCCGATCGCAGTGCCGCCGATCAGGCTCACGAGCCCGCGACCGCACCTGCCCGCGTCGTGCGCCGCAGGCCCAAGGACCGCAAGATGCAGATCATGCGGGCCGCCGCCCGCGCGTTCAGCGCACGCGGCTATTACCCCGTCGGCGTGGACGAGATCGCCGCCGAAGTGGGCATCTCCGGGCCCGCGCTGTACCGCCACTTCGCCAACAAGTACGCACTGCTGGTCGCCGCCGCCGAGGAGGGTGCTCGCGGTTTGCGCGACGTCGCCGCCGCGGCCGACGACCCGTCGCTGGCACCGGAAGCCCGCCTGGACGCGCTGTTCACCGCCGTCGCCGAACGCAATATCGACATCCGCCGCGAGGCCGGGCTGTACCGGTGGGAACGCCGCTACCTCGAGCGTGAGGACCGGGTGCGCATCCGCGCGTTCTACCGCGAACTCGAGGCGATGGTCGGCGAACCGATCGCGGCGCTGCGACCCGAGGCGAGCCCCGAGGACGTCACCCTGCTGGCCGTGGGCGCACTGAGCGCGCTGGCCAGCATCGCCGCGCACCGCACGACCCTCTCGCACGCGCGGATGCTGGCGGTGCAGCGCGAAATGGCCTGGGCGATCGTGCACGCGGAGCTGCCGCCCACGCCCGCTCCCGCCGAACCGGACAAGCCGATGCGCGGCCTGCCGGTCACCTCGAAACGTGAACAGCTGCTCACCGAGGCCATCCGGATGTTCGGCCGCAACGGCTACCACGAATCCGGCATCGAGGAGATCGGCGCCGCCGTGGGCATCAATGCCTCCAGCGTGTACCGCCACTTCGACAGCAAAGCCGACCTGCTCGCGGCCGCCTTCCACCGCACCGCCGACCGCCTCGCCGTCGCGATCGGCGAAGCGCTGGCCGAAAGCGACGATCGCGCCGACGCCGCCCGCCGCATCGCCGACCAGCACGCCCGCCTCACCTTCGCCACCCCCGAACTCATGCCGGTGTACTACGCGGAATTCAGCAACCTCCCACCCGCCGAACAACACCGCCTGCGCGCCATCCAACGCCAGAACATCCTCGAATGGGCCAACCTGCTCGACGGCGACCCGATCGAAGCCCGCTTCCGCGTACACGCGGCCATCGGCCAGATCATCGACGTCGGCCGCCTACTACGCTTCGACTCCCGCCCCGAACAGCTGGCCCGCCTTGCCGCCTTGACCGGCGCGGTCCTGCAAGGAAACGGTTCACCAGAACGCGCCTGATCCACCGCCACTCCTGCCGCTGAGGCCCCTGGCCAACTGGTCCAGCGGCCTCGTCAGCTCCGGCTGATCCACCGCCTCCCGAGGCCGTTCAACCCCGCCCGTGGCGCAATCGGAACAGCGTCTTCGCCGCCCGCAGATGCCCCGGCGCGCGGTCGAACGTCGACAACCGCACCGGCGTGCGATAACGCCTGCGCGCGATCGACATCGTCCGGCTGAACTCGCGCAACCCCTGCTGCCCGTGGCTGTGCCCCTGCCCGTACTCACCCACCCCACCGAACGGCAACGCCGGTATGCCGGTGAACGCCGTCGACGAATTCACCGTCACCACACCGACTTTCAACTGCTCGGCGATGAACTCCGCACTGGGGATGTCGAGGGTGAAGATCGTGACCGCGATGCCGTTACCCGCCGCGTTGACCCGCGTGACCGCGTCGGCCAGGTCGGCGACTCGATTCACCACCAGCACCGGCCCGATCCCCTCACCGGTGATCGCGATGCTGTCCTCGGGCACCTCGGCCAACACGATCGGCTCCACATACGGGTCACGCAACGATTCCAGCCCACCCAGCACCGCGTGCCCGCCCCGAGCCAACGCGTCGCGCACCTGCTTGCGCACCACATCCACCTGCGCGGCATTGATCATCGGCCCGTAGGAGGCCCGATTGTCCGCTCCTGGACGCAGTTTCGCCGCCCGCTCGGCCACCTTGGCCAGGAAATCGTCGAACACCGAATCCGCGACATAACAGCGCTGAATGCCCGACGCGTTCTGCCCCGCGTTGGCCATCGCCCCGAACACCGCCGCCTCGGCCGCGGAGTCCAGGACCGCGTCCACGTGCACGATCATCGAGCCCTTGCCGCTGTACTCCACCACCACCGGCGTCAGCGACTGCGCGCACAGCGCGATCACCTCGCGCCCGTCGGCTTCGGGTCCGGCATAGGCGATCTTGTCGACCTCGGACTTACACAGCGCCGTCGCGGTTCGACGATCGCCGGTAATCGCTTGCAGCACAGGCTGATCGGGCACCACCGCGCTCCAGCTGTCCGCCAGCCAGGTACCCACGCCACTGCTGAGCGCGTGCGGGTTGAACACCACCGCGTTGCCCGCGGCCATGGCGTACGCGATCGAACCCATCGGCGTGAACACCGGGTTGTTCCACGCGCCGAGCACCCCGACCACACCCAGCGGCAGATAGCCCACCGACGCGTGCTGGTTGCGCGTGAACCACCCGGTGGGCAAGCGCTTTCGACCCAGCGTGCGCTGCGCGTTGCGGGCGGCCCAGTCCAGATTCTCCACCGCCAGCATCACTTCCAGGGTGGCATCGGCCTCGGGCTTACCGGTCTCGCTGCGCAGCACCTCCACCAATTCGCTTGCGTGCCGCACGATATGGCGTCGCCAGTCCAACAGCAGGGTCTTGCGTTCACCGAAATCCAGTTCCCCCCACCAGTTCTGGGCAACGCGAGCGGAGCGCACCGCACGGGTGACCTCGGCCGGACTGCGCACGGGATACTGCGCTAATTGTTCGCCGGTGCGTGGATCGAATGCCGTGAGCACATCGGACCGACCTGTGCGCGCCGCGGTGGATGCCGACTCGGACATGGTCATCACCTCCCACAAGATCGAACACCCCCGGGTGAGACGAGTGTTTCCCCGACGTCAGCGTATGGGCGCGCGACCGCCCCGACAAGGTCATCTCACTGCCCTTGCGCTGCCCGGGTGAGCAATCCCACAGGCCCTCGCGAAAACCTCACGCAAACCGGGCGCATCAGCGCAGACCCGGCCCGGAAAATCTCCGGCCCGGTAACATCGCGCCGAACGGTATGGATCACTTACCGAGAAGCATGTATTCCGCGTGCGCTCGTCTCGTCAGAGCCGTGCGCATCCGGCCGATGGTGGAGAGTTGATGCCGAGTTCGATCTCAGTGGATAAGCCCGCAGGTGACGTCGCGTCGCGCGACACCGAACCCGCGGTGTCGGTGTCGGACGTGCGCAAGTCGTTCGGTGACGTGCACGCCCTGCAGGGCATCAGTTTCCAGGCCGAAAAGGCCAGTGTGCTGGGTATCCTCGGCCCCAACGGCGCGGGA
The DNA here is from genome assembly GCF_042716995.1 of Nocardia sp. NPDC058640. Classification (NCBI taxonomy): domain Bacteria; kingdom Bacillati; phylum Actinomycetota; class Actinomycetes; order Mycobacteriales; family Nocardiaceae; genus Nocardia; species Nocardia sp. NPDC058640. Next base: position 142,872 of record NZ_JBHXRG010000002.1, read on the forward strand.
AAGACCACCATGGTCAAAATCCTGTCCACGCTGCTGCGCCCCGACTCCGGCACCGCCGTGGTCGCCGGACACGACGTGCTCACCGACGGCGCGGGCGTGCGCCGCTCGATCATGATGACCGGCCAGTACGCCGCCCTCGACGAGAACCTGACCGGCCGGGAGAACCTCGAGCTGTTCGGACGCCTGATGGGCCTGAAGAAGTCGGCCGCCCGCAAGCGCGCCGAGGTGCTGTTGGAAGAGTTCGACCTGGTCAACGCCGGTAAGCGCGCGGTGCGCAACTACTCCGGCGGTATGCGCCGTCGCGTGGACATCGCCTGCGGGCTGGTCGTTCGCCCCGAGGTCGTGTTCCTCGACGAGCCGACCACCGGCCTCGACCCGCGCAGCCGTCAGGGCGTGTGGGACCTGGTCACCGCGCTGAAGAACCAGGGCATCACGGTGCTGCTCACCACGCAGTACCTCGAAGAAGCCGACGTGCTCAGCGACAACATCATCGTCATCGACAAGGGCACCGTCATCGCCGAGGGCACCGCCGACGAGCTCAAAGCCAGGACCGGCGGCAGCTTCTGCGAGATCGTCCCGCTGGACCCCAGCCGCGTCCCGCAGACCGTCAAAGCACTGGGCGACCTGGTCCCGGCCGCCGTCGCCGCCGAGACCGACGGCGCCGACAAGGTCTCCATCCCCGCACCCGACGGCGCCGCCACCCTCGCCGAAGCGCTGCGCAGGCTCGACAACGCCGGCATCGACCTGGCCGACATCGCCCTGCGCAGGCCCTCGCTCGACGACGTCTTCCTGTCGATCACCGGCCATTCGGGCGGCAACTAGTGAGCGTGTCCACCCCGTCGGCGAACGCGCTGTTCGCCGGTCTCCCCGCTGTGCACACGAGCAGTTTCGCGCAGTGGCGCGCGCTGACCGGGCGCATCGTGCGCACGATGGCCACCAAGGGTGAGCTGATCGTCGCGGTGCTCACCCCGCTGGTGGTGACCGTGGCCTTCTACCTGCCGTTGCGGTACGTGATGAAGGTCCAGGGCATCGACTACGCCCAGTACGTGATGCCGATCGTGGTGTTGCAGACCATGGCGATGACGATGATGTCGAACGCGCAGCTCGCGGCGTTCGAAGCGCTCACCGGCTTGAGTACCCGACTGCAGACCATGCCGATCGGTTCGCTGGTGCCGCTGATGTCACGCATCTGCGCGGGCATGGTGCGATCGATCGTGTCGCTGATCGCCACGGTCGGCTACGGCTACATGATCGGGTTCCGGTTCACCGGCGGTTGGGCGCAGGCGCTCGGATTCTGCGGGTTCGCCCTGCTCGTCGGCGTGGTCCTCACGCTCGGCGCCGACGCGCTCGGCAGCCTCACCAAGAACCCCGAGGCGCTGAGCCAGGCGCTGACCCTGCCGATTCTGATCTTCGGCATGATGTCGACCGGGTTCGTGCCCGAATCCAGCTTCCCCTCGTGGGTGCGGCCGTTCGCGCGCAACCAGCCCATCTCCCAGTTCTCCCAAACCCTCAGCGACCTGGCCGCGGGCCACCTGAGCTGGGCCGGTGCCTGGGTGTCGCTGGTGTGGATCGGCGGGCTGGCCATCTTCTTCCTCCCACTGGCTGTGTGGGCGAGTGTGAGGCGATCATGACAACAATCCAGACGTCGACGGTCGAGGAGGCCGCGGCCGACCTGCCGGTGGTGCACGCCAAGCCGGAAGGGTCGGTGTCGGTGTGGTTCACCCACAGCCTGATCCAGTGCAAACGCCTGCTGATGGTGTGGTTGCGCGACCCGTCGACCACCATCCAGACCATCGCCTACCCGGCCGTGACCCTGCTGATGTTCCGGATCGTGCTCGGTGACTCGATCACCGCCGCCACCGGAGCGCCCAGCATCTACGGCCAGGCCGCACTGCTGACCCTGGTCGCGGCCATGACCGGCGCGGTGGTCAGTGCGCTGGGATTCAAACGCGAGAAGGCATCGGGGCTGCTCAGCCGGTTCTACACGATGCCGCTGAACAAGGCGTCGCTGCTCACCGGCCGCCTGCTGGCCGAGATGCTGCGCATCCTGCTCACCACGGTGATCGTGCTGCTGGTCGCGGTGCCGCTGGGGTTCCTGTTCATGGAGGACCCGTTCGCCAATATCGCGCTGGTCTTCGTGCCGGTGCTGTTCGGCATCGGGTTCGCGGTGATGGTGACCGCCCTGGCCACGATCACCGAGGGCGTGGTGCTGATCAGCCTCATCGGCATCTTCAACACCCTGCTGATGTTCTTCAACACCGGCTTCGTTCCGGTGTTCGCCTACCCGACCTGGCTGCAGGACGTGGTCGAGAACCAGCCGATGAGCTGCGCGATCGACGCGATGCGGGGGCTGTCGTACGGCGGGCCGGTCGCCGAGCCGCTGCTCAAGACCGTCGCGTGGACGGTCGGGATGGTCGCGGTCTTCGCGTATCCCGCGATCGTGGGGTACAAGAAGGCGGCGGAGTCCTCGTAAGAGGCGAGTCCTGACAAGACTGGCGTAATCGACCAATCTGGCCCTGCGAAGGTCGATTTTCCGATCGGACCGTCGCCGATTGGTCGATTACGCCGGTTCCTCGTCGAGTTCGAGGGCTCGATCGAAGGGGTAGTCCAGCCAGCGGTCGCGGTTGGTCCAACCCACCAGGTCGTACCGCCAGCGGAACGGCCAGGTGTGCGCGACGGTGTTGAACAGGGCGATGCCCAGTGCCGTGTAGTCGTCGTGGGCCGACAGCAGTGCGCGCTGGCGGCGGTCGGACTCGGTGAAGAACGCGTCGAACATCGCGATCGACTGGTCGGTGGTCAGTCGGCCCAGACCCCACAGGCCGCGCATGCGCATCCAATACACGGCCCGCGCTTTCAACGGCCAGAGCGCGTCGATCGGGTTCTCGCCCCGCTGCACCGCGGCGACAGCGGTGTCGGCCAGCGCGAGCGAATCGGCGACGCTGTAGCCGGTGCACGGGTGCATCATGCCGCCGCGCGAGCCGAACGGGACCGCGATCGCGGTGCCCTTCTTCGGGGGCGGCTGGTCAAGGGGATAGTGGGCGGCCTCGTGCGGTTCGTCGCCGGTGAGCCGGATGCCATGGGTCGCGAGCCTGTTCAGCGTGCGCTTGCGTAACTCGTGCTGTGGCATCCCGCCGCGCAGGCCGAGGCTGGTTTCCTCGAAGATCACCGTGCCGTCGCCCAGCGGGACCGCGTACAGGAACGACGGCGGTTCGTCGGGACCCGCACCGTTCTCCGGACGCCAATCCAACAGCAGCCCTTCACCTTCCGCGACCATCGGCGCCGCGGTCTCGGCATCGACGAAGATCCCGTGCGCCGAGGCGGCCCTGCGTTTGCCCAAGGTAGGCAGGCCACGGGTGTCGAAGACGGTGCCGGCGCGAATCACTGTCCCGTCCGCGAGCTCGACTTCGTGCGCGTCCACTCGGCGGGCCCGGTCAGCGAAAACCGTCGCGTCATCCAGGGCCAGTGCCGCGTGCAACCCCGCCTTGGACAGCACGCAGTAGGGCCGCTCGATCCGGTGCTGCGCCTTGGTCCACACCGTCGGCGTCTCGATCCGCTGCGCGATGGCACTGTCGGGCAGCCACGCGGGCAGTTCGTCCACCCAACACGAGAACGTCGGCGGAAACAGTCGCTGCGGCCGCGGATCCACCGCCGCCACCCGCAACCCCGCGGCCGCCGCCCGATGCGCCAATCCCCGCCCGGACGGTCCGAGCCCGACCACACACACATCGAATTCCCGCGCAACGCTCACGCCCGCATTCAATCCGCTCCCCACACCGCGACGCAAGCACCTGGGGACGTGGTGTGCGACTCCCACCGAACGCGGACGAGTACCACGGCGCCGGGAGCCGAAATTCCGACGGACTGATGGCGGCTAGTCCTCCAGAGCCAAGGCCTGGCGCATGGTCAGGCGCCCCTGGGTTTGCATGAGCGAACGGCGGTAGATCTTCTCGGCCACGACCACGATCCCGTAGGTGGCCACGGCCATCAGCGCCAGCGCGATGAACGGTTCCCACCAGGCCGCGGTGCCGTCGGCCAGCCGGCCCGGCATGGCCACGATGGACATGATCGGCACGTAGGACGCGATCACCCGGGCGGTGCCGGTGAGGAAGATGCCCGCGAACAGCACGATCATGATCAGCATCGACAGGGGAGTGGCGGTGGACTGGAGATCTTCGCTGCGCGTGGCCAACGAGCCCGCGACCGCCCACAGGCTCGCCAGCGCGAGGAACCCGACCACGAAGAACACGATGAACCAGCCCGCGGCCCCGGCGATCTGACCCAGCTGCGCACCCTTGCCGGTCACCGCCAACCCGGCCAACCCGGCCCCGACGAACAGCGCCAGCTGGATGAACGCCAGCACCGCGTTGCCCGCGACCTTGCCGATCAGCAACTGCCGCAACGGCATCGCGCTGGCCAGGATCTCCACGATCCGGTTCTGCTTCTCCTCGACCACGCTCTGCGCGATGGACATGCCGAACAGCACCGACGCCAGATAGAACAGGAACGCGAAGACGAACGCCACGATCTTGGCCAGGCCGGGGTCGACCGCGCCCTTCTCGAGCAGCTCGTAGGACACCGTCGCGCCGCGGCTCAACTCCTCGAGCGAGACGCCCGCCGCGGCGGCATTGCGTTGCAAGGCCAGCTGTTGGACGGCGGCGGTGATGTAGGTGGTGGCGCTGTCGTCCTCAGCGGTCTTGCCGATCAGCTGCCACCCGTCGGGTTCGGCGGGGACGAGGCCGACCTCGACGGTGTCCTCGCGCACCAGCCGCTCGACCTGCGCCCGGTCAGCCACCGGGTGCGCGGTGAACGACGTGTCGTTGCCTGCCGCCAAGCTGTTGGCCGCATCGATCACGATCGAGGTGTCCGCACCGGCGATCGCCACGTCGACCTTGTCGGGCCTGCTGCTGAGAAACCCGCTGATCGCCAGCGACGCGATGATCGCCACGATCGTCACCACAGTCGAGATGACGAAGTTGCGATCGCGCAGCTTCACCACGATCTCCCGCGCCGCGACGATCCGCCACACGCCGCTCATGCCGCATCTCCTCGGCACGGTCGGGCGCCTTCGGTGGTCATGCGAGCCTCGAGGCGTTGAACTCTCACGCCGTCACCTCCCGGTAGATCTCCGCGACCGTCGGCCGCGCTTCGACGAACTCCCGCACCGACCCCCGCGACAGCGCCTCCCGCAGAATCCCGTCGGTGTCCGCGCCGTCGACCTCGAACAACACCCCCGGCCCGCCATTCGCGACCACCCGAACCCCCGGATACTCGTGTAACCACCCCGGATCCCCGTCGAACACCAGCCGATACCGCGACCCACCACTGGACCGCAGCTGGTCGACCGAACCCTGCCCGACGACCTTGCCCGCCGCGAGCACGACCAGCTGGTCGCACAACCGCTCCACCAGATCCAGCTGATGCGAGGAGAACAGCACCGGCACGCCCTGGTCGGCGTACTCGCGTAACAGCTCCACCATCGAATCCACGGCAATCGGGTCCAGACCGGAGAACGGTTCGTCCAGGATCAGCGCCGACGGTTGCGCGATCACCGCGGCCGCGATCTGCACGCGCTGCTGATTGCCCAGCGACAACGACTCGAGCTTGTCCTTGCCCCGCGCACCCAGACCGAACCGCTCCAACAGCGACCCGGTGCGCGCCTTCGCCTCGGCAATGCCGAGGCCGCGCAGGCGAGCCAGGTACACGAGCTGGTCGAACACCGGCTGCTTCGGATACAGCCCGCGCTCCTCGGGCATGTACCCGAACGACCGCCGATCGGTTTCGGTCACCGGCGCACCGTCCCACCGGATCTCACCGGACTGAATGGCCAGCACGCCCATGATCATGCGCATGGTGGTGGTCTTGCCCGCGCCGTTGCCGCCGACGAAGCCGGTCAGCGCACCCGGCCGCACCGCGAACGACACGTCGTCGACCGCGATGTTGTCCCCGAACCGCCGCGTCACGCCGACGACTTCCAACATGGCCACTCCCCGTCCTGTTGCTGCGTTCCCACGACCGTACCGGGACAACGGTTTACGCCGCGGGCGTCAGCGTGGGGAAACCCAGGTGGTGATGTCGGCGTGCACCACCTCGACGCCGTCGCGGTCGTAGATCGACACGGGAACGGTGAGTTCACGGCCCGTGGTGATGGTGGTGAAGTCGGGAATCTCGTCCAGTTTCGCGACCGCGCGCAGGCTGGTGCCCGCCTTGGCCAGGTACTGCACGTTCATCGACTTGGGGATCCAGCGGTGCGTGGTGGGCACGGTGGCCTCGCTGAGCATGCCCATCGCCACCTCAGCCAGGTTGCAGGCCGCGATCGCGTGGAAGGTGCCCAGGTGGTTGTGGATGCCGAACCACTTGGGCGAGGTGACCTCGCAGACGCCGGGTTCCAGGCGCACCACCTGGGGCAGCACCGTGCCGAAGTACGGGACCCTGGCGACCATTCCCAGCGAGAACAGCGCGTGCCCGATCCGGTTGTCGGGCAGCTTCTTCCAGCCGCGGTAGGTCGCGGTCTCTTGTGTCATGGCCGGTATCTTACTCAAAAGTAAGGTAGCAAGGAACCCTCCGCCGACCAGGTGCAGCATGCGGCCAGCTACCATTGGTCGGTACAGCCCATCCGGCGGTGCGGTCGAGGTAGAAGCCCTTCTACGGGCGTGATCGATGCCTCATGACCCCCGATTTGAAACGCGTCGTCGGCATGGTGCATACTGTTCGGGTTGCCTTGTGCAGGATGGTCGCTCTTCGGAGTGGACTTCCCTGAACAGGGGGAGCAGTAGTTTGTATCCCGCCGGTTCGCCGGTGTGGATACGTTCGGAATCACGCACTTCCGGCCGATGGTGAGCGATCACCAGGAGCCGGAGAATAAGAGTTAGGGCGACACGCCCGACCGCGTGGACCGGAGAACCATGACAGATGAACAGCGGCGAGGACTAGGTAGTGCCTTTGTGGTGCCCTGGTTGCGGGTCTTTCAGTGGGAAACCACGCTGAGGCGTCTTTCTTGTGTTCGGGCTGTGCAAATTGAGGGTGGTGCGGGAGCTAGCTCCTGTGACCACGAAGGAAAGCGGAGAAAAGGACACTTAGCGTGGCGGGACAAAAGATCCGCATCAGGCTCAAGGCCTATGACCACGAGGCGATCGACGCGTCAGCGCGCAAGATCGTGGAAACGGTGACCCGTACCGGCGCCCGTGTGGTCGGGCCTGTGCCGTTGCCGACCGAGAAGAACATCTACTGCGTCATCCGTTCGCCGCACAAGTACAAGGATTCGCGCGAACACTTCGAGATGCGCACGCACAAACGCCTCATCGACATCCTCGACCCGACGCCGAAGACGGTTGACGCGCTTATGCGTATCGACCTGCCGGCCAGCGTCGACGTCAACATTCAGTGACGGGGACTCGAGACATGACTGACAACAAGAACCGGCCCAAGGCCGGAATCCTGGGCACCAAGCTTGGTATGACCCAGGTCTTCGACGAGAAGAACCGCGTCGTCCCGGTTACCGTCATCAAGGCGGGCCCGAACGTGGTCACCCAGATTCGTACCGTGGAGCGCGACGGCTATTCGGCCGTTCAGATCGCTTTCGGCGCAATCGACCCGCGCAAGGTGAACAAGCCGGTCTCCGGCCAGTTCGCCAAGGCCGGTGTCACCCCGCGTCGCCACGTCACCGAGATCCGCGTCGAGGATGCCTCCACTTTCGAGATCGGCCAGGAACTCTCGGCTGATGTCTTCGAAGAGGGCACCTACGTCGACGTGACCGGAATCAGCAAGGGCAAGGGCTTCGCCGGCACCATGAAGCGTCACGGCTTCAAGGGCCAGGGCGCCTCCCACGGTGCGCAGGCTGTGCACCGTCGCCCGGGTTCCATCGGTGGCTGTGCCACTCCCGGCCGCGTGTTCAAGGGCATGCGCATGTCGGGCCGTATGGGTAACGACCGCGTCACCACGCAGAACCTCTCGGTTCACAAGGTGGATGCCGAGAACGGTTTGCTCCTGGTCAAGGGTGCTATCCCGGGCCGCAAGGGCAACATCGTGATCGTCAAGAGCGCCGTGAAGGGTGGTGCGCACGCATGACCAGCCTCGATAAGAAGGCCAACCTGACGCTGACCGTTAAGGCCGCAGGCGGCAAGACCGAAGGCACCGTCGACCTCCCCTCGGAGATCTTCGACGTGACCGCCAACGTCGCGCTGATGCACCAGGTCGTCATCGCTCAGCTGGCCGCCGCCCGCCAGGGCACCCACTCCACGAAGACTCGTGGCGAGGTGCGCGGTGGTGGCAAGAAGCCGTACCGCCAGAAGGGCACCGGCCGCGCCCGTCAGGGCTCGACCCGTGCGCCGCAGTTCGTCGGCGGTGGCACCGTCCACGGCCCGCAGCCGCGTGACTACAGCCAGCGGACCCCCAAGAAGATGAAGGCCGCCGCCCTGCGCGGTGCCCTGTCCGACCGGGCCCGCAACGAGCGCATCCACGTGATCACCGAACTGGTCTCGGGTCAGAACCCGTCGACCAAGATTGCCAAGGACTTCCTTGCCGAGCTCTCGGGCCGCAAGAAGTTCCTGGTCGTCGTCGGCCGCGAGGACGTCGCCGCGTGGAAGAGCGTGGCGAACCTGGAGAACGTGCTGCCGATCGCCCCGGATCAGCTCAACACTTACGACGTGCTCAACAGCGACGACGTGGTGTTCAGCGTCGAGGCCCTGAACGCTTTTGTTCACGGTCCCGCCGAGGCGGCCCAGGAGGAGAGCAAGTGACCACCATCGCCGACCCCCGCGACATCCTGCTCGCGCCGGTCATCTCGGAGAAGTCCTATGGGCTGATCGAGGAAGGCACCTACACCTTCCTGGTGCACCCGGACTCGAACAAGACGCAGATCAAGATCGCCGTTGAGAAGGTTTTCGGCGTCAAGGTCACCAGCGTCAATACCGCCAACCGTCAGGGCAAGCGCAAGCGGACCAAATTCGGTTACGGAAAGCGCAAGGACACCAAGCGCGCTCTCGTGACCCTCTCGGCCGATAGCAAGCCCATCGAGATCTTCGGAGGACCGGTCGCGTAAGCGCCTGGGACTCCAGAAAGCGAGAAGAACTCATGGCAATCCGTAAGTACAAGCCGACAACGCCGGGCCGTCGTGGCTCCAGCGTCTCGGACTTCGCCGAGATCACCCGGTCGACGCCGGAGAAGTCGCTGCTGCGCCCGCTCACCAAGTCCGGTGGTCGTAACGCGCACGGTCGCATCACCACGCGTCACCGCGGTGGCGGTCACAAGCGGGCCTACCGCGTCATCGACTTCCGTCGACTGGACAAGGACGGCATTCCGGCCAAGGTCGCTCACATCGAGTACGACCCCAACCGCACCGCCAACATCGCACTGCTGCACTTTGCCGACGGCGAGAAGCGCTACATCATCGCGCCGAAGGGCATCAAGCAGGGCAGCCCGATCGAGTCCGGCCCCACCGCGGACATCAAGCCGGGCAACAACCTGCCGCTGCGCAACATCCCGACCGGTACCACGATCCACAACGTGGAACTGCGTCCGGGCGGCGGCGCCAAGCTGGCTCGTTCCGCCGGTATGAGCATTCAGCTGCTGGGCAAGGAAGGGCCGTACGCGACCCTTCGTATGCCTTCGGGTGAAATCCGTCGCGTCGACGTGCGCTGCCGCGCATCCGTCGGCGAGGTCGGCAACGCCGAGCAGTCGAACATCAACTGGGGCAAGGCCGGCCGTATGCGCTGGAAGGGCCGTCGTCCCACCGTCCGTGGTGTCGTCATGAACCCGGTCGACCACCCGCACGGTGGTGGTGAGGGTAAGACCTCCGGTGGTCGCCACCCGGTCTCCCCGTGGGGTCAGCCTGAGGGCCGCACCCGCAAGCCCAACCGCCCGAGCGACAAGCTCATCGTCCGCCGCCGTAAAACCGGCAAGAAGCGCTAAGGAGGAGGTAAGAAATGCCACGCAGCCTCAAGAAGGGCCCGTTCGTCGACGACCACCTCCTCGCGAAGGTGGACGTCCAGAACGAAAAGGGCACGAAGCAGGTCATCAAGACCTGGTCGCGTCGCTCGACCATCATCCCCGATTTCATCGGCCACACTTTCGCCGTCCACGACGGTCGCAAGCATGTCCCGGTGTTCATTTCGGACAACATGGTCGGACACAAGCTCGGTGAGTTCGCGCCGACCAGGACGTTCAAGAGCCACGTCAAGGACGACCGGAAGAGCAAGCGGCGATGACTGAAACCATTCAGAACCCGACTGCACGCGCTACCGCCAAGCACGTTCGGGTCACCCCGATGAAGGCCCGTCGAGTCGTGGACCTGGTCCGCGGCAAGAGCGTCTCCGATGCACTGGCCATCCTGCGGTTCGCGCCGCAGGCCGCCAGTGAGCCGGTGGCAAAGGTCGTGGCTTCGGCTGCGGCGAACGCCGAGAACAACCTCGGCCTCAACCCGGCCACCCTGGTCATCTCGACTGCTTTTGTCGACGAGGGCGCCACCATGAAGCGTTTCCAGCCGCGGGCCCAGGGCCGTGCGTTCCGGATTCGTAAGCGCACCAGCCACATCACCATCGAGGTCGAGAGCGTGCCCACTGCCGGCGCTGACGCTCGTAGCCGCCGGAAGGGAGGGGCTAAGTAACATGGGACAGAAAATTAATCCCCATGGCTTCCGCCTCGGTATCACCACCGACTGGAAGTCGCGTTGGTACGCGGACAAGCAGTACGCGGAATACGTGAAGGAAGACGTTCAGATCCGCAAGCTCCTGGCCACTGGCATGGAGCGTGCAGGTATCTCGAAGGTCGAGATCGAGCGCACCCGTGATCGCGTCCGTGTGGATATCTTCACCGCGCGTCCCGGCATCGTGATCGGTCGCCGTGGAGCGGAAGCCGATCGCATCCGTTCCGAGCTGGAGAAGCTCACCAAGAAGCAGGTTCAGCTCAACATCCTCGAGGTCAAGAACCCCGAATCGGATGCGCAGCTGGTTGCTCAGGGTGTTGCCGAGCAGCTGTCCAACCGTGTGGCGTTCCGTCGTGCGATGCGTAAGGCCATTCAGTCGGCCATGCGTTCGCCGAACGTCAAGGGCATCCGCGTGCAGTGCTCGGGCCGCCTCGGTGGCGCCGAAATGTCGCGCTCGGAGTTCTACCGTGAAGGTCGCGTTCCGCTGCACACGCTGCGTGCGGACATCGACTACGGCCTCTACGAGGCCAAGACCACCTTCGGTCGCATCGGCGTCAAGGTCTGGATCTACAAGGGCGACATCGTCGGTGGTCGTCGTGAAGTGACCGCCGCCGCCGCCGCTCCGGATCGCCAGCGTCGCGAGCGTCCGAGCCGTCCTCGTCGGTCGGGTGCCACTGGCACCACTGCGACCAGCACCGAGGTCGGTCGCGCCGCCACTGCAGTGGCGGAGGCTCCGGCAGAGAACAAGGAGGGCTGACGAATGCTGATGCCCCGTAGGGTCAAGCACCGTAAGCAGCACCACCCCGGTCGCTCTGGCATGGCCAAGGGCGGCACCGCGGTGGCCTTCGGTGAGTACGGCATCCAGGCTCTCGAGCCCGCCTACGTCACCAACCGTCAGATCGAGTCGGCACGTATTGCGATGACCCGCCACATCAAGCGTGGCGGCAAGATCTGGATCAACATCTACCCCGACCGTCCGCTCACGAAGAAGCCGGCCGAAACCCGCATGGGTTCCGGTAAGGGTTCGCCGGAGTGGTGGGTCGCGAACGTGAAGCCCGGTCGGGTCATGTTCGAGATGTCCTACCCGAACGAGGAGACCGCTCGTGAGGCCCTGCGCCGCGCGATGCACAAGCTCCCGATGAAATGCAGGATCGTGACCAGAGAGGAGCAGTTCTGATGGCTACCGAAACACCGGCCGCAGAGCTCCGTGAGCTCAACGAAGAAGAGCTCGTGGCACGCCTGCGCGAGTCGAAGGAAGAGCTGTTCAACCTGCGCTTCCAGATGGCGACGGGTCAGCTCGACAACAACCGTCGACTGCGCGTCGTCCGCCACGAGATCGCGCGTATTTACACGGTCATGCGCGAGCGCGAGCTCGGCTTGGCCACGGCGCCCGCTGGCAAGGGAGATGCGGCATGAGCGAGAACACCGAAGAGCGCAACAGCCGCAAGGTACGCAGCGGCTACGTTGTCTCCGACAAGATGAACAAGACGATCGTCGTCGAGCTGGAAGACCGTCACCGGCACAAGCTCTACGGCAAGATCATTCGCACCACCTCCAAGGTGAAGGCGCATGACGAGAACGAGACCGCCCACGTGGGCGATCACGTTCAGCTGATGGAAACCCGTCCGCTGTCGGCCACCAAGCGCTGGCGTCTGGTCGAGGTCCTGGAGCGGGCCAAGTAAGGTCCCTCCTCGATCCATCGAGATCGTTTTCCGCGAAAGCCCGTTTCCCCTTGTGGGAGGCGGGCTTTCGTCGTTGGGGGAGTAGGTCTCGCGGCCGCAGGGCTCGCTGGCTCGGCATGTGGAAAGGCTCGCCTCCCCGTGTTTCGCGGAGGCGAGCCTTTTGTCAGTCGGCGGTATCAGCCGGTGAAGGCGTAGGGCTGGCGGATCTTGTGCGCGAATTCGACGATGTTGGTGACGGTACTGCTGGGAACACCGACTTCGCTGCCGATGCTGCGAGCGGACCAGGATTGATCGGTGAGCTCGAGGATCTCTTCGATCTGATCGAGAGTCAGACGCAAGGGACTGCGATGCGCGATCTGACGAGCCAGGGCCCGAACTTCGGTGTCGTCGTCGTAGTCGAATTCGTCCGCGGTCGACGGGTCTTCGTCTGACTCGTCGAGGGAGGTTTCGAAGTCGATCGGGTCTGCTGTCGGCTCAGGATCATCTGCTACCGGGACCGACTCAGGGGTTGTCGTAGCAGTGGGTTCGACGTTCGTGGCGGCGGAGCGCATGGCGGATTCTGGCGCGGACCGCGCGGTCGTCGACTCGGGTTTCGCTGCTACCGGGACCGACTCGGGGGTTGTCATCGCGGTAGCTTCTGGGGCAGACCGTGGTGCCGTCGGCTCGGCAGGTGCGATGCGTCGTGTCTTGGGAGCCACCGGCTTGCGCGGCGCGGGCACGGTGTCCAGCGCCAGTTGTTCGGCGGGTTCTGTTGCCAGGGTCAGCTGTTCCGGCTCCGCGGGGGGATCGTTGTGGACGACCAGCGGTTCGGTGGGTGGTGAGGTATCGCCAGGGAGGTCACGGGCGACGGTGCCGGCGTGCATCGTCGCCTCGGGAACCGGGTCGGTGCCGGTCGCGTCGCCGGCGGGGGACTTGGCGCCGACCGGTATTCGCCGCACAGCGGGGGCGGCGCCATTGGTCCGAATGACATGGTCGGTGCCGTTGCGCCGATGATCGGCGGCAGCTTTCCGGATCATCCCGAGGTTGCCGGGCACCGCGGGCTTGTCGGCGACAGGGCGACGCAGTGCTTCGCGGTAAGCACGCTCGGCCGCGGACGCCGCGATCGTCTCGGCCTCGGCCACCGCTGGATCGACGCTCGCGGCGGGGGTCTCGGTCGGCTGATCGTTGATGGGGAGCCGCAACGCTTGGCGATACGCGCGCTCGGCGGCGAGCATCTCAGCCTGTGTGATTGCGGGGTCGGTAGTCGGAGCCGTCGCTCGCGGAGCGATCTGGTCGGCGGCTGCGTGATCCACGCCCGCGGTTTCGGTTGGCTGATCGTTGATCGACAGGCGCTGTGTGGCCGATCCGGAACCGTCGAGCGCGCGATCCGGCGCAGGCGACATCGCGCGCTCACTGGGGGAGTAGCCAGCATCGCCGGGCAACTCCACCGAAGCGCTCTCGATCAACATCGCGTACCGCGCGGACACCCACGCGTGCAACCAGATCACAACACCCACCATCACCGGCGCGATAGCGAATTCGGCTGCGCGACCGAAGGATCCGGAGGCGAGATGCGGTCCCGCGTTCAACGCGACGGTCGTACCGAGCAGCGTGAGTTCGAACAGCAACACCTTGCCGCGTTCGAGCTCGCGACCCCAGCGGGCAGCGGTGGTGGCCGCGACCATGATGACGATGATCGGGATGGAGATCATCGCCTCGATGCCGAAGCTGAGCCAGTACAGCGGGTCGCTCATGTCCCCACTGGGCACCAGATTGTGCTGCACATTGACCCCGGCCCACACCATCCCGAGGATGACGACCCCGATCAGCGCCCGCGACGACCATTCCGCGCGCCGATACAACTGCGCCAACCGCGCATCGGCACTGGAGACCCTGCGCCGAGCGGCCAACGCCTGCCGATGCCACCGCGCGTCGGCCTCATCGGTGCGGCGAATCAGCGACCCGGTGCGCCGATCCCGCTTGTCGGCGGCCATCTCGTCGACAACAGCCTGTCGCCGCTGCTTACGCCGCTTGGCCCGAATCCATTCGGCCAGCTCCCGCTCGGCCCGAATCTCGTCATCGGACAATGCCTCGTACAGCGCGGTGTCGTGCTGCAGCGGCAGCTTGTCCCGAGCCGCAGCAACCTGCAGCGCAAGTGCCGTGACCTCGGTACTCGGCGCGACGGCCGCACTATCGCTGCACCGATCGTCGGACATCTCGCGCCTTCCGCGTCTCGAACCCCAGGCCCATCGAACATATGTGTGATTTCCAGAGAGCGTAAACGCCCCCCGCCCCCCGGTCAACGACAACGCAAAACTGGACGCCCGATCACCACGCTCTGAGGGCGGGATTTCGATCGAAATTCCTACCTGAGAGCGTGGTGATCGAGCGTCCAGATCAGCTGAGCGCGGTGTGCCAGACGATGGCGGCGGCGAGGGCGCCTGCGCCGTTGAGGGACCAGTGCAGGGCGATGGGCGCGAGCAAGCTGCCGCTGCGGCGGCGGAGCCAGGTGAAGACCATGCCCGCGGCGGCGGTGGCGGCGACTGCGAGGGTGATGCCGACGATCTGGCCGAGTAGGCCGCCGCCGACGATGGCGGACAGGCCCTTGTTGCCTGCGGCCAGGCCGAAGGACGACGCGATGTGCCAGAGGCCGAACATCAGGGATCCGGCCGCGAACAGGCCGCGCACGCCGAGAACCCGGTCCAGCGTGCCGTGCAGGACCCCGCGGAACGCGAGTTCTTCGGGGATCACGGTCTGCAGCGGGATGACGATCATGGACGCGATGAGCGCGCCGGAGATGGTCGCGTACCGATCAGCGAGGAAGAAAGGCCTGGTCAGCGGCAATAATGCGCCGATCGCGACGGCGGTCAACACGATCCCGACAGCGCCCAGCGCATAGACGGTCCCGCGTTTCCAATGCCGTGGCGAGAGCCCGAGTTCGTGCCAGCCCAGTCCCCGCTTGCGCATGAGCGCGAGCAACGCGACCGCCGCGATCGGCACGGTGACGATATTGGCCCAGGCGGTGGTGAAGTGGGCGATCAAATTGGTGCCCGCCAGCACCACGACAACCACAGCGATGTCGAGGTAGGCGTGAAGTTTCGGCCGGGAATCGGCGATAGTTGCGGACACGTATCGAGTGTACGGAATTATCACGAAACGGAAACGGGCCGATAAATGCGGGGCAACCGCCGACCCCAGCGTTGAGCGGCCGCGAGTCAGGCCTTCAAGATCGACACGCTGTGAGCGACTAGACAGCCGATTCGGACCATCCGGGCATATCCGTCCACGCCTGCAACGTGCGCCGCGTCTCGAACCGCCGCGGTTCCCCGCTGAGAGGATCGGTGAATTCCAGCGATGCCGCCAGCAATTGCAACGGCCGCGTGTAATCGTCGACCGACTTATCGGTGATCACCGGATAGAAATCGTCGCCGAGAATCGGCACGCCGAGCCCGTTCATATGCAACCGCAGCTGATGAGTGCGCCCGGTGTGCGGCCGCAGCCGGTACCGCCCGAGCCCGTCGCGATGCTCGACCAACTCCACCTCGGTCTCGGCATTGGGTTCGCCGTCCACCTCGAACGCGGCGAGCACCTGCTTCTCCTTGATGATCCGGCTGCGCACGGTCCGCGGCAGCTCGAGCGCGGGATCGTAGGGCGCGATGGCCTCGTATTCCTTGCGCACGGTCTTGCGATGGAACATCGTCTGATACGCCCCGCGCCGCGCCGGATTCACCACGAACAGCAGCAGCCCGGCGGTGGCCCGGTCGAGTCGGTGCGCGGGGATCAGGTCGGGTAGGTCGAGGTCGTTGCGCAGGCGCACCAGCGCGGTCTGCAGGATGTGCTGCCCGCGCGGGATGGTGGCCAGGAAGTGCGGTTTGTCGATCACGAGGATGTCGTCGTCGCGATGCACGATGCCGATCTGGAACGGCACGTCGGTTTCGACCGGCAGGTCGCGGTGGAACCACACCGCGCCGCCGGGCACGTACGGCGCGTTCGGCGCGAGCGGGCCGTCGAGATCCACGATCTCGCCCGCCGCCAGCATCGCGTCGATTCTGGCCGGATCCACCCGCGGCAACCGTTCGACGAGATGGTCGCGCACGGTCGCCCACTGCCCGTCGTCGGGGAGTCGGAGTCGGGCGGGATCGAGGCCGTGCCGTTTCGGCAGCGGCGGCTGCTGCCTACGTCGCATAGGAGCAGTCTGGTCCGACGGCCGCAAACCTCTCAACTTAGGCTAACCTACCCTTGGCGAGTTGCCGCGAACAGGTTCGAGAGGCGAGAACGATATGACGGTGCAGGTAGCGCCGCCGCCGGGGGTGGAGTCGGGAAACCGGCCGACCAAGGCGGCAGCGAAAGCGCAGAAGCAGGCAGAAGCGCAGGCGCGCAAGGAGATTCTGGCACCGGTATCGGGAATGCTGACCGTGGCGAGCCTGCTCGTGGCCGTGGCCTCGGTGTGCTCGGTTGTCCCGTTCCTGCTGATCGTGGCGGCCTGCCGCGAACTGCTGAACACCCCGGTCGACACCGACCGCGTGTGGTGGCTGTTCGGCGCGGCCGTGCTCGTGCTCGTGGCGCGCGCCCTGCTGCAGGCCGTCGCGCTGACGTGGTCGCACGCCGTGGACGCCGGCTACCAGCTCACCCTGCGCCGCCTGCTGGCCGACAAACTCACGCGCGTGCCGCTGGGTTGGTTCGGCGAGCGCAGTTCCGGCGAGGTCAAGAACTATCTGCGCGATGACGTGGAGGCCCTGCACTATCTGGTCGCGCACGCCCGGCTCGAGTTCGTCGGCGCGCTGGTGGTCCCGCTGGTCACCCTCGGCTACCTGGTCACCGTCGACTGGCGCCTGACCCTGGTGCTGCTGATTCCGCTGATCGCCTACTTCATTCTGTTCGGCAAGATCATGGACCGCGACGGCCGCGACCGGCTCGCGGTCTACACGCGTTGGGAGCGCCGCACCGCCGAGGCGACCATCGAGTTCGTCGACGGCATCCAGGTGGTGCGGGCGTTCGGCCAGGCGGGCAAGGCGCACAAGGAGTTTCAGGACGCCGTCGATGGACAGGTGCGGGCCGCGCATCGGATGAAGTCGCCGATCATTCGCGTGCAGTCGGCGTCCGACATCGTGGTGATGCCGGTGTTCGTCATGCTGGTGGTGGTGCTCGGTGGGCTGGCCGGGGTGGGTCTGGGCTGGGTGGATCCGCTGGATCTGCTGCCGTTCCTGCTGGTCGGGCTGGGTATCGGCAGCTCGCTGTTGGGTCTGGGTTACGGTTCGCAGGCGTTGCGTGCCGGTGGTGCGGCCGCGCTGCGTTTGCATGAACTGATGCAGACACCGGAATTGGAAACCGCCGCAACCGAAGCCGGAATCCAGACCGGAGTTGTCGCGTTCGAGGGTGTCGAATTCGCCTATCGCACAGGACATGACGTATTGCGAGGCATCGACCTCGAACTGACTCCCGGAACGATCACCGCCCTTGTCGGCCCGAGTGGTTCCGGCAAGTCGACATTGGCGAAACTCCTGCCGCGTTTCTATGACGTGGGCGCGGGCCGAATCACTATCGACGGCCGCGATATTCGTGAATTCACCACCGAAGAGCTGTATCGCACCGTCGGATTCGTTTTCCAGGATGTCCGGTTGATTCGCGGCTCGATTCGCGAAAATCTTCTCCTGGCGAATGCCGACGCAGACGACGAAGCCATCGAACGCGCCGCACGGGCCGCCCAGATCCACGACCGCATCCTCGCCCTGCCCCGCGGCTACGACTCCGAAATCGGCGTCGACGCCACCCTGTCCGGCGGTGAGGCGCAACGCCTTTCGATCGCCCGTGCCCTGCTGGCCGACACCCCGGTCCTGGTCCTGGACGAGGCCACCGCCTTCGCCGACCCCGAATCCGAAGCCGCCGTCCAGGACGCACTCGCCGCCCTGGTCGCCGGACGCACTGTCCTGGTGATCGCGCACCGCCTGCACACCATCACCGGCGTCGACCGAATCCTGGTGTTGGACAACGGAACCCTGGTCGAACAGGGCACGCACCCCGAGTTGCGCGCCGCCGGCGGGCTGTACCAGCAGCTGTGGGAGATCAACGAAGCCGCGCTCGGCACCCTGGCCATGGTGGAGGAAACACGATGATCCGCAAGGTTTTCCGCCTCGTCCCCGACGAGTTCGCCCCGCTGATTCCCCGCCTGCTCGCCGCCATCGTGCTGCAGGCACTGTGCCAGGCCATCGCGTATCTACTGCTGGTTCCCGTGCTGGAAGCCCTGTTCGGCAATGACCTGAGCGGCGCGTGGACGTGGGCCATCGGCATGGCCGCCGCCGTGCTCGGCGTGGTCGTGTTCGGCTACCTGCAGGCCGTGATCGGCCTGCGCATCGGCCTCGGTATGCAACGCGGTCTGCAGACCCGCCTCGGCGATCAGCTGAACGCGTTGCCGCTGGGCTGGTTCGAAGATCGCGACGCGGGCCCGCTGTCGCGCGTGATGGTCGAGCAGGTCCGCGAGGTGCAGGGTCTGATCGCCTACCTGCTCACCAAGGTGCTCACCGGCATCATCGTGCCGCTGGTCGTGGCGATCGGGATGCTGTTCATCGACTGGCGGATCGGGGTGGCGATGCTGCTGGCCGCGCCGGTGCTGTACCTGGTCAACAATCTCGCCAACCGCGCGTACACCGGCGCCGACGTACGCCTGCACGAGGCCGCGGCCGAAGCCGATTCGCGCGTAGTGGAATTCGCGCAGGCGCAGCCGGTCCTGCGCGCCTTCGGTGCGGTCGGAGTCGGCAACAAGAAGCTGGATTCCGCACTGGTGCAACAACGTTCGGCCGTGTCGAAGATGATGGTCGCCACGGTGCCGGGCCTGATCGTGTTCGCGCTGTTCGTCCAGGCCGTGTTCCTGGTGCTGGCTTACATCGCGGTCGTCCAGGTGACCGACGGCTCCGTTTCGGCCGCCGCGGCGATCGCGCTGATCGCGGTGAGCGCGCGCTTCATCGAACCGGTGAACCAGGCCGCCCAGCTGGGCACCGCCCTGCGCTCGGCCGCCGCGGCAGCCGACCGCATCACAGACCTGCTCGCCGAAAAGCCCCTACCGACCCCCACCGACCCGGTCACCCCCGGCGCCCCCGCGGTGCTCTTCGACGAGGTGAGCTTCGGCTACCGCCCCGGCGAACCCGTCCTGTCCGACCTGACCTTCGAGGTCCCCGCGGGCACCACCACCGCCATCGTCGGACCCAGCGGCTCGGGCAAAACCACCCTGCTGCGCCTGGCGGCCCGCTTCTACGACGTCGAGTCCGGCACGGTCTCAGTCGGCGAACACGATGTGCGCCAACAACCTTCGGACACCCTCCTGGACCAGCTGGCCCTGGTCTTCCAGAACGTCTACCTGTTCAACCGCTCGGTCGCCGACAACATCCGCATCGGCAACCCCGACGCCACCGACGACGACCTGCACCGCGCAGCCGAAGCAGCCAGGGTCGACGAGATCGTCCAACGCCTGCCCGACGGCTACGACACCACAGTCGGCGAAGGAGGAACCTCACTGTCCGGCGGTGAGCGCCAACGGGTTTCGATCGCCCGCGCCCTCCTCAAAGACGCCCCGATCGTCCTCCTCGACGAAGCGACCAGCGCCCTGGACCCTCACAGTGAGGCAGTGGTCGTACGAGGAATCCACGAACTCACCAGAGACAAAACAGTTCTCGTGGTCGCTCACCGCCTGACCACCATCGCCCACGCCGACCAGATCCTGTTCCTGGAAGCAGGCCGCATAGCCGAACGCGGCACGCACACAGAACTTCTCGCCCTCAACGGCCGCTACGCCGCCTTCTGGAACGAACGCGAACGCGCAACCGGCTGGCGCCTGGAAGCTGTGTGAGACCGAAGCCTCGGCGGTGCCGCATCACCGCCGAGGCTTCGTTCACTGGTGGTAGGTGGAGAGGAAATCGCCGATCCGGCCGATGATCTGGTCGAGGTCATCGGCCTGCGGCAAGGTGACGATGCGGAAGTGGTCGGGCGTCGGCCAATTGAACCCGGTGCCCTGCACAACGTGAATCTTGGTCGCCAGCAACAGGTCCAGCACGAACTTCTCGTCATTGTCGATCCGGTAGGTCGCCCGATCCAGCTTGGGAAACGCGTACAGCGCCCCCTTCGGCTTCACACACGACACTCCCGGAATCGCATTCAACGCAGTCCACGCCCGATCCCGCTGCTCGAGCAGTCGCCCACCCGGCAGCGTGAGTTCGTGAATACTCTGATGCCCACCCAGCGCCGCCTGAACAGCCTGTTGCGCAGGAACATTCGCGCACAACCGCAACCCGGCCAGCATCGTCAAACCTTCGAGATAGCTCTCGGCGTGCCGGGTCGGCCCGGACACCGCAAGCCAGCCCGATCGGAAACCGGCCAGCCGATACGCCTTCGACAGCCCGTTGAACGTCAAACACAGCAGGTCCGGCGCGAGCGAGGCCGTGACGGTGTGGGTCACGTCGTCGTAGAGGATCTTGTCGTAGATCTCGTCGGAGCAGACGATCAGATTGTGCTGGCGAGCGAGCTCCAGCATCTGCTCGAGCACCTCGTTCGGATACACCGCGCCCGTCGGGTTGTTCGGGTTGATGATCACGATGGCCCGGGTCCGGTCGGTGATCTTGGCGGCGATATCGGCGATGTCGGGATACCAGTCGGCACCCTCGTCGCAGCGGTAGTGCACCGCCTTACCCCCGTTGAGGTGCACCGCGGCGGTCCAGAGCGGGAAATCCGGTGCGGGGACGAGGACTTCGTCACCGTTCTCGATCAGGGCGGTCATCGCCATCATGATCAGCTCGGATGCGCCGTTGCCGAGGAAGACGTTCTCGATATCGAGATCGTCCACCCCGCGCCCCTCGTAGTACTGCACCACCGCGCGCCGCGCGGGCAGCAACCCCTTCGACGTCACATACCCCGACGACATCGGCAGATTGGCGATGACATCGCGCAACAGCTCCGACGGTGCGTCGAAGCCGAACGGTAGCGGGTTACCGGTATTGAGTTTGATCACCCGGTGACCCTCGGCCTCTAGCCGAGCGGCGTGCTCGGATATCGGGCCGCGGATCTCGTAGGAAACATTCGCGAGCTTGCTCGACTGTTTGAACTGCATGTCGGCTCCCACCGTGATACGGACGGAGCTCGCCACAGTACTCGCCGGGAGCGCGCTCCCGCACGCGAGTTTCAGAAGCCGCGCAAGCGATCTGGCGTTACGCGGATGGGGACCGAGTAGGCCTCGAAGAACTCCTGCTCGGTCATCTTGATGTCCACGAAACCCTTGGTGTACTTGTGGGCGTAGTGGGCGATCTCGTCGGTGCTGGGCGGGTCGTCCACTCGGGCGGTGCCGGTGAAGACCACGACATCGTCGCCGGTTTCGGTGGAATTGAAGTTCAGGGAGACCCGGGGGTCGTGCGCGAGGTGGCGCAGTTTCTTCGCCTTGGGCATGGAGAAGATCAGGAACTCGTCGTTCTCCCAGTGGAACCACACCGGATTGGGCTGCGGGGTGCTGTTCGCCCCCACCGTGGTCAACCAGATCACGGTCTCCTTGGCCAGCCGCTTGCCGACCTTTTCGCCGAACGGGGTGGCGGCGTCGAGAATGGACACGGTGTTCTCCTCGCAGGTGGGGGACACTTCCGTGCTCCACCTTTGCCGAAAACGGGCCGCACCGCTACCCGCCGCGCGCTTACTTCCAGTAGGCCTGTGCCTTGATCGCGGTCTTGGGCAGCGCGTGCTGGGTGCGCAGGGTTTTCACGATCGAACGGGTGGTGTGTCCGCAGCAGGCGACCCACGCGAAAACGTCGGTGTCGCAGGTGATTTCCTGTGCGGTCTCACGCAGCAGGCGGCCGTCGTCCACGCGTTGCAGCCAGGTGACCTGGTGGTGGGGCTTGTTGTTGACCGGGATGGTCTGGTCGGACTCGTGCTGCCATTCCAGCCACACGCGCGCGGGGGTGTCGCCGATGGCGTCCAGCAGCGTGTTGATCGCGGGCAGCGAGGCCGTGTCGCCGAAGATGACGTATTCGGCAGGCGCCTGCTCGGGCAGGTGGAAGTCCGAGCCGAGCACGGTGGCGTCGAGCAGGTCGCCGGGCTTCGCGGCGCGCGCCCAGTCGGCGGCGGGGCCGTCGTGCAGGGCGAAGTCGATGGCCACGGTGTCGTCGACGGGATTCTGCGCGACCAGCGTGAACCCGCGGTGGTGCAGCTTGTCGCTGCCGGCTTCGGGGATCCACAGGCGCACCCACTGTGTGGGGTGCACGGGGTGGTCGGCCAGCAGGCCGCCCGCGCTGAAACCGATGCGTACGAACGTGTCGGTGATCTGCTCGGTCGACGTCACCGTCAGCCGGTAGTCGGAGCCACCCCACGCCTTGCAGATGAGTCCGTTGAATCCTTTGCCCATGTCGTTAGGTTAGCCTAACGCAACCCGCTTGTCTGCAGCGGTGGCTAAATAAGGTAAGCCTGTGCAAATATAGCGCTGTGCGTGAAAGAGTGGAGAACGAACCGGTGGAAACCCTCCTGGTAGTCGGCGCAGGACCCAAAGCCCTTGCGGTGGCGGCGAAGTCGCACGTTCTGCGCTCGCTCGGACTGCCCGCGCCGCGCGTGGTGGTCGTCGAGGCGCACGCCGTGGGCGGTAACTGGCTGCCCACCGGCGGCTGGACCGACGGCCAACATCGCCTGGGCACCAGCCCCGAAAAGGACATCGGCTTCCCGTACCACTCCACCTGGGCGCGCGGCCGCAACGGCGACATCGATCACGCCATGGCCGCCTTCAGCTGGACCACCTTCCTGATCGAACACGGCACCTTCGCTGAATGGATCGACCGCGGCAGGCCCAGCCCCCAGCACCACGTGTGGGCCAAGTACCTGCAGTGGGTCGCCAAATCCATCGACCTGGACCTGGTGCTGGGCCGCGTGCAGCGCATCAGCCACGACGGCCAGTGGCAGGTCGAGGTGGTCGACGCCGACGGCGCCCGCACCGAACTCGCCGCCGACGGCCTGATGATCACCGGCCCCGGCCGCAGCAGCCGCGCCCTGCTCGATCACCCGCGCGTGCTCAGCATCGCCGAATTCTGGGACCGCGCGGGCAAGCGCACCCTGCCCGCCGCCTCGCGCGCCGCGGTGATCGGCGGCGGCGAGACCGGTGGTTCGGCACTGGACGAACTGGTCCGTCACGAAATGCTCACCATCTCGGTGATCTCACCGCTGGCCACCCTCTACACCCGCGGCGAGAGCTTCTTCGAGAACTCGCTGTTCAGCGACCCGGTGAAGTGGGCGGCACTGAGCCTGCAGGAACGCCGCGACGTCATCCGACGCACCGACCGCGGCGTGTTCTCGGTGCGCGTGCAGGAAAGTCTGTTGGGCGACAACAGAGTTCACCATTTGCAGGGTCGCGTCACCAAGATCGCCCCGCACGGCGAATCGCTGGCGCTGACGCTGAGCAACGAGCTGCGCGCGGACCAGGTGCACAACTTCGACCTGGTGGTCGACGCGACCGGCGGCCAGCCGCTGTGGTTCCTCGACATGTTCGACCAGCAGACCGCCGACCTGCTCGAACTGGCCGTGGGCGGTTCGTTGACCCAGACCCGGATCGAATCGTCGATCGGCTACGACCTGGCGGTCTCCGGCCTGCCGGGAAAGCTCTACCTGCCCAACATGGCGGCGATGTCGCAGGGGCCGGGGTTCCCGAATCTCAGCTGCCTGGGCGAACTCTCGGATCGGGTGCTGCAGACGGTGCCCGCCAGGGCGCGCGCTGTCGCCCGTTGAGACCGGCGTAATCGTACAAAACGCGTCGAAATAATCAGAAAACTGATTTTCGATCGACGTTTTGTACGATTACGCCAGTTGATCAGACGACCGGGAGATCTTCGGGCGTGCGGGGGAACGCGTGCAGCGAGATCCGGCGGTCGGGGCGCACGTCGATCTCGGCCAGGCGCTGGAATCCCACCTTGGCCAGGCTGCGCGCGATCGCCACATTGCGGTGGTCCGGGTCGCCCATGATGCGGCGGCAGTTGGGGTCGGCGGCGAACACGGCGGCGGTCAGGGTCGACATCCAGGCGGTCATGATCCCCTTGCCGATCACCGCGGTCTCGGCGGTAGCGATGTGGTAGCCGATGTCGCCGGGGTCGCAGTCGTAGAAGGCGCCGATCTCGTCTTTGGCGGCCCGGTAGAACTCGAGGTAGGCGATATCGCGCACCCCCCGTTCCGGCTCACCGAGCACGGCGAAGTCCATGCTGAGAATGCAAGGGCGGGAATAGTTTCCGGCCAATTGGATGCGAAAGTTCTCCCGGCGACGTTCGGCGTCCCAGTCCTGCTCCCACGACTCGAGCAGGTGCGGGCGGGCCATCCATTCGGCCATCATCTCGGGGTCGGAACTGTCGGGGTCGGCCATGCGCAGCGAGAAAGGTGCCGCGAAAACTGGCAGGATGGGCGCGGGGGCGGCGGCCACCTCGGCGGGCAGGTCGGTCCGCTCGCGGGGCTGGGGGGTGGGGGTCCCGGCGGGATTCATCTGCTCGGTGCTCCGTTCGATCGTTACCTTGGTCACCTCGACTGGTAAGGCTAGCCTATACTAATGGCCGGGTGTTATTGTTGCCCGACCGATCGCCCGGTAATAGCCGGGCCGTCCCCCCAAGTCGGGTCGTATTCGGGTGCAACAGAATTCGATCCATCCCGGACTACCGTCCCGGGTGGGCCCGTGCGGCAGTGGACAGTGCGAAACGGTAGCGCAGCGTTGTGCGGCCGGTGTGAGGGAGAGCGACATGGCAAGAGAACTCGGCTGGATCAGGCAATTCCAGGCCCCCAGGACCGATTCGCTGCCACCGCTGATCGTCTTGCCGCACGCGGGCGCGGGCGCTTCGGCCTACCGGGTGTTCGCCAAGCGCATGGCCGCCGATTTCGACACCGTGATCGTGCAGTACCCCGGCCGTCAGGACCGTGCGCGCGAAGCCGCCGCCGACACCCTGCCCGAGCTGGCGGCCGGCGCGTTCGAGGCCTTCGTCGCCTCCGCGCACAACACCGGCGCTCCGTTGACCGTGTTCGGCCACAGCATGGGTTCCATCGTCGCGTTCGAGTTCGTCCGGCTGGCCGAGGCCGCGGGGTTGTCCGTGCGTTTGCTGGTGGTCTCGGCGGCGGCCGCTCCGCACCGCATCGCCGAGCTGCCGGGCCATCCCACCGAGGACGACGAACTGCTCGACCACATGGCCGCGCTCAACGGCACCGGCGCCGACGTGATGGCCAGCCGTGAAGTGATGCGCATGGCACTGCCCGTACTCAAGGCCGACTACCGCGCCTTCGACGCCTACTCCTGCGGCGCGGACGTGCGGATCGCCACGCCCGTGCTGGTGCTGGGCGGCGACGACGATCCGTTCGTCGGCCCGCGCGACCTGCACAGCTGGGAGCACAGCACCGCCGCCGACATCGAGGTCACCCTGTTCGAGGGCGGGCACTTCTACCTCGACGACAACATCGAGGGCATCGCCGAGGTGCTCGTGAGCCAGGCCCTCGCGCGATGAGCATTGATCCCATCGTGATCGTCGGGATGGGGATCGAAGCCCCCGGCGGCATCGAGTCCCTTCCTGATTTCTGGTCCGCGCTGGCTGCCGGGCGTGAGCTGATCGGCCCGTTCCCGCGTGATCGCGAATGGGCGCTGGACGAGCTGTTCGCGCTCGGTCGCCTCGACGGGTGGGCTCCCGTTCGCGATCGGGGCGGATTCCTCGACGGCGCTGCCGAATTCGACGCGCAGTTCTTCGGCATCACTCCACGTGAAGCGGTGGCCATGGATCCGCAGCAGCGGGTGGCTATGCGGGTGGCGTGGCGGGCGCTCGAGCATGCTGGTCGGAATCCCGGTGCGTTGGACGGGGATTCGGCCGGGGTGTGGATGGGCGTGTCGATGGTCGAGTACGGGCCGCGCGCCGGGTCGGTGAACGAGTACAGCGGTTATCGCGCCACCGGTACCGCGCTGGGGGCCGTGGCCGGGCGGATCTCGCATGGGCTCGGCCTGACCGGTCCTTCGATCAGCGTGGATACCGCGTGTGCGTCGTCGCTGACTGCGGTACACCAGGCTGCCTCGGCAATTCGTGCGGGGGAGTGTGATTGGGCGCTGGCCGGTGGCGTGTGCGTGATGGGTTCGCCTGGTGCGTTCTACGAATTCTCCAAGAACAACGCTCTTGCGACCGACGGCCACTGCCGCTCCTACGCTGCCGACCCGACGGGGACCCTGTGGGCCGAAGGCGCGGGAGTGATTGTGCTGGAACGGGAATCGCGGGCGAAGGCTTTGGGGCACCGGATCTACGGGCAGCTGTTGGGTTCGCGGGTCAATCACAATGGTGCGGGTGCGCCGCTGGCGGTGCCCAGTTCGGCTGCGCAACAGCGGTTGATCGAGGCCACTGTTGCGGCCGCCGGGATCAGTGCTGATGACATCGGCCTGATCGAAGGGCACGGCACCGGTACCGCCGTCGGCGATCCGCTCGAATTGACCGCGCTGGCAGCCACTTACGGCGGTGTCGATCGCGTTGACGGTCCGCTGTTGGGTTCGGTGAAGTCCAATGTCGGTCACGCTCAGGCTGCTTCGGGGATGCTCGGGCTGATCAAGGTGTTGCTGTGTGGTGAGCACGGGGCGATTCCGCCGAGTTTGTGGGCTGACGCGCCGACCACCGAAATCGATTGGGATGCAACGTCGATGCGTCTGGCTGCCGAACTGACCGACTGGAAGCCGGGCGCGGACGGTCTGCGTTATGCCGCGGTGTCCTCGTTCGGTGTCGCGGGAACCAATGCGCACGCCATCGTGGGCCTGCCGGTGCTGGAGGAGACCAATCATGGCTGAGTACCGCATGCCCGATGGGCGGGTGCCTGTTCTGCTGTCTTCTGACAGCGTCGATGGACTGCGTGCCGAGGCGGCTGCCCTGCGTGATTACGTCGCCGCGCATCCGGGGATTACGCCGGAACGGTTGTCGGACATGCTGTTCCGCATCCGGGTGCCGCGTCGTCGTCGGGCGCTGATCCTGGCTCCGCCGACGGCTGGTGTGGTCGCTACCGGGCATTCGCAGGCTGAGTCCGGTGCCGACGCGGTGGCCACGGGTCTTGGCGCCGGGGCGCAACCGAGGACTGATGGCGCGAACACCGCTGTCGCGGGTGTGAACACCGCCGACCAGCAGTTGTTGTCCGCGCTCGACGCCATCGCGACCGGCGCGGACCACGATCTCGTCGTACACGGCGACGTCGCGGCGAGCGCGCGGCGTATCGGCTTCGTGTTCCCCGGCCAGGGCAGTCAGCGCCCCGGTATGGGCGCGCTGTTCTACGCCCAGTCGCAGGCCTATCGCGACGTCGTCGACGAATGCGCCGCCCTGCACGCCGAGCGTTTCGGACACTCCCAGCCGCTGCACTACCTGCTCGGCAACGAGGGGCAGTTCGAGGACGCGGTGTGGGAAGTGCAGCCCGCGTTGATGTTCCACATGACCGGCCTGGCCGCGCTGTGGCGCGCCGCCGGTGTGGACCCGCACGCGACCATCGGCCACAGCCAGGGCGAGCTCGCCGCGGGCGCGGTCGCCGGCGTGATGACGTTGCGTGACGCGGTGCTCGCGGTGACCCATCGCGCCCGGCTGGTCGAGCGCATTTCCCCGCGCGGCTATTCGATGGCCGTGATCGGCATGGATCGCGACAGCGTCGAGGCATTGCTGGCCCGGCATTCGGGCTGGGCCGAGCTGTCGGTGATCAACTCCCCGCACATCCTGGCCATTTCGGGCGACCGGGAGACCATTCTCGACCTCGTCGCCGCCGCGACCGAGCGCGGCCAGTTCGCGCGCGAGATCCGCGTCGCCTACCCCGCGCACACCTCGATCGTGGCCGAACTGCGTACCGACTTCATGAGCATGCTCGGTGACGAGATGAGCGGAACCCACTTCGTCGACTCCGAAATCACTTGCTACGGCGCGACTCTGGGCTCGGCGATCACGACTGACCTGACACACCAGGACTACTGGTACTGGAACCTGCGCAACCGTGTGCGTTTCGACCGCGCGGTCATCGGCGCGGGCAGCGACGGTGTCGACCTGCTGATCGAGATCGCCGAACACCCTGTGCTGCAACTGGCTATCCAGGAGAATCTGGGCCTGGTCCCGGACCGCCCGGGCCTGCCCGCGCGCGACTTCCGGGTGCTCGGCACTTCGCTGCGCACTGCCGAAGGCCTGTCGGAGTTCACCCGCAATCTCGCGCAAGTCGCGGTCCTCGACATCGATTACCGTTGGGACGCACTGCGAGTCGACGACTCCGTCACCCTGCCGCTGCGCGATTTCCCGCACACCATCACCAACCCCAAGCGTCTGTGGGCACCTCTCGGCGCTCACGAGACCCCTGCTGAACTCGCGGTCTCCACCCCGAAACCCCAACGGCTGGTTGAACAGTGGACTCCGCTGCAGCGTCGCTCGCTGACCGCGCCCCGCAGCTTGCTCATCGTCGACCACACGGGGGAGTGCGCCGACTTGGCCACTGCGCTGGTTGCCGCCGCCGACCGGCACGGTGCCGATGCGTGTGTGGTCGGACCGGCGGAACTCGCCGCCCGAGCCGCGTCTTCGGTGTCAGATCCCGCGCGCCTGATCGACCCCGCGGAACCTGCCGTTCGAGGCACGTCCGCAGCTGATCCGGCCCGCCTGGTAGATCCCGCGGAACTCGCCGCTCGCGTCAGTCATCCGTCTGCCGCCCTCGATCCTGCCGGGCGTAGCACCGGGAACTCGGTGCCGCGGCTGCGGATCGTCGGTGCGGATACTGCGGCGGAAGAGCCTTCCAGTAGCGAACGAGCGGCGAAGACCGTCGCGGAATCGTGTGGCGTCCGAGATGGTGGCGACACCGATGCGGTGATCGTTCTCCTGCCGCCGGGATCCGACGATGACAGCGCGGCCGCGATCGAGTCCCTGTCGCACTTCTACGCCGAACGCCCCTGGGCTACAGCACTTTCGGTGTTGCGTCGCGGTGGCGAATGCTGGTTGCTGACCGTCGGCGGCGAGTCCGTGCACGACAGCGACCCGATCCCGGGACTGTTCCAGTCCGGCGTCGCTGCCGGATTCCGCAGCGTCGGTATCGAACACCCCGGCATCACCTTCCGGCACCTCGACCTGGCCGCGAACGAATCGCCCGCCGGACAGGCCGCGAAGGTCGTCGGTGCGGTGCACTCCAGCGGTGAATCCGAGCTGGCTTTGCGTTCGGGCAAGCTGTTCGTGAAGCGGCTGGTTGTCGATCTGACAGCCGAAATAGGTTCACTGGGAACAGGTCTGGATCACGTGGTGATCGTCGGCGGCACCGGACAGCTGGGTCTTCGGTTCGCCGATCACCTGGCACGCACGGGTGCAGGCCGAGTCACGCTGCTCAGTCGCAGTGGCGAAACTACCGCGCTGGCACCGGAACTCGCACGGTTGCGCGCTATCGGCGCGACCGAGATCGTGGTGCGGTCCTGCGATGTCAGCGATCCCGCTGCCGCGGCAGCCTTCGGTGCCCAGATCGCCGATCGCCCAGTCAATCTGGTGCTGCACGCAGCCGTCAACTACGTCGACGCCGAACTCGACCAGATCACCGCCGACGCCGTGCACACCGCCGCCGCCGCGAAACTGCGCGGCCTGGACAACCTGATCGACGCCGTCCCGCTGACCGTGGACTGCCGGGTGCTGCTGTGCTCGTCGATGGCGGCGACGCTGGGTGGGCGCGGGCAGGTTCTGTACGCGGTGACCAACCGCATGCTCGACGTGGCGGCCCGTCGCCTGCGCGCCCGTGGCATCGCCGCGGCGAGCCTGCAGTGGGGGCTGTGGAGTGTGGCCGGTCCGCTCGATGACGCCGGGTTCGCCCGGGTCGAAGAGGCGGGCGTGTTCCCGATGGTGCCCGCCGACGCGATCGCCGCCGGGCTCGCCGAGTCGGTACGTGACGGGATGATCATCGCCGCGGATTGGGATTTCCTGCGCGAGGTGCTCGGTGCGTTCGGGCAGGCCAGTGTGCTGACCGGGCTGGAATCGGACCGTGTGTCGAATGTCGCGGGTGGGTTCGGCTCCGTTGGCGGGGCGCAGTCAGGCTCCGGGAACGGGGCGCGGACGGGCTCCGGGCCCTCCTGGTCCGGTGTGCAGTCGGGCTCCGCGACTGGGGGGCAGGCGGGCTCCGCGACCATGGCACAGTCGAACTCGGGGTCTGTGGCGCATTCAGTCGGGATGACCCCGGGATTCCGCGACGCACAGTCGAACAACGGCACCGGCCCGGGCGGATCGGGCTCAGCCGACTCGTCCGCCGCCGACGACGTCCCACTCGACTTGCGCATGCGCATCGAACTACTCAAGGTGATCGGTGGCGACAGCGCCGAATCCATCGACGCCACAATGCCATTGGTCGCGCTCGGCCTGGATTCCTTGCAGGCCTTGGACTTCCGTAAGCGCGTCAAAGCGGAGCTCGATCGCGATCTGCCGGTAGCGGCGATTCTCGGCGGCGCATCGCTCGACGATGTCGTGCTGCTCATGGCACGCAACACCAACCAGGGCTGAGGGGCCGAAGAACATGTCTGACACCGAAGCCACCCTGTCCGTCGCGGACCGCCGCAAACTGCTGCTCCAGCAGAAGCTGCGCGAACGCGGCATGGCCGCAGCAGTCACCGAACCCGTTGCGGTACCGCGTATTCCGGCAGGGGAGCACCGCCCGCTGACCCCCGGCCAGCGCCGCATGTGGTTCCTGCAAACCCGCGACGCGCAAGACACCGCCCTCAACATCTGCGTCGCCTACCGCCTCACCGGCCCCCTCGACGCCGACCGCCTGCACGCCGCCTTCGATACCGTCGTCGCCCGCCACGACATCCTCCGCACCACCTACGGCGCGGACGCCGAAGGCACCCCGTTCCAGGTCTTCGCCGCCGACGCCAAGGCCAAGTGGTCGAACCACGACATCTCCGACCTCCCCGAACCCAGCCGCGCCCGCCGCGTCGAGGTCCTGGCCCAACGCGAATTCGGCCTCCCCTTCGCCTTGGCCACCGAGCTCCCGCTGCGCACCACCCTGATCCGCACCGCAGCCGACGAACACATCGTGCTGTTCACCATCCACCACATCTGCTGGGACGACGACTCCTGGGCAGTGTTCTTCACCGAACTCAACGCCGCCTACCGCCTCAGCACCCCCGCGCTCACGGCGCAGTCTCATGGCGAAGCCAACGCCGCCACCGCTGCCCGCGCGGCACAGTCTCCGGACGAAGCCAACGCCGCAGGCACGACCCCCTCGGAAACCGTCCAGTTCGCCGCGATCGCCCCCATCGCCGAGCCCGCCGACGCCGACATCGCCTACTGGCGCGAAGCCCTCCGCCCCCTCCCCGAACCCCTCGAACTCCCCGGTTCCGCCGCCGCCGCCCCCGGCCGCCAGGCCAAACGCCGCACCCACCGCCTGCCCGCCGACCTGGTCACCCGCACCGAACAGTTCGCCCGCGAGCAGTCCGCGACCCCGTTCATGGTCCTGCTGGCCGGCTTCGACGCCCTGATCCACCGCTACACCGCCGCCGCGGACTTCCTCGTCTCCATCCCCGTCACGGACCGCCCCGCGGGCACCGAACAGCTCATCGGCTACTTCGGCAACACCCTGCTGCTGCGCGCGGCCATCGGCAACAACGACGGTTTCGCCACCCTCGTCACCGCGGTCCGCGACACCTGCACCGGCGCCTTCGAACGTCGCAGCGTCGGCATCGATCGTGTTGTGCGCGAAGCGAACCCGAACCGCGTCGCCGGTCGCGACGGCCTCGACCAGCTGGTCCGCCTCGGCTTCTCGGTGCGCAAGAGCGCTGACGGTTTCGCCATCGACGGCGTCACCTCCACCCAGCTCGAACTCGGCGCCGCCAGCGCCCAGGTCCCGCTGGCGTTCGCGGTGGTCCTGGACAACGACGGCACCGCCGTGGTGGAAGCCGAATACCAGACCGACGTGCTGTCGCAACCCCTCGTCGACCAGCTGCTCGAGCACTTCGGCCGCCTCCTGGACAGCGCCCTGCGCGCCCCCCGGCGCCGACTGCGCGACCTCGACATGCTCGGCGCCGCCGACCGTGCGGCCCTGCTCGACCGCTCGCACGGCGTCCTCGTCGACCAGCCCGCGACAACCCTCGTAGCCCTGTTCGAAAAGGCCGCCGCCGCGACACCCGACGCCCTCGCACTGCTGTCCGACGACACCGAACTCACCTACGCGGCCCTGCACGCCCGCGCAAATCGCTTGGCGCACTGGCTGATCGACCAAGGCGTCGGCACCGAAGACATCGTCGGCCTGCGCCTGGGCACCTCGGTGGACTTCATCGTCGCCCTGCTCGCCGTGCTGAAGGCGGGCGGCGCCTACCTGCCGATCGACCCCGCCTACCCCGACGACCGCATCGAGTACCTCGTCGAAGACGCGAAGCCCCGATTACTGCTCGGCCCAGTCGAATTCGCGTCTGCGGAAGAAGCGGCCGCGAGCAAGTCCGCCACAGCGCCCACCGACGCCGAACGCCTGCGCCCCCTGCTCCCGTCGAACCTCGCGTACGTCATCTACACCTCCGGCTCCACCGGCAAGCCCAAGGGTGTTCCGGTGCCGCACAACGCGATTGCCGAACACATCGTCTGCTTCAACGCCGACTGGGACATGACCCCTGCCGACCGGATGATGCAGTCCGCATCGGTGAGTTTCGACGCCTCCCTGGCCGACATCGCCCTCCCGCTCACCGTCGGCGCGCAGCTGATTGTCCCCAAGCCCAACGCTTTCCGCGATATCCGCTACGTCGCCGACCTGATCTCCCGTCGCGAGGTGACGGTCCTGCAGATGGTGCCGTCGATGCTGAGCACCTTCCTGCTGCTGCCCGAGATCAGCGAATGGCAGTCGCTGCGCCAGATTCCCGTCGGCGGCGAAGCGCTGCCCGGCGAGGTCGCCGACCGCCTCGCCAACACCCTCGACGCCGAACTGCGCAACCACTACGGCCCGACCGAAGCGGTGGTCTGCTCGACATACATGCCGGTCGAAGGCCCGCAGGGCACCGGCGTGGTGCCGATCGGCATCCCCAACCGCAACGTGTTCACCTACGTCCTGGACGAGGCACTGCAGCTGGTGCCCGACGGCGTGGTCGGCGAGCTGTACCTGGGCGGCGACCAGCTCGCCCGCGGCTACCTCGACCGCGCCGGCCTGAGCGCCCAGCGGTTCGTAGCGGACCCGTTCGCAGGGCCGGCCGGTGCTCGCATGTACCGCTCCGGAGACCTGGTGCGCCGCAACACCTTCGGCGAACTCGAGTTCATCGGCCGCGCCGACGAGCAGGTCAAGGTGCGTGGTTTCCGCATCGAACTCGGCGAAGTCGAGGCCGCGATCGCCGCACACCCCGCCGTCGCCCAGTGCGTGGTCGTGGTCACCGAAGACCCCGCGATCGGCGCGATGCTGGCCGCGTACGTGGTCCCCGCGCAGGGCTCCATCGACCTCGAACAAATCCAGACCTTCGCCGCCAGCGGACTCCCGGAGTTCATGGTGCCCAGCGCTTTTGCGGTGATCGCGGAGATCCCGCTCACCGTCAACGGCAAACTCGACAAGCGCGCCCTGCCGACCGCGACCCCCGCCGTCGCGCGCATCCACCGCGCCCCGGCCACCGCCACCGAACGCAAGGTCTGCGCCCTGTTCGGCAACCTGTTCAGCCTCGACGAGGTCGGCGCCGAGGACTCCTTCTTCGAACTCGGCGGCCACTCCCTGCTCGCCGCCCGCCTGGTAGCCCAGGTCCGCGCCGAGTTCGGCATCGAACTCGACGTCCGCGTCGTCTTCGACAGCCCCACCCCCGCCGCGCTTGCCGCGAACCTGGTCGCCCGCTTCCTGGCCGAATTCGACATCGACCTCGACGCGGTCGACAACGATTTCGCCGAAGAACCAGCCCCCGACAACGCGCAGGCTGCCCAGGTGTCGCTCGCCACGGAAGCCCCGCACGCCGGGTCCTCCAGCCCTGCGATCGAAGGCCCGCACGCCGGTTCCACCCGCCCTGCGATGGAAGGCCCGCACACCGGATCCACCCGCCCCGCGATCGGCGGCCGCCCCCGCAGCGACCGCCTCCCACTGTCCTACTCCCAGCTCGCGATGTGGTTCCAATACCGCATGGAAGGCGCCGGTTCCGTCGGCAACCTCCCGCTGGCGATGCGTTTCGACGGCCACCTCGACATCGCCGCATTGCGCGCGGCGTTGGACGACGTGGTCGCCCGCCACGAGTCCCTGCGCAGCACCTTCCCCGAACACGCGGGCGCGCCGTACCAGGTCGTGCACCCCGCCGGCGAGGTCCCGCTGCCGATCCGCGAGGTCGCCGCCGACCACCTCGCCACCGAGCTGGCCCAGATCGCCGACTACCACTTCACCCTCGACGGCGAACCCCTGCTCCGCGCCGAACTGCTGGTCCTGGACGCGAACACCCATGTCCTCTCGCTGCTGGTGCACCACATCGTCGCCGATCACGCCTCTTTCGGCGTGCTACTGGACGACCTGACAACCGCCTACCGCGCCCGCGAACAGGGCACCGCCCCCGCCTGGGAGCCCCTGCCCATCCAGTTCGCCGACTACGCCCTGTGGCAGCAGGAACTGTTCGACCGCTCCGCCCCCAGCGAGTTCGCCCAGACCCAGATCGACTACTGGCGCACCGCCCTGGCCGGCGTGCCCGACGAGATCGCGGTCGCCCACGACCGTGCCCGCCCCCGCGAACTCGGCAAGCGCGGCGAAGTCGTCACCTTCACCCTGCCCGCCGAGGTCCGCTCCGGCCTCGAACAGCTGGCAATACGCAGCGGCGCAACGGAATTCATGGTCTGCGAAGCCGCCGTCGCAACGCTGCTGCACGTGCTCGGCGGTGGCGACGACATCACCCTTGGCACCCCGGTGGCAGCCCGCACCGACCAGGCCACCACGAACCTGATCGGCCTGTTCGCCAACATGGTGGTGCTGCGCAACGACCTGTCGAACGCACCGACCTTGCGCGACACCGTGATTCGCGCCCGCAACGTGGTCCTCGACGCCAACGCCCATCAGGACCTGCCGGTCGAGCGTCTGGTCGAAACCCTGAACCCGCGCCGCTCGCGCTCACGAAACCCGCTGTTCCAGAGCATGATCCACTTCCGTGGCGCGGACTGGGCACCCACCACCGTGCCGTTCTCCACCTCGGGCGGCAGCACCGTCACCGTGCTGCCCGCCGACTTCGACGTGTCGTTCCTGGATCTGAACCTGAGCCTGAACGTGACCGCCGAGGGTGGCATGGACGTGCGCGTGGTCGTCAACGCCGACCTCTACGACCCCGCCACCGCCGCCCTGATCGCCGACGCACTGGCCGCCACCCTGCGCGCCTTCGCCCAGACACCGGACCTGCCGGTCGCCGACCTGCGCGTGCTACCGGCCGCCGACCTGGACCGACTGCTGGCCCCACCGGCACCGGCCGCCCCGCCGGTCGCGGCCTCGGAATCGTCAGCCGACTCCGACACCGAACGCACCCTCATCACCCTGATCGAGGAACTGCTCGACACCGAAGACGTCACCGGCGAGGACAACTTCTTCGCCATCGGCGGCGACAGCGTCATCTCCATCCAGTGGTCGGCCCGCGCCGCGGAACTGGGCCTGGCACTGACCCCCCAACTGATCTTCGAATGCGCCACCATCACCGAATTGGCCGCCGCCGTCGACGCGGCCGCCGGGGCGCAAACCGAAGAGCCCGAACAGGTTTCGCACGCGCCGATGAGCGCATCGGGCCTGGAAGCCGATGCCTTGTCCGCACTGACAGCCGCTTGGTCCGCACAGTGATGGCCGAGCAACTAGGAAAGGATCCAGCATGAGTGCGCCGCAGATCGAGGACGTACTCGCGCTGAGCCCGCTGCAAGAGGGGCTGTTCTCCCTGTCGCGGCTGACCGGCACCGAAATCGACCTCTACACCATGCAATTCGTGGTCGACATCGACGGCCCGCTCGACACCGCCCTGCTGCGCCGCAGCGCCCAGGCCATGCTCGACCGCCACCCGAACCTGCGCGCCGCGTTCTGGGACACCGACGTACCCAAGCCGGTACAGATCATCCCGTCGCGCGCCGAACTCCCGTGGACCGAACGCGACGCGCGCGCAACGGAATTCGACTCGATCGCCGAATCCGAACGCCGCGTCCCGTTCGTGCTGAGCCGTGGCCCCGCGCTCCGTGTGCTGCTGCTCAACGTCACCGACGCCCCCGAACCGCGCAAGCGGATGATCCTCACCGCACACCACATCCTCATGGACGGCTGGGCAGTCGCGGTCTTCTTCCAAGAACTGCTGGCGGTCTATCGAGCAGGCGGCACCCTCGACGGCCTGCCCGCCCCGCGCCCCTACCGCGACTACATCGGCTGGCTCGGCGCCCAGGACCACGACGCCGCCGCCAAGCGCTGGGCCGAATACCTGCAGCAGGTCAGCGCCCCGCTGGTGCTGGCAGACGGCACCGGAACGGCGGGCGTTCCGCAGATCACGCGACTCCGCTTGTCCGCCAACGAAACCGAACAACTGCAACAGTGGGCACGCACCAACGGCATGACGCTGAACACCGCCGTGCAGTTCGCCTGGACCCTGCTGCTCGGCCGGATCACCGACCGCCGCGACGTCGTCTACGGCACCACCATCTCCGGCCGCCCCGAAAAGCTCGCGGGCGTAGAAGGCATGGTCGGCCTGTTCATCAACACCGTCCCGGTCGTGCACCGACTCGACCCCGACGAGCCGGTAGTCGCGCAATGCGCACGCCTGCAACGTGATTCGTCCACCATGCGCGACATCGGCTACCTCAGCCTGTCGACCCTGCAGCGTGCGGCAGGCCACGGCGCCCTCTTCGACACCCTGTTCGTGTTCGAGAACGCCCCCATCGACGACGCCATCCAAACGGTGACGGCCCCCGACGGCGCCCGCTTCCGCCCCATCGAGATGGAAAGCCTCGCCCACTACCCGCTCACGGTCGTCTCGCACCTGAGCGACGGCGAACTCCTCGTCCTGGTCGAAGCCATCCCCGCCCTGCTCGGCCACCTCGACCCCGCCGACCTCGGCACCCGCATGCTCACCATCCTGCGCACCCTGCCGACCCTCGACACGACCGCGACCACCGACGCGATCGACCTGCTCACCCCCGCCGAGCACGCCGAACTCACCAGCGCCGCAACGGATATCGCACCCGCGCCGACAGCCACCCCCTGGGAACTGTTCGAACAGCAGACCGCAACCACCCCCGACGCTATCGCCCTGACCACCACCGCCGGAGAAGTTTTCACCTACCGCGCCTTGCACGACGAGGCGTGCCGCATGGCCGCCGAATTCGCCACCCACGGCGTCGGCCCGGAAACCGTTGTCGCCCTGATGCTCCCGCGCAGCCCCCGCTCGATCATCGCCATCCTGGCCACCTTCGCAGCGGGCGCCGCCTACGTCCCAGTCGACATCTCACTCCCCGCCGCCCGCATCGAATCGATTCTGCGCCAATCGAACCCGACGCTCGCCGTGACCATCGCAGATGCCGCAGCCGACACGCAGTCGGTCCAGACATTGGTGCTCGACGAGCCTGCCGTCGCGGCGCGGATCGCCGGCCGCCCCGTGCAGGCACCGGCCGTCCGCCGCGAACTCGACCACGCCGCCTACATCATCTTCACCTCCGGCTCCACCGGCGAACCCAAGGGCGTAGTCGGCACCAACGCCGCCCTGACCGGCTACTTCGCCGACCACCTCGAACGCTTCTACCGCCCCGCCATGGCCGAACTGGGCCGCCCGCTGCGCATCGCCCACGCCTGGTCCCTGGGCTTCGACGCCTCCTGGCAGCCCATGGTCGGCTTCTTCGCAGGCCAATCCCTGCACCTGTTCGACGGCGACGAAATGCGCGACGCCCACCGAATCGTCTCCGGCATGGCCGATTTCGATATCGACATGATCGACACCACCCCGTCGATGCTCGCCCAACTGGCGGCCGCGGGCCTGCTCGACCGCAAACTCTCGGTTCTGGCACTGGGCGGC
Organism: Nocardia sp. NPDC058640; assembly: GCF_042716995.1. Lineage (NCBI taxonomy): Bacteria > Bacillati > Actinomycetota > Actinomycetes > Mycobacteriales > Nocardiaceae > Nocardia > Nocardia sp. NPDC058640. The sequence continues at coordinate 181,105 of NZ_JBHXRG010000002.1, forward strand.
GAAGCCATCGACACCGCCCTGTGGGCGAAACTGCGCGCCCTGCCCGACACCGCTGTGTACAACTGCTACGGCCCCACCGAGACCACCGTCGAAGCCGTGGTCGCCCCTGTCGCCACCTCGGAGATCCCCACGATCGGCACCGCCAACGGCGGCATGGTCGGCTACGTCCTGGACTCGCGCCTGCGCCCGGTCCCGCAGGGCATCGTCGGCGAGCTGTACCTGTCCGGCGTGCAGCTGGCCCGCGGCTACCTGGGCAAACCCGCCATCACCGCCGACCGATTCCTCGCCGACCCCGCCCGCCCCGGCCAACGCATGTACCGCACCGGCGACCTCGTGCGCCGCCTGCCCGGCGGTCGTTTCGGCTACCTCGGCCGCGCCGACGCCCAGGTCAAGGTGCGCGGCTACCGCATCGAGGTCGGCGAGATCGAGACCGCGCTGCGCCGCTCCGCCGACATCGATACCGCCGCGGTCACCGTGGTGCGTCGCGCCGGTGGTGCGTCGCTGGTCGGCTTCGTCGTCGGCAAGGCGGGCCGCGCGGTGATCGTCAGCCGCGTGCGCGCGGACCTGGCACAACGACTGCCCGCGTACATGATTCCCGCGCGCATCATCGTCATGGACCAGCTGCCTGTGAACGTCAACGGCAAGCTCGACGCCCCCGCGCTGAACGCGATTGCCGAACAGTCACTTTCGGCCGTCGACAACAACGCCGCCCCCGAAACCCCCACCGAGATCGCCCTGAGCGAACTGTTCACCGAACTCTTCGACGGCCGCACCCCCGGCATCGACGCCGACTTCTACGAACTGGGCGTCGACAGCATCGTCGCGATCTCCCTGGTCAACAAGGCCCGCCGTCGAGGCATCGCCCTCAACCCGCGAATGGTGCTGGCCTGCCCCACTATTCGCGAACTAGCGGCAGCCGTCGACGATGCCCCTGTCGCCGCCGCCCAATCCGGCACCGACTCCTACGGCGCGGTCCCGCCGCTACCGGTGGTCTCCTGGATGTACGAATACGGCAACTACCGCCGTTTCACTCAATCCGCACTCCTGCGCCTGCCCGCCGGAATCGACCGCACCACAATCGAATCCACCCTCCAAGCCCTACTCGACGCGCACGACACCCTCCGCGCAACCCTCACCGATACACCGGACGGCCCCCGCATGGTCACCCGCGCCCCCGGCGCAGTGAACGCCGCCGACCTCGTGATCGAAGCACCCCGCAACCTGTCCGGCAGCGAACTCGACTCTGCCATCACCGAATTCGCCCGCTTCGCCAACGACGCCATCGACCCCCGCACGGGCGATATGGTCCGCGCGGTGTGGTTCCCGACCGCGGAAACCGGTAACATCCTCCTGCTCACCGTGCACCACCTCGCGGTCGACGTCGTCTCCTGGCATATCATGCTCGATGCCCTGGCCGCCGCCTGGCAGCAGATCCAAGCAGGCACGACCCCGAAAATGCTGCCCGAGTTCACCTCCTACCGGCAGTGGTCCGAAGCCATGTGGCAACGAGCCTCGTCCCCGGAAGTCCTTGCACAGCGCGATTACTGGGCCACCCAGGTCCGCGAACCCGACGCGGCACTGGGCACCCGCCACCCCGAACCCACCACCGACACCTGGTCGACCCTGCGCGTCACCACCGCGGCAACTCCGGTGGCAGTCACCGAACGCCTCCTCAACCGCGTAGGCAAAGACGAGGGCATCCGCGAATTCCTCCTCACCGCCCTCGCGATGACCATGGCGTCGATCCACACCGACAACGGAAACGACCCCACCGCTGGCGCTTTGATCGCCCTCGAAGGCCACGGCCGAGCTGACGCCGAACTGGGCACCGACACAGCCAACACCCTCGGCTGGTTCACCAGCGTCTTCCCGGTCCGCCTGGGTGTAGGCGATAACGCAGTGGATGTCGCACGCGCACAAGCAGATCCGACGTCCGCCCGCACCCTCCTCGACGCGGTAGCCACCTACGTACGCGAAATCCCCAACCAGGGCCTCGACTACGGCCTCCTCCGCTACGTCACCCGAGCCCTCGAACTCCGCACCGCCCCCGAACCCCAGGTCGAATTCAACTACCTGGGCCGAATCGACCTCAGCGGCAACGAATCCGACCCCTGGTCCCTACTGGTCGGCGCACACGACCACGCCCTCCCACTAGACCCCGAACCCGACCTCCCCCTCCGCTACGCCCTGGACGTCATCGCAGGCATCGGCACCACCCCCGAAGGCCCAGCCCTGACCACCAACTTCCGCTGGAGCACCGCCCTCTTCACCGAATCCGACGCCGCCCACATCGCCGACCTCTGGACCAAGGCGATCACCACCCTTGCCGACGCACTGGACAGTTGATCACCAGGCTCTCAGGTAAACATCCGCCCAGAGCGATTCTGCAGGAAAGCCTGGTGATCGAGCGTCCAGGTTGTCGACGTCGGCGGGCAGACGAGGTCCTCGATCAGGTGGGTCATCGTTCGTGCATCGGCGAGCTGGTCGGTGCCGACGATCGGCCCCTTACCCAGTGGGCACTGCGCTGAGCTGGACAAACCCTGCCAAACGCACAACCGCGGCAGCTATCGCCGTTCGGTGAACGTGGCGATGTGGTTGTCCACGCGGTGCTGGAGTTCGGCGGGTGGGCCGGGGATGACCGGTGATCGTGGACGCGACCGACGCAGATCCGGGTTGGGTGTTGCGCAGGCCGTCGGGGTCGACGTCGACCGAGCTCATCGCAGGTAGCTGCGGTTGCGAAAGTAGTCGCCTTCTTCGTCGTCGGAATCATCGATGAGAGTTTCCGGGGCCTCCACAACGGGTTCGGGCATCGGCGGCGGGGGCGGGGTCAGGCTGGCGATGAGGTTCTTCATGCTCGGAGCGCCGGGGACCAGGTCGGATAGGTCGGGCATCGACGCGGAAAGTGGTGCGAGAGCTTGTGTTTGGGCCTGTGTGGTTTGGCGGGTCAGTTCCGTGAGGGCTTCGGTGACCGAACGGCCCAATGATTCGGGTGTCGTGCGTTTGAACGCGTCGGCGGCGATGTGGACTTCCGAGACGCCCGCGATCGTGCCCGATGCGCGGACCAGGCCGTCCTGCGACCACACGCTCACCAGCGCCGAGGCTTGGGCTTGGGCGTCGAGCAGGGCGGACTTCTCGGAGTTGAAGGTGTCCAACATCGAATCGATCTGCGCGCGCAACGCGTCGTTTTCCGCCCGCGTGGGGGCCGACCAGTCGTTCATGAAGCCTCGATCCGATAGACAGCACGTTCACAAGGTTGGACGCGCCGACCCGGCTTTCGATTGCACTGTGTGAGGTAGATCTCGCACAATCTCGCGATATCCGGGTCGCTGGAACACCTTGTCGGCCGCCACGATACGCGCGCCCGGACGCCGAGCAAGAGCGTGCGGCGGCCGGTCGGATAGCGCCGACGTTCCGGTGGAGTGCCCTCACGGATTCGTCGGTGACGACCCCTCCTTCAGTAGAGCGAATTGCTCGATGAAGTGTGGATGTGCGCGTACTGCGAGCCCCCGCCGATCGGCAGTGCGACGCGCATTCAACGTTGGCTGGACGCGGTTGAAGAGGGTGACCAGCACGATCATGCCGGTCGGAATCCAACCCGGAAAGATGGCTATCGCGAAGTACTTGGCTAGGTCCATTCGGCCGGCTTGTTGCGCGGCAAGTGCGCCGATCACAGTGCAAATGGCCGCGAAAACCCCAGCCAGAAACGCAAAACTGTACAGGCTGGTACGAAGTCGGCACCAACGGCACATGGGTAGCCGCGCATGCAGGACGGAATCGGCGTCGGGTATCCGAGATACGGACTTGTTCAACCCTTTCGTCAGCAACCCCTCGTCGCCGACGTAGGACTCCTTCAGTCCGTACGAGGTGGTGTATTGCTGCGTTCCATCGAAGGTTATTGCGGTATCAGACCATTTGTCAGCAGAGCGGCCGTGCTGAATGCATATCGGCGGCAATTCGTCGGTCAGCGTGAAACGTGAAAAACGGTGGTCTGCAACATTTCCCGACTCCACGGCCCTGCCTGCACCTATTACTACCTCGTCACGCCGCACAATCAAACCAACCACCCACGGTCGCGTCGATCCTGGAAATAGAGATCATCGTCGTCCGGGTCGTCCGGTGTAACGACCTGTTCTCGGTTTGGCTTGCGGGTGCCGGGTATTACTCGATCGGTGGCGGATGTAGCGCCCGACGGCCCGGATGATTCCGGAGCTGCTTCGGATAACCGTCCTTCGGCTGTCTGCGAATCGTGGGATGGCACATTTCGCAGTCGCTCGAGTTCGGCGGCTTCGTCCGCCGCCAGCCTTGCTCGATCCGCATCCGATAACTCGGAAAACTTCTTCATCGCCGTCGGCACCACTGCATCAAGGATGCGATTGAAACCCTCGCCCTGTGCGAATTCGCGAACACCCTGACGGCCAGCGAGGACCTCCGCGATCTGCTGTTTGAACGCAGGATCGGGTGAGCTTGCCGAGAGCGCACGCAACGCCGCGCTGAGCTGTTTGGACACTGCAGGGTCACCGTGCGCTACATCGAGAATCGGTTCAGGCTTGCTCATCATGCCCCCTGATGATCGTACGTGGCGCCGGCCAACTGAGGAATCGACGTAGAACTGACAGATGCTGCACCACCGACGATTATCGCTGCGGCCGCCTCGCTTGCGAAGACCAGCTCGGTGAACTTGCCGAGCACCTTTTGCCATGATGCGATCATCTGGGCTACCTCGTAGGCTCCAGACGCCATAGTGAAAGCTGATCCGACTGCACCTACTCCTGTGCTTGCCATCGCGGCCGACGCTGCAGCCTTGATAGCCCAGATTATCGCAAAATCGTAGATATCCTGGATCTTCCCGCAGATAAACTGCGCCATATAGTACGACGAAAGTGCATACTCATCGATTGTTGCGCTGACGTCTTTCAATGCGACCGCGCTTTCCGTCAATGCAGTCGACAGGTTCTTGAAGTAATCCTGGGCAGATTCGGCGGCATTGCCGTTCCAGGACGAATCGACTGTGCGTGAAGCCTGCGAAATTGCTGCCGAATACTCGCGTATATAATCGGACATATTGCCAACTGCCGCGCCTGCGGTTTGTAAGGCCTGCCAGTCACCAGCAAATTTGTTCGTCGTGTCTTTCAGAATATCGATGCCGAAAGTAGCATTCAGGATGTAGTTCACCCAATAGCTGGGTGACACGATATTGCCGTTGATAATCAGTTCGACTAGATCTGGTATCGGATCATTTGGGGATGGTGCAGAAAGGGTCGAGATCGGCATTGCCGATGGTGATCCAGTCACTTTTCGGACCCCCCGTAAGTCTTGTCCAACGCCGCCGCCGTCGCGTAATCGGTGGTTCGGTACATAGTCGCGGATTTGTCGAGCTCGGACGCTGCGGTCGATGTGACCGTACCGAGAGTCGCGAAGTTTGCTTTCAGGTCTTGAAGCAATTGCTGCACGGTGCCGGAGACGCTCGGGAGGAATGCTCCACCCGCACTCTCATCGATGTTCAACCACTGCTGAGCATAGGGGGTTGCCTGTTCGTGGTCCGTGGCCAACGTTCGCAGTTTCGAAGCGAACTCCTCGAGTTGGCTTGGATCTACCTCGAGCTCATCTGTTGACATCCACTACCCCCCATTTCAGATCTGACTGCTGACTCACCTAGTTGGACGCAACGGAGCCCGATTCGTTCCATGCAGTGACGAATGTCACTCACGATGGGTTCGGTTGCGGTGCCTGTAGTCTCGGTGCCGATCGAGATTTGTACGGGTCGGAGGGAACCGATCGGGGGTGCGGTGCGTCCAAGGTCGTAGGGCCACTGTGGGGCCGTCGGAGAACAGGGAGTCTTGTGCGAAGCGCTGGTGTGATGCGGGCAGCTGTTGGCGCTGTCGTGGTTGTTGCTGTTGTCAGCGGGTGCGAGGGGGGTGGGGAGAAGGGGGCTGCGCAGCCGGCTGCGCGGGATTTGGATTCGATTGTTGTGTTCAATGTTTGTAGTGAGTTGGGGGATGAGGTGCTGCGGGGGGCCGGGTTGGATCCGGCGACCAAGGACGTCGTGACTGACCCGCCGAGTGGGCCGTCGACTTGGCGCGTGTGCAACTGGGAGCCGAGTGACGACCGATATGGCAGCGGCCGACGGAGTATCGGGGTGTACTCGACGAGCCACACGTTGGCCGACACCCGCGCCAAAGCTAGTCTGGTCGACCTCGAAGACATCAAGGTCGGCGCGCGCTCGGGCCTTACGTTCCGCGAGAAGAGCTCGCCAGACCGATGCTTCGTAGCGTTCGAGGCAGCACAAGGCATGTTCGAGGTCGACGTAGCCTGGTTGAGCAACGAGGGACCTCGCGTCGGAGACCCGTGTGACATGGCGGCCGATTATGCGGCCGGCCTCGAGCCGCATTTACCGAAGTAGGGGGCAGTTCGTGACGGATCAGACAACGTACTGGCGGAACCTGAAGCAGCAGGCGGTCGCCGGGGACTTTCGGATGGAAGAGGGGCTGGGCGAAGCACTTCGCGCTGCTTGCGAAACCTATGTTCACGACCTGGAGAAGCTGAAGGGTAAAACGCAGCAGCTCGCCCACCTCGACGGGTGGGGCGGCCTCGACACCGCCAAGGCCCTGAAGGCGAAGTTCGAGGAGAAGGCAGTCTCCGGCAGCGCGAGTGACCCGAACGATTCCGCAGACAAACGCCTCGCCTCGCACATCGAGATCGCGCAACTCATGCGCGACACCTTCGCCGCCGCGATCGGCAAGTTCCAGGCCGTCGACGGCCAGAACGCCGCCGGTATCGCCGCGACCGGACAGGGCCTCTGATGCCGGTACCTTTGATCGCGATCGCCGTGGTAGCCATCGTTGCCGTCGCCGCCGAAGGCGCAGCTGTGCACGACGGTCACAGCGATTCCTTCGACGCGGCGGCAGCTCGTGGCGAGCTCGGTGTCACCGCGAATGATCAATGGGGCGGCGATCGTTCGATCATCCAGTCCGAACGTAGTCGGCTGGAGTCCGGATTCGACGGCGAGTGGGCGAAGCCGATTCTGGACGGACGATTGCAAGACATCGGCAGTCTGTCGCACCTGGATATCTGGAATGCGTTGAACGGCGAGGGTGGTTGCCCGCCTGTGGCGGAAGGCTCGATCAATGCGGGCGCTGATGGTTGGCGGCGGCTGGTGACCGGGATGACCGACGCGGTGACCGACTTCCGCAGCCGGATCGATGCCGCGATCAACGAAGGCTGGTCGGGCACGACCGCCAATGCCGCCATCGACGGAGTGCGCGCGTATGCCACCGAGGCGGAGAAGCTGCCGACGACATTTCAGATGGTCGCCAATGGGATCGACCTGATGCAGGGCGCGTTGGCGCAAGCGAAGATGGCGATCGACAAGCCGAAAGAGGTTTCGTGGGACCAGGCGTTGGTCGCCGCGATCCCGGGCACTGACTTTCTCAAGTCCGATCAGCACCTGGCCGACGAGGCCGAACAGGCCGCGCGGGAAATCCTGGAACGCGTATACAAACCGCAAGCCGTGATCGCTGACGAACGAACGCCGATTCTCGCGGTGGCCAAGAACCCGTTGGGTGACGGCAACATCCCCGGCGGCGGCAACAACGGCGGCGGGCCCGGTGGTGGTTCGACCGGCGGCGGTTCCAACGGTGCCAACCCCGGCGGGGATCCGAGCACCCCGCAGGCGGCATCGCCGCAAGCCGCAGACCCAACATCGCAAACGCCGCAAGACAATACAGCCGGCAACGGCACCGATGATGCCGACGACGACACCACGCCCACGTCCGCGACCGACCCGACCGTGCCTGCCTCGACACCGCAGACCCCGGCGACCGCGCCCGGCGCCGGTTCACCTGGCGCCGGTTCACCTGGTGGCGGTTCACCTGGTGGCGGTGCGCCCAGTGGTGGTTCGCCAGGTGGCGGTGGTTCGCCGGGCGGTGGTTCGCCCGGTGGTGGTGCGGTGGCCGCCCCGATCGCTGGTCGTGGCGTGCCCGGTTCACCGTCGGCAGGGACTCCCGCCGCGGCTTCCGCTGGTAAGGGTGCCGGCGGTCGAGGCATGTCCGGGATGCCGGGGATGATGGGTGGCGGCGGTGGTCGCGGTGGCGGTAAAGACGATGACAGCGAACACAAGATCCCCGATTACTTGATCCAAGATCGCGAAAGCGAGCTCATCGGCCGGCTTCCGCCGACGTTGCCGCCGGGCGGTGTGATCGGCGCATGACACACCAAATGCGTTGGCAGCTCGACAGTCTCGGCTTCAACATCGCGGTCGAGGCCAACGGCCGCGACAGGTTGCCCTACCCGTTGCGCTACCGTGCCGAATTCCCGGAAACCGCTGACGAATTCGCGCGCAGACGTGCGGGTAGCGCGCAAAGGCTGCAGCAGGTCTACGACGATTCCCTGCATCGTTGCCTGGAGATTTTGCTGGAACCGCAAGCGCGGGTGGAGGTTCTGGGTTTCTACGGGCCGGGCCAGACGAAAATGGTCGGAATTCACGCTGGCATCATCGACTCCGAAGCTGTTGTGGCATTTCAGGTTTCCGAGCGGGACAATCGTGGTGGCGGTGACATCGTGATCAGTGGTCACCCTGTCGGGTCGCTGGCAGCCGAGATCGTCGCGTTGCTGCCGCGGTGCGTCGGCGGTGTCGAACCGCGTTTCGAGGGCAGGCGCAGCGACCTGAACACCGCGGTGCACGCTCGTCATCCGACCCGGCTGTCGCCGATCGAAAAGCTCCAGCGTTTCCTGAACCGCCAGCGTGTCGGCACCGGCGCGATCACGGTCTACCCGGGCTTCGAAATCGACGCCCGCCCCACCGACGACGGCGTCGCCTTCCAATGGCTGGACTACCCCGACGACGGCCGCTACCTGATGCAACACCACGACGCCGAGAACTTCACCGTCATCCCCGGCCCCGCCGACGAGATCACGCGCCGCCTGCAAACCCGGATCAACGCCATGGTCGACCGAGTCCGCCCCACCCGCTGACCGCGAGGAGCCCCATGCCCGCCGAAGACCTTCCCGCCCAGCAACATTCGACGCTGGACGAGGCCGCCGCCGAGATGTCGGGCATGTTCCAACAACTGGTCCACGACACCGACGCGTTCGGCGACCGCATCACCGACCTGTGGCGAAGGGCCCTACCGGTAGCCGAGGTCAGCGGCCTGAACCTGCTCGGCACAGCCACCGCGATGACAGCCCGCCTACACGCCCTGGGCCCCCACGGCGACCCCCTCGAACAAGCCATGATGCTGACCATCGCCTGGGCCGACCGAGCCAAAGCTCAACTCCAAGCCCAGGTCGACGACATCGAAGAATTCCGCACCCAACTCGGACTCGACACCGAATCACCCAACTGAGCTCGCCGGGAGCAGAGGCTCACGCGAGCTTGCGGAGATCGAGAATCGCAGATTTCGGCGATGTCCGACCACTTAGCCAGATATCCAGCTGGGCGAGAGTCTCCAATGTCGGCTTGTCCGTCGCATCGTGCCGCAGCCCTCGCGATGCCAGCCACTGGTTCACATCACGCCACAACCACAGACCACCTGCCGCCAGGTTCGTCGGCAGGGGGAAGGGTTGCGTTCCGCACCGCTGGCCGCGCACCCAGTTCCCGACTGCTTGCCGAGTGACTTCGGCGCGATCGGCGATATCTTGCCTGGTTACCAGGTCCGCGTAGGTGCGGACCACGTCGATACCAGCGGACTCGAGCACTCGCACGGCATGGACTCCCGCTGCGTGGGCCGACCCCCCGGCGGCGGTGACGGTGATCAGCGTCAGCCCGCTGTGCCGCTCGACGAGGCAATCGAGGCATCAGTCGGGCCGGTTCAATCAGACGAGCGGCTTCTTCGCTGGATCTCGGACTGGATCTCCTCCAACTCGGCGAGGCCGACGGCGTGATCTTCGATCTCGCGGCGTGCGTTCTCGAACCTTTCGTACCGTTCAGTCGAGATGCGGGTCGCTTCGTCGGCAGAGACGGTGCCCGCGTTGCGGAGAACGCTGCGCTCGTTGAAGTCGAGGAACTTGTCCGTCGTGGTGATCCAGTCGTTCATCCGGATCTGCTCTCGGCGTTCGGCGCGGTCTTCGGCGTAGTCGAGGAACATTGTCGTCAAGCGGTTGAGCTGCTTGATCTCACGCTCGTTGAGGTAGTTCTTCGCCACGTTGACATCACCCTTGCGCACACACGCGCCTTTCCACGTGGTGAGTCCCATGTTCGGCTGGCTGGCATCGCCGCGACTCACGACGAGCTCGGCCGCTGTATGCCCGCACACCGCGTACAACAGTTTGTTCTGGATCGTGGCGAAGAACGTCTGCGCCAGCTTGGATTTCGGGTCGTAATCGACGCTCGACGTTGCGAACACATCGCGCACCTTGACGTAAAACCGCTTCTCCGACGCACGGATCTCGCGGATACGCTCGAGAAGCTCGTCGAAGTAGTCCAGGCCCTGGGGGTCCTTCAGTCGGGCGTCGTTCATCGCAAAACCCTTGATCAGGTACTCCCGCAGAACGGTGGTCGCCCAGCGACGGAACTGCACACCTCGCGGTGACCGCACGCGGAAGCCGACCGCGAGGACCACGTCGAGGTTGTAGTGGTCGACCTCTCGGGTGACCTGGCGATCGCCTTCACGGGCAACTATTCGGAATTTCCGAACAGTTGCCCCCATCACACATTCGCCGTCGGCGTAAATCGTCTTGATGTGCTCATTGACCGTGGGCACGCCCTTGTCGAAGAGCTCGGCCATCTGGCGCTGGGTGAGCCACACCGTGCCGTCGACAGTGCGAAGCTGCACCTCAGCTCGGCCGTCCTCGGTGTTGTAGACGACGAAGTCGCCGACGCCGGCGGGGGCCGCAGCATGGAGCGCGTTCAGATCATCAGAGCTCGTCATCGAATTCCTCCTGCTTGATGTGTACCGGACGGTGCTGACAAGTGCGGTCGAGGACCGGGCTTCGCCCGCGCTGTGTTGGACCGAATGGAGCACCCAAGGGTGCCGGTGTCGTAACCATCCCTGCCCGCTTCCCCGCACCGAACCCCGATTTACGTTCTCGGCCAACACCATTGGCCCCACGCCTGTTTCGGCGTGTGGCGATGTCGGACCTGGGCGAAGGTGTGCACTCCCGAACCGGCCAGGTGCGTACGTGCGAGGCGTACGACGAAGGTTCTCGCAGGAGGCTGGGTGGCAGGGTTGTCTGTCCCTCGGTCGGGCTCTCCAGTAACGACCGACAGGAGCGGCCGGGCCCGGACACGACACAGGTAGCCCGCCGTCAGGGTGCGGATAGACCCCTGGAACGACGAAAGCCCGGCATCAAGAGACGCCGAGCCGTTGCATGTAGGATTTCGCCCTACGGTGCGAACAGCTAGTGACTGTTTCGTACCCAGGCCGTTCGGTGAGTTGGCGCTCGCCGGGCGGCCGTTCTTGTTCGTGTGACGCTACACACTGCGGGCCCGCGTAGCAACTGGCGAGTTTCCGCTCTGGCCAGCGACTTCCGCGAGAACACCCCGCACCGCGACCTCCCCGCTGACGTGCGCGCCCGCAAGCCGGTGTGCCGAAGGTAGCCTGGGGCACCGATTGTCAGTGCTGGTTCGAGGGGGACGTGGTGCGGGAACTCGCTGTCTTGGTGTCGCTGTGTCTGATGCTCACGTCATGCGGTTTCATCGCCGCGCGGAATGAACCGGATTGCCCGGTCGGGACCCTGGACGTGGATCCACGCGGGGAGGAGCTGGGCAATTTCGTCGCACTGCAGAACGAGGTGCGGGCGGTACTGGCGAACGGGCAGGCGCCGACGACTATGCGGGAGATCGGCGAGCGTGTCGGCTGGTCGATGGAGTGGGATCGAATGATCCCGCTCGAGCACACATCGACGCCGGCCTCGGTTCGTGCGGCCGCCGGCCTCGACGATCCAGCCCTGTGCATCGAAGGGATTCCGAGCCGGGATCCGTTCGCACACAAGGTGTCGTACCCGAATTCGCTGTTCCTGTCCGGCGGCCAGCCGGTCGAGCGCGTCGAATGGTTCAGGCCGAATCCGCTGATCAGGTACGGGGCACGCGGCTACCTCGAGCCGGATACCGAGTTGATCATCGTCGGAAGTCAGCTGGTGCCGGTCGAATGACCCATGCTCGGCACGCGGACATCGTGCCTGGCCAGGTCGAACGCGGTGGCGCGGCCGATCAAGAGAATCCTTGTACCTCCAGGTACCAGATCGTTTGGTCGCCGCCCATTCCCTTGGTTACTGCCGACTTCGGGCTCACGAGGGAGTCTGGAGTGGCGTAGGTCAGCCTCTTGACGATAGGGCCTCGATCCCTGTCGTCGTAGGCAAGAACAACCTTGCCCTCGTGTACGAACACCTGCGTCGTTGATTCGGAGTGGGTGTGCAACCCGGACCATTTCGCTCCGTCTGTCCCCAGCGCTCGGTTGAGCTTGTCGCTGGTGTTGGGGGAGCTGAAGCTGTACATGCGGTCCCATTGGCCGATCTGAATACCGGACGACGCGACGATGTCGCCCAATCGGGCCGTTCCTCGTTCTTCCAGGAGTCGAGCGAAAGCCGCCGTTAATGCGGGATTACCACCCTGAACGGAGATTTGTTCACCGCCCGACGAAGAACTGCATCCCGTTGCGGGGGCCAAAATTATCGTGGCTACCAACGCCGCCAGCAGACGGCCGCTCATCCGTTTCCGAGTACGCACGGCGATCTCGGCTGACGTGGTGTCGCGAGAGAGGATCGCGTCGCGGACGACGTCGGACTCCCTGCTTGTGCACAGGCCCCACTGATCTTCCGTTAGAGAAGTGATGTCGAGAAGCGATCCATGCGCCATGAACCGATAGTTTCATGCGGGCGACCGATAATTTAACTCAGATTGAAACTATCGGTCGCTCGAGGGAGGTTGTCGGTCGGCAGGTGGATGGTTCGTCAGCGGGCAGGCGAGCCCACGATGATGCTGCCGACGTTGCATTCCTCGAGTTCATCGATGCCAGTCGCGGCGGCGAAAGCGCTTGTGTCGCTGAAACCTTGGGCGACCACGCCGAGGTTCATGGCGGTGGCGGCGAGGTAGACGGTCTGCATGAGGACGCCGACGTGTTTGAGGATGTTGGCGTAGGCGACCTGTTCGTAGCTCCACATCACCCGGCCCGCGCGGGCCGAAACCAACAGCAGGACTTGGGGTTGCGCGCCGCCTGCGAGGGTAGCTGAGGTGGATTTGAGGAGTTTTTGGACTGCGGGGGAGTCGGTCGCGGCGACGGGGCGAAGGGCGTGGTCGGCTGAATCGTAGTGGTACATGCCGTTTTCCAGGCCTGCGACGTTGCGGACTACGGGGTAGATCTCCAGTTCGTAGGCTTCGCCGCCGGAGGGGTAGGGGCGGGAGCCGTCTTCGCGGGTGCGGGCGGTGCGGAACAGCAACTCGCCCAACTGGTTCGAGGTGATGGGGGCGGCGTCGTCGAAGGCGCGGGTGGAGATGCGGTCTTCGATGGTGGCGGCGAGGCTGGGGTCCGACAGGCGAAGGGAGACCAGGTCGGGCTTGGTCAGGGAGATCGGATCGCCGGCGAATGGTGTACGACGCGAAGGCAATTCGGGGAACTGGCCTTCGGCCCAGCGGGTGGGACCGAAGTCGTCCCAGGTGATGGTGCGTGCGCCCAGCGTGCTGCGGCGGTGGAACCACAGGTCGGGGGTGTTCCAGGAACGGGTGGTGAACTCGCGTTCCTCTTCTTCGCCGTCGACCAGGAAACCGCACCACTGCAGGTCCGCCATGAACTGGGTTTTCACCGCGGCGGGCACGGGGGAGTCGGCGGCCATGGGGCCGTCGAGCAGGGCAAGCAGGCGCGGGTCGTGGATGCGCAGGTCGCACCAGGACTGCGGGTGTTCGAGCACGAAACCCTGGCTATCGCGGTGCAGGACAGCGAATTTCGACAATGCCGCCGACCACGCGGGCAGCGCCGCTTCGGGGCGCGGGGCGGGGTCGGCGAAGGGGCGGATGCTGTAGAGGTCACGGCCGCCGTCGCGCACGGTGACCGACAGCCAGCCGCCGTCGGTGAGCTTGCGCATCAGGGCGGTGATGTCGTCGCCCGCCGCCGCGGTCGCCATTTCGGCGGCGGTCGCGGGACCCTGGTTGAGGGTTTTCAGTGCCTGCAGCGCACCCGCGCCCAGACCGGTCAGCTTCTCGTTGCGCGGCGGATTGAGCAGCACCGCGCCCGCAGGGGTCGTGAGGCAGGTGACGCCCGCGCGCAGGGCGAAGCGGGTCTGGGCGGGGTAAGCGGAGGCGAGCACGGTGAATCCTCGGGGTCGAACTTGGTTGGGGCAGAGCCTATTTCGCGGCGGCGGCGAACGCGGGCTCGAGCTTGTTCAGCATGTACGGCACCGACAGTGCGGTGGGCTGGTTGATCGCGCTGATCTCCTGCGTGGTCAGAAACACCACCGAACCCTTGCGCACCGACGGCAGGTCGGCGTAACCGGGCAGCTGCCGATACTTCTCGTCCAGGCCTGGGGAGTAGCCGGCCAGCAGCAGGTCGGCGGTCAGCTCGTCGACGCGCTCCGGCGACAACGCCAGACGACCCTGGGTGGCGGGCAGCGCGGCGAGGTTGGCGGGGATGCCAAGACCCAGCGCGGTGAACACCTTCGCCGAACCGTCGCTGGGGTCGGTCAGCACCATCAGCTGCGCGGGGCTCGCGAGCCAGGTGCTGGCGAAGGTCTTGCCCTTCAGGCCGGGGTTGGCGGTGGCGATGGCGGCGATCTTGTCGTCGACGTTCTTGATCACCGCGGTCGCGTCGGACTCCTTGTGCAGCACCTTGCCCAGCGCGCTGACCTGGTCCTGCCACGGGGTGACGGCGTCCTTGGTCAGCGCCGGCAGGGTCGGGGCGACCTTGGACAGGTCGTCGTAGGTCTTCTGATCGGCGATGAACGGATCGGCCAGGATCAGGTCCGGCTCCAGTGCCGCGACCTGCTCGGCGATGCTGCCGGTGGTGTTGAGCGGCTTGGACTGCTTCAGCGACTCCGGGGTCCACGGCGGGGTGCTCTTGGACACCGCGGAGACATTGTCGATGTAGCCGACGGGGACCACACCCAGGGCCAGGGTGCTGTCGAGCCACTGGTTGCCCAGGGCGACGATCTTCTTCGGGGTGCCGGGGACGGTGGTCTCGCCGCGGGCGTGCGTGATGGTCACCGCTTCGCCCGAGGTGGCCGTATCGTCGGTGGAACCGCAGGCCACCACGCCGAAGGTGAGGGCACCGGCGAGCGCGGCCACAGCGGCGCGCCGCCAGCCGCGCGAAGTCCGAACAGTCGTCATGGGGCATCCTCCGTCGAGCAGGTTTCTGCGTAAGTCAGCCTAGGCTAACCTACGTCGGTTTCCGGGGAGGAACCCTGTCCTAGAGGGCCACGCGTTGATCCTGCGGCATGAACAGCTTGTCGGTGTCCTTCACCTCGAACGTGGTGTAGAACTCGCTGATATTGCGCACCACCTGGTTGCAGCGGAACTCGTTGGGGGAGTGGGTGTCCTGCAGTGAAGCCAGCGTGGCCTCCTCGGTCTGCTTGTCGCGCCACTGCCGCGCCCAGGAGAAGAACATCGACCGGTAGTCGGGCTGCTCGCCGGATCGCTGCGCCACCTTCTGATAGGCGGCCAATGCGATCTGCAGGCCGCGCAGATCCGCCAGGTTCTCGCCGACGGTCAGTGGGCCGTTCACGTGCTGACCCGGCGGCGCACCCTCGGGAACGAGCACGTCGTACTGCGCGATGATCTGGTCGGTCTTGGCTTGGAAGGCCGCGAGATCCTCGGGCGTCCACCAGTCGCGCCGGTTGCCGTCGCCGTCGTACTTGGAGCCCTGGTCGTCGAAGCCGTGGCCGATCTCGTGACCGATCGTGGAACCCACCGCGCCGTAGTTGACCGCGTCCTGGGCGTCCTTGTCGAAGAACGGCGGCTGCAGGTAGGCGGCGGGGAAGACCATCTGGTTCATGGTGGGGCTGTAGTAGGCATTCACCGTCTGCGGCGACATGCTCCACTCCATCCTGTCCACCTCGGTGCCGAGGCGGGCGAACGCGCGCTTGGACTCGAAAGCGTTGATGGCCAACAGGGATTCGATCAAATGGCCGCGCGTGATCTTCACCGACGAATAGTCGACCCACTTGTCCGGGTAGCCGATCTGGGTGGACAGCTTGTCCAGCTTGGCGATCGAGGCCTCGCGGGTGGGCTTGGTCATCCAGGTCGAATTGGCGAAGTTGTCGCGGTAGGCGGCGGTGACGTCGGCCACCATCTCCAGCGCGCGATCCTTGGCCGCGGGCGGGAAGTGCTTGTCCACGTACAGCTTTCCCAGCGGTTCGCCGAGATTGCTGTCGACCACGCCCACCGCGGAGCGCCACATCTCCGGCTTCTCCTCGAGCCCGCTCATCACCCGGCCGAAGAACTCGAAGCGCGGGTCGGCGATGGATTTGGGAAGGAACCGCGCATACGAATCGGCCACATGCATCTTCAGGTACTCGCGCCACTGGGCGATATCGACCTCACCCCACAGCTGCGCGGCCGCGGTGACGAACGACGGCTGACCGACCACCATCTTGTCGAACAGCGACTTGGGTCGGTCGGTCATTCCGGCCAGCCACGGATCCCAGTCGAACTGCGGGCCCAGCGCCGTGAGCTCCTGCCAGCTCATCAGGTTGTAGGTGGCGTCGGTGTTGCGCAGGCGCACGCTGTCCCAGTGCGCGGCGGCGATGCGCTTCTCCAGATCGAGCATCCGCTGAGCCACCGCGGCCGGATCGGGCAGGCTCAGGCCGGCGGCGAGCTGCTCGAGATAGACCTGATAGCCCGCGAGCTGCTCGGCGAACTCGGGCTTGCGGTAGTACTGCTCGGTCAGGATGAGACCGGACTGGCCGACGCTGGGGATATAGGCCTTGGAATTCTTGCGGTCGACCCCGATGCCCATCCCGATCAGCCCGGCGATCGGCGCCTCGGCCATCACCTTCGCCAGCTCGGGCTTGCCGGGCGCCTGGTCGATCGCGGCGAAAATGGCCGCCAGCGGTGTGGTACCGAGGCGCTCGATCTCGTCGAGGTCGAGGCGCGCGTCGTACAGATCCTTGATCTGCTGCGCCTCGGTACCTTGCTTCGGGTCCTTGATGCCCTCGATGATCGCGCGCAGCTGATCCAGGGTGCGGTCGTTGGCGTCGGTGATCGCGCCGACCGAGGCCTTGTCCGGCGGGAGCTGGTAATCGCGCAGCCAGGTGCCGTTGACATGGCGATACAGGTCGTCTTGCGGACGGATGGCGGGATCGCCGCCGACCATGTCGACACCGGTAAGCTTAACCTCGGTAGCGTCGGACGAGCACGACGCCAGCGCGGCGGCCACGGGCACCAAGCCCATGGCGATCAGGAATGCGCGGCGATCCAGACCGGACGATGTCACAGATAGTTCCTTCCCCGATGCGATGCCGCACCCCGATGCTTGTTGCGATCCAGCTCGCACAGGCTACCGGCGCGGCGCCCTCTGGGCCGGGGTAGCGACCAGAAGTGACCCCGATTGGGTTCTTCCAGGCGGTTCGCCTACACTAGAACGGTTGCCTGCGGGAGCTCTGTTCTCGCAATCCGGCAGCGAACCCCCAGTGGAAGGTATTTCCGCTGGCAGGCGCGCGTCCGGTGGGCAACTGACCATGTGCGACGGGTCGGCAATCCGGCGTACGTATACATCCAGGTCCAGGAGGTGCTGAAGTGATTCAGCAGGAGTCGCGACTGCGCGTCGCCGACAACACCGGGGCGAAGGAAATCCTTTGCATCCGCGTGCTCGGTGGCTCGTCGCGTCGCTATGCCGGTATCGGTGACATCATTGTCGCCACCGTGAAGGACGCCATCCCCGGCGCCAACGTGAAGAAGGGCGACGTCGTCAAGGCTGTCGTCGTTCGCACCACCAAGGAACGTCGTCGTCCCGACGGTTCCTACATCAAGTTCGACGAGAACGCTGCCGTGCTGATCAAGCCGGACAACGATCCTCGCGGCACCCGCATCTTCGGCCCGGTCGGCCGTGAGCTGCGCGACAAGCGCTTCATGAAGATCGTTTCGCTGGCCCCGGAGGTGCTCTGACTATGAAGGTGCACAAGGGTGACACCGTGCTCGTCATTTCGGGCAAGGACAAGGGCGCGAAGGGCAAGGTCATTCAGGCTTTCCCCGCGACCGGCAAGGTTCTCGTCGAAGGCGTGAACCGGATCAAGAAGCACGTCGCTGATTCCGCGAACCAGCGTGGCGCCTCCTCGGGTGGCATCGTCACTCAGGAAGCCCCCATCCAGGTTTCGAACGTGATGATCGTCGACTCCGACGGTAACCCGACTCGCGTGGGCTACCGCACCGACGAAGAGTCCGGCAAGCGCGTCCGGATCTCCCGTAAAAACGGGAAGGACATCTGACATGACTACTTCTGAGCAGACTCAGCCCCGGCTGAAGGCGCGCTACCGCGCCGAGATCAAGGACGCGCTGAACGGCGAGTTCGAGTACGCCAACGTGATGCAGATCCCCGGCGTCGTCAAGGTCGTCGTGAACATGGGTGTCGGCGACGCCGCCCGTGACGCGAAGCTGATCAACGGTGCCGTCAAGGACCTCGAGCTGATCACCGGCCAGAAGCCCGAGATCCGCAAGGCCACCAAGTCCATCGCGCAGTTCAAGCTGCGTGAGGGCATGCCGATCGGCGCGAAGGTCACTCTTCGTGGCGACCGTATGTGGGAGTTCCTGGACCGTCTCGTGTCCATCGCGCTGCCCCGTATCCGCGACTTCCGCGGCCTGTCGCCGAAGCAGTTCGACGGCAACGGCAACTACACGTTCGGCCTCGCGGAGCAGTCCATGTTCCACGAGATCGACGTCGATTCCATCGACCGCCCGCGCGGTATGGACATCACGGTTGTCACCACGGCGACCAACAACGAAGAAGGCCGCGCGCTGCTGAAGCACCTCGGCTTCCCGTTCAAGGAGAACTGAGCACATGGCTAAGAAAGCACTGCGCATCAAGGCCGAGGCGAAGCCGAAGTTCGCGGTTCGCGCCTACACCCGCTGCCAGCGTTGCGGTCGCCCGCACGCGGTCTACCGCAAGTTCGGCCTGTGCCGTATCTGCGTCCGCGAAATGGCGCACCGCGGTGAGCTCCCGGGCGTGCACAAGAGCTCCTGGTGAGCTTGCGCTCCTCGTGAGTGCACCTGCCGCCTAGGCGAATATCGAACGAAGGCACGGACTTCCGACTCGGAGGTCCGTGCTTTCGTGCGTTGTAGGGGTTTGTGGGATGTCACCGACTTTGGATGAAATGTGGGCATTTCACTGCGTGGGGGTGGGTGGGTGTGTTCTTTGGGCGGATGAAGAAGTTCGTCGCAGTCGCAGCCGTTTCCGTCGCCCTGTTCGGGGCGCCCGCCGTCGCATCCGCCGCCCCTATCGCTGATTCCGGGTCGGGAGGGTCGGGGTCTTCGGAGGGGGAGTTGATCTGTTCGCCGTTGGCGGGGATCTTGTTCGCTACCGGAAGTGTGGAGAAGCCGCCGCTGTACGACATTCTCTGCATGCTCACCTGAACGGGGAGTGGTCGATTCCGCAGCTGGTGCCTGCCGGTGGGAGTTGGGCGGTGAACAGGTAGTCGCGTTTGAGGTGTTCGGCGCAGGTGCTCTGGATGTACATGGAGCTGTGGCCGGCACCTTCGATGACTACTAGCTGGGCCCGGTTCAGTTGGGCCGCACCGGCTTTCGCGCCGTGCAGGGGAGTGGCCGGGTCGTATCTGCTGTTGAGGACGAGGATCGGGGCGGCGGTTTCGCGGTTCCATGGACCGGTGTAGCGGTCCCGGTCCTCGGCCTGCCAGAACGCGCAGGGGGTGGCGTTGAAGACCGCGGTTCGCCCGAAGTAGCGGGAGTGCAGGTCTTCGGCTGCCGCTGTCGCGCTGTAGACGGCGGGGTCGCGCGGGACGGTGCTGTCGGCGCATTGGATTGTGTAGAAGGCTTCGACGCGGTTGGCGGGGTGGTCGGCGGCGAAGACGGAGTCGGGGACTCGGGTGGGGAGCACCGTGGTCGCGTCGAACAGGTTCTGCAGCAGGATCGCCAGGTCGGGGTAGGTTTCGGGGCGAGAAAGGCTGCCCGCCGCGCCGACCACTTCGGCGAACGACCATGACTTGCCGTCGATGACGATCGGGGCGAGGCGGGCGCGTTCGGCCAGGGCGATCCATTTGAGTTTGGGGTCGCCCGCGGCGAAAGCGCAGCGCTGTCCTGCGGCGGAGCAATCGCGCAGGAAGGTGTCGAAGGTTTCGGCGATGCCCGTGGCTACGCCTTGGCGGGTATCCAGCGGCAGGTTCGCGCCGTTGACATTGCCCTCGAAGTCCAGCGAACCGTCGAACGCCATCGCGCGGACCCGGCCGGGGAACATGTTGGCGTAGATCGCGCCGACCTGGGTGCCGTAGGAAATGCCGTGGTAGGTCAGGGTTTCGTCGCCGACCGCGCGGCGCAGCAGGTCCAGGTCGCGGGCGGTGTTCGCGCTGGAGGCGTGGTTCAGGATGGGGCCGGCGTTGCGTGCGCAGCGGGCGGCGATGTCGGCGGACGCGGCGAAGAACGCGGGTTCGTCGGCTGCAGTGGCGGGGGTGCCGGGGAACGCGTCGAGGTAGGCCGCCTGCTCGGCCGCGCCGGTGAAGCACTGGGTGCCCGCGCTGCGCGAGACCGAGCGCGGATCCCACGAGACAACGTCGAACCGGGCGCGCAATTCGTCGGAGAACAACCACGGCCAACGGGCTCGCTCACGCAGCCGATCCACGCCGGAGGGGCCGGGCCCGCCGAAGTTGACGAACAACGTGCCGATGCGGCGGGCCGGATCGGCGGCGGGCAATTTGATGACGGCCAGGTCGATCTGGGCGGCCTGTGGGCGGTTGTAGTCCAGCGGCACCCGCGCGGTGGCGCACTCGAAGCCGTCCGCGCAGCTCTCCCAGTGCAACGAGGGCGTGGCTGCCGCGTCGGCGAGCGGGTCGACGTAGGGATCGGCCGATGCGGGTGCGGCGAGCGCGCCGATCCCGAGTAATACGGCGAAGAAGAAGGCCGTGCCCCGACGACGTGCACGGTGGGAAGACAACGGCCGAGCCTCCTGCGCAGATCCGACGAACCTCGCGAAGTTACCACACACGTGAGCCGGGCTCACGAGCGCAAAGTCATTGTGATCGAACACAATTCGCGCCGATCGGCCGAACGGACGGTGCGATAGCCGCAGGTCACGCCGGACATATTCGGAATATATTGCGAATTGTTCGGTTACCGCAGCATTACCGGCATCTGATAATCCTGTGCATTTTCGGAGAATGTGATCCGCGTGGTGGCGAACAATGTGTTCCGTGGCTACGGTCGAGGTCGTTGCGTGCAGTGCAGCATAAAGATGGGCGTCAGCGTCGATCCCTTGCCGGACAATCGCAGAGGATGTGAGTTCGTGACCCTGATCACTGAAAACAAGCCCCGTGACGTGGCCCACCGGCCGCCCCTACGCGGGATTCCAGCAGGCGCGATGCCGATAGTGGCATTTCTTTCCATTCTCGCCGGATTCATCGGCGCGGCCGCGTATACGCATTCCGCCGGATATTTCGTGACATTTATGACCGGTAATACCGAACGTGCCGTTCTCGGCTGGTTCGACAATGATCACCTGCTCGCCACCGGCGCCATCACCCTGCTTTTCTCGTTCGGGCTCGGGGTGTTCGTCGCCTCGCTGCTGCGGCGCAAGGTGTGGCGCAGCGGTCACTACGGGGCATCGGTGGTGACCACCGTCGCGCTGGCCGTCGCCGCGGTGGTCGACTTCGCTCTCGATCGCACCGGTGGTCAGGAGGTCGGCTTCATTCCGATCGCGTTCGTCGCCTTCGCGGTCGGCGCGCTCAACACCGCGTTCGTCAACAACGGCGAGGTCAGTGTGCCGCTGAGCTATGTCACCGGAACCGTGGTGAAACTGGGCCAGGGCATCGAAAGCCATGTCAGCGGCGGCAGTTCGCGCGACTGGCTCGGCTACGGCATGCAGTACGCGGCCTTCGCGGTCGGCGCCCTGCTCGGCGGGCTGATGAGCCTGGTGGTGGGTGGTGAGATGATGTTGATCGTCGCCACGGGGGTCTCGGCGTCGGCGATCGCGATCACCTACAGGGCCACCGGGGCGGCTCACACCGCCGCGTGACCAACGTCGCCGCACCCCGGGTTTGGTCCTGACCACGGCATTGCCTACACTAGAGCAGTTGCCTGGGCAGATCTGTGTCCGCTCCACGTTCGGCGTGAGTGGACCCCCAGGCGCCGAGAGCTCGCAAGAGAACTCATCCGGTCGGTAAGTGCTGACCGGACCAGCCGAATTGTTGTAGGCCCACGGTCACCTGCGCGCAAGCGTCGGAGATGTTGCATGGGAACCGCAGCGAGAAAGGTGTCGAGGTCAAACCATGACCATGACTGATCCGATCGCAGACTTCTTGACGCGTCTGCGCAACGCCAACTCGGCGTACCACGATCAGGTGAAGGCTCCCCACTCGAAGATCAAGGTGAACATCGCCGAGATCCTCAAGCGTGAGGGTTACATCGCCGATTACCGCACCGAAGACGCGACCGTTGGCAAGGCCATCGTCGTCGATCTGAAGTACGGCCCCAGCCGTGAGCGCAGCCTGCAGGGCCTGCGTCGCGTGTCGAAGCCGGGTCTGCGTGTGTACGCGAAGTCCACCAACCTGCCCAAGGTCCTCGGCGGCCTCGGCGTGGCGATTATTTCCACGTCGACCGGTCTGCTCACAGACCGTCAGGCGGCCAAGCAGGGCGTCGGGGGCGAAGTCCTCGCCTACGTCTGGTAAGGGAGGTCAGGACTAATGTCGCGTATTGGTAAGAAGCCCATCGAGATTCCGGCCGGCGTCGACGTCACAATCGACGGCCAGGTTGTCACGGTCAAGGGGCCCAAGGGCACCCTCTCGCACACCGTGGCCGAGCCCATCGTCGTCACCAAGGGTGAAGGCAATGAGCTCGAGGTTGCTCGTCCCAACGACGAGCGCGCGAACCGTTCGCTGCACGGCCTTTCCCGCACCCTGATCGCGAACATGATCGAGGGTGTCACCAAGGGCTACGAGAAGAAGATGGAAATCTTCGGCGTCGGTTACCGCGTTCAGGCCAAGGGTTCGAACCTCGAGTTCGCCCTCGGTTACAGCCACCCGGTGCCGATCACGGCCCCGGCAGGCATCACCTTCGCGGTGGAATCGCCCACCAAGTTCTCGGTGTCCGGGATCGACAAGCAGGCGGTCGGTCAGATCTCCGCTGTCATCCACGGACTGCGTAAGCCCGACCCGTACAAGGGCAAGGGCATCCGCTACGCCGGCGAGGTCGTTCGCCGCAAGGTCGGAAAGACGGGTAAGTGATCATGGCGCAAACTGCTAACCAGAAGGCGAAGCGGATTCCGCTGGGCAAGGACGCTTCCACGAAGCGTCGTCTGTCCAAGACCCGTCGTCACTTCCGTCTTCGTAAGAAGGTCGAAGGCACCACCGCGCGTCCGCGCCTGGTGGTCAACCGCTCCGCGCGCCACCTGCACGCTCAGCTGATCGACGATTCGGTGGGCCGCACCATTGCCGCCGCCTCCTCGATCGAAGCCGACGTGCGTGCGCTCGAAGGTGACAAGTCCGCCAAGGGCGCGAAGGTCGGTCAGCTGATCGCCGAGCGTGCCAAGGCTGCCGGTATCGAGGCGGTCGTGTTCGACCGTGGTGGTCACGACTACCACGGCCGTATCGCGGCGCTGGCCGATGCCGCTCGTGAAGGTGGGCTGAAGTTCTGATGACTGAATTTGCGAACGAAGGGAACGTCTGATGCCGGGACGTCAGCGGCGCGATGGCGGCGGCGGACCCGCCGGACCGAACAACAACAACAACAGCAACGCCGGTGGCCCTGAGGGCAACCGTCGTGGCGGTGGCGATCGTCGCGGCGGTAACGACCGTGGCGGCAACGCTGCCGAGAAGAACCAGCTCGAGCGCGTCGTCGCGATCAACCGCGTCTCCAAGGTCGTGAAGGGTGGTCGTCGCTTCAGCTTCACCGCCCTCGTGATCGTCGGTGACGGCAACGGTCTGGTCGGCGTCGGCTACGGCAAGGCCAAGGAAGTTCCCGCGGCCATCCAGAAGGGTGTCGAGGAGGCTCGCAAGAGCTTCTTCCGCGTCCCGATGATCGGCTCGACCATCGTCCACCCGGTTCAGGGTGAGGCGGCGGCCGGTGTGGTCATGCTGCGTCCGGCTTCGCCCGGTACCGGTGTGATCGCCGGTGGTGCGTGCCGTGCCGTGCTCGAATGTGCCGGTATCCACGACATTCTGTCGAAGTCGCTCGGTAGCGACAACGCGATCAACGTCGTTCACGCGACGGTGGCCGCGCTCAAGATGCTGCAGCGTCCCGAAGAGGTTGCCGCTCGTCGCGGTCTGCCGATCGAGGATGTCGCTCCGGCGGGCATGCTGCGTGCGCGTGCGGGACAGGGAGCCTGACATGGCTGATCTCAAGGTAACTCAGATCAAGAGCACGATCGGTGCCAAGTCGAACCAGCGCGACAGCCTGCGGACGCTTGGTCTGCGGAAGATCCGCCAGTCGGTGGTTCGTGAGGACAATGCTCAGAACCGCGGTCTGATCAACGTCGTGCGCCACCTCGTAACAGTTGAGGAGGTCTAGACATGACCATCAAATTGCACCACCTGCGTCCTGCTCCGGGCTCCAACACCGCCAAGACTCGCGTCGGCCGTGGTGAAGGTTCCAAGGGTAAGACCGCCGGTCGCGGTACCAAGGGCACCAAGGCACGCAAGAACGTCCCCGCGGCGTTCGAGGGTGGCCAGATGCCGCTGCACATGCGTCTGCCGAAGCTTCGCGGCTTCACCAACCGCTTCCGGGTCGAGTACCAGGTTGTCAACGTTGGCCGCATCGCCGAACTGTTCCCGCAGGGCGGCACCATCGGTAAGGCCGAGCTCGTCGCGGCGGGCGCCGTTCGCAAGAACGAGCTCATCAAGGTTCTCGGCGACGGCGAGATCGGTGTCGCCATCCAGGTGACCGCCGACAAGGTGACCGGAGCCGCCAAGGCGAAGATCACCGCAGCCGGTGGCACTGCCACCGAACTGGCCTGACGGTACTGTAGTTATCAGTCGCACCGGACGAGCCTGTGAGCTCGTCCGGTGCCACTGTTAGAGTCACACAACGTATTGTCTGCCAAGACTCGTCATGTGCTTCCCGCATGGCATGACCATGTCGTTCGCCAGGAGGATTTGTGCTTTCCGCCTTCGTATCGGCCTTCCGGACTCCGGACTTACGGCGGAAGATTCTCTTCACGCTGGGGTTGATCGCGCTGTACCGGTTGGGTGCCGCGCTGCCGTCCCCCGGTGTTGATTACCGTGCGGTCCAGGACTGCGTGAAGATGGTGTCCGGCGGTGAATCCGCCGGTATCTACCAGCTCATCAACCTTTTCTCCGGTGGCGCGCTGTTGCAGCTGTCGGTGTTCGCGATCGGCATCATGCCGTACATCACCGCGAGCATCATCATCCAGCTGCTGACCGTCGTCATCCCGCGGTTCGAGGAACTCCGCAAGGAGGGCCAAGCCGGCCAGACCAAGATGACGCAGTACACCAGGTACCTGTCCGTCGCTTTGGCGGTGTTGCAGGCCACCGGTCTGGTCGCACTCGCCGCGCGCGGTCAGCTCCTACAGGGCTGCCAAGAGGACATTCTCGCCGACACCAGCGTCTTCGGCATGATCATCATCGTTTTGGTGATGACCGCCGGTGCCTGCCTGGTCATGTGGTTCGGCGAGCAGATCACCGAGCGCGGTGTCGGTAACGGCATGTCGCTGCTCATCTTCGCCGGTATCGCCGCGCGTATCCCGATCGACGGCAAGAACATCCTCGACACCCGCGGCGGCCTGGTCTTCGGCCTCGTGTGTGCCGCGGTGTTGGCCATCATCGTGGCCGTGATCTTCGTCGAGCAGGGTCAGCGCCGGATCCCGGTGCAGTACGCCAAGCGCGTGGTCGGCCGCAAGATGTACGGCGGTTCGTCGACGTACCTGCCGCTGAAGGTCAACCAGGCCGGTGTCATCCCGGTGATCTTCGCGTCCTCGCTGCTGTACCTGCCCAACCTGGTCGCCCAGCTCACCGGGTCGAGCACGGCGACGGAGCCGAGCTGGTGGCAGGAGATCATCCAGAAATACCTGGTGAATCCGTCCAACCCGGTCTACATCGCGATCTACTTCGGGTTGATCGTGTTCTTCACCTACTTCTACGTCGCGATCACCTTCAACCCGGAGGAACGCGCGGACGAGATGAAGAAGTTCGGCGGCTTCATCCCGGGCTACCGGCCCGGTAAGCCGACCGCGGACTACCTCAACTACGTCCTGAGCCGCATCACCCTGCCTGGCTCGATTTACCTCGGTCTGGTCGCCGTGCTCCCGAACCTGTTCCTCGACATGGGCAATTCGGGTGCGGTGGCGAACCTTCCGTTCGGCGGTACCGCGGTGCTCATCATGGTCAGCGTGGGTCTCGACACGGTCAAGCAGATCGAGAGCCAGCTGATGAATCGAAATTACGAAGGGTTCCTCAAGTGAGAGTTGTTCTGCTCGGTCCGCCGGGTGCCGGCAAAGGTACTCAGGCCGTCCTGCTGTCAGAGAAGCTGGGCGTTCCGCACATCTCCACCGGAGACCTCTTCCGCGCGAACATCAGCCAGCAGACCGCCCTCGGTCGCGAGGCGCAGAAGTACATGGACGCGGGCGACCTGGTCCCCAGCGACGTCACCAACCGCATGGTCGAAGCCCGCGTGGGCGAGCCCGATGCCGCGAACGGTTTCGTGCTCGACGGTTACCCGCGCACGGTCGACCAGGCCGACGCGCTGAAGAAGATCCTCGAGCACTTCGGCGCCGAACTCGACGCCGTGCTGTGCTTCGTGGTGCCCGAGGACACCGTGGTCGAGCGGATGCTCGCCCGTGGGCGCGCCGACGACACCGAGGACGTCATCCGCAACCGGCTGCGGGTCTACCGTGAGGAGACCGAGCCGCTGCTCGAGTACTACGACGGTCTGGTCGTGACCGTCGACGGTATCGGCGAGGTCGACGAAGTCAACGCCCGCGCGCTCAAAGCGCTCGGCAAGTAATTCTGGGATCGGAGTACTGAGGCCGCATGGTCTTCAACCGGAAGAAGAAGGTCGTGCCGTTCCGTTCGGCGGGCGAGCTCGATGCCATGCAGGCAGCGGGCGCGATCGTCGGCGCGACGCTGGTGGCCGTTCGCGCGGCCGCCAAGCCCGGCGTTTCGACGCTGGAACTGGACGCGGTCGCCGAGGCGACGATCCGGGACGCGGGCGCTGTCCCGTCGTTCAAGGGTTACCACGGCTTCCCCGGTTCGATCTGCTCCTCGGTCAACGATCGGGTGGTGCACGGGATCCCCTCGGCTTCGGAGATTCTCACCGAGGGTGATCTCGTGTCCATCGATTGCGGTGCCATCCTCGACGGTTGGCACGGCGACTCGGCCTGGACGTTCGGCGTGGGCAACATCATCGAGGCCGATCGGCTGCTCAGCGAGGCCACCAAGCTGTCGATGGAAGCCGGGATCGCGGCCATGCTGCCCGACAACCGGCTCACCGACGTCTCGCACGCCATCGAGTTGGGCACCCGCGCGGCCGAGCAGTTGCACGGTCGCAAGTACGGCATCGTCGACGGTTACGGTGGCCACGCCATCGGCCGCGAGATGCATATGGATCCGTTCCTGCCCAACGAAGGTGCGCCCGGCAAGGGCCCGCGCCTGGTGGTCGGGTCGGTGCTGGCGATCGAGCCGATGCTCACGCTGGGCACCGTCGACACCAAGACCCTCGAGGACGACTGGACCGTGGTGACCACCGACGGTTCGCGCGCGGCCCACTGGGAGCACAGCGTCGCGGTGACCGAGGACGGCCCGCGCATTCTCACGCTGCGCCCGGAATAGTTCGACTTTCTCGCGAGGTGGGCCTGCCAATCCGGGGTGTTGTCGGTGGTGTCCTGTATCTCTGAGTAATGAGATCTCGCATCGCGTTGATCGTCTGCGCTGCCACGGCGCTGCTGGCCGCCTGTGCCGAGCCGCCGTCGGACGCGCGCTATACCGGATCGGGTAACACCTACGGCACGGCCAACGCCGGTTTCGAGACCTGCATGGTCACCGATGCCGGCGGTGTCGACGACAAGTCGTTCAACGAATCCGGCTGGAACGGGGTCAAGGCCGCGATCGACGCCAATCCTGGCGTCTACGGTTCCTACCGTCAGTCCAACAGTTCTGCCGACTACGAACCCAACCTGCGGGCTTCAGCTGATGACGATTGCGATCTGGTGATCGGCGTCGGTGGGTTGATGGCGGAGTCGGTGGCGCAGGTGGCCAGCGAGTATCCCGATCAGCGGTTCGCGATCGTTGACTCACATGTCGACATGGGCAATGTGTACTCGATGGAGTTCAACGCGGCTCAATCCTCTTATCTCGCAGGGTATTTGGCGGCAGGCATGTCCAAGGCCGGCCGGGTGGCGACCTGGGGTGGCATGCAGATTCCCGCCGTGACGATCTTCATGGACGGGTTCGCGGCCGGGGTGGCCGGATACAACAAGGTGCACGGGACTGATGTCGCGGTGCTGGGCTGGGATGTCGCGGGTCAGAACGGGTCGTTCACCGGCAACTTCGACGATACGAGCGCGGGTCGCTCGCTTACCGAGAACTTCATCGCGCAGGGTGCCGATGTGATCCATCCGGTGGCGGGGCCGGTCGGGATGGGTGGGGCGTCGGCGGTGCAGGACGCGTCGGGGGTGAGCATGATCTGGGTGGATTCCGATGGGTACGAGGCGGTTCCGGAGTACAAGGACATTATGTTGTCCTCTTCGATGAAGGACATCTCCGCCGCTGTTCGGGTGGCCATCGACAATGCCTTCGCGGGGGGCGTCAAAGACGGTCGGTATGTGGGCACGTTGAGCAATAACGGGGTCGGACTCGCGCCGTTCCACGACTTCGACGCGAAGGTGCCCGAGTCGCTGAAACAGGAGCTAACCGATATTCGCCGCGACATCGTCGACGGCAAGATCGTGATCAATTCCCCTGCCGCGCCGAAGCTTTGAGGAGACTGCTATGCGACTCGAAGTTGTCGGGCTGACCAAGGCGTTCGGAACTTTTCTCGCCGACGACAATGTCGACCTGGTCGTGGAACCGGGGCAGGTGCACGCGATTCTCGGCGAGAACGGTGCCGGTAAATCGACGTTGATGAACATGCTCTACGGCATTCTCGAACCGACCAGCGGGCAGATCCTGATCGACGGTGTGCCGGTGCGATTGCGGTCGCCCAGTGACGCCATCGCGGCGGGAATCGGGATGGTGCACCAGCACTTCAAGCTGGTCGGGCCGTTCAGTGTCGCCGACAATGTGCAGTTGGGGCGCGAGCATGTGAGGCGTGGGAGTCTGGATCGGGCGACCGCGCGGCAGTCCGTGCGCGAGGTGTCCGAACGGTACGGGTTGGCGCTGGATCCGGATGCGATCTGTGCGGATCTGCCGGTGGGTGTGCAGCAGCGGGTGGAGATCGTGAAGGCGCTGTCGGGCAAGACCGACCTGCTGATTCTCGACGAACCCACTGCGGTGCTCACCCCGCCCGAGGTCGCCGAGTTGCTCGAGATCATCCGCAATCTCACCAGTGCGGGGATGTCGGTGATCTTCATCAGTCACAAGCTCAAAGAGGTCAAGGCGATCGCGGACACGATCACGGTGTTGCGGCGCGGCAAGGTGGTGGCGCAGGCGTCGCCGTCCGATTCCGAGGCGGAGCTGGCGGCGGCGATGGTCGGCCGGTCGGTGGTGCTGACTGTGGACCGGCCGCCCGCGCAGCCGGGGGAGGTGGCGCTGGACGTCAAGGATTTGACGGTGCTCGGTGAGCGCGGGACGGCGATGCTGGATGGGCTGAATCTGCAGGTGCGGTCGGGTGAGATCGTCGGGTTGGCCGGGGTCGAGGGGAACGGGCAGACCGAGCTGGCCAGGGCGGTGCTGGGAACCGTTGCACCCGACAGTGGTTCGGTGGAGATGGGCGGGGTGCCGGTGACCGGGTGGGATCCGTATCGGCGGATCGTCGCCGGGCTGGGGTACATCCCGGAGGATCGGGGACTCGACGGGCTGGCGGGCGATTTCACCGTCGCCGAGAATCTCGTGCTCAACCAGTATCGCGACAAGCCGCTGTCGAACAGGGGAGTGGTCGACAGCGCGGCGGTGCGAACACTGGCCGAGAAGGCCATCGCCGATTTCGATATTCGGACAAGGGGGCCGGGGGAGGTGGTGTCGGCGCTGTCGGGCGGTAATCAGCAGAAAGTGGTGATCGCACGCGAATTCTCCAGGCCCCGTTCGGTTCTGGTGGCCGCGCAGCCCACCCGTGGCGTGGATGTCGGCGCCATCGAGTTCATTCACCGTCGTCTGGTCGCCGAACGTGATTCCGGGACCGCGGTCTTGCTCATCTCCGCGGAGCTGGACGAGATCCTGGCCCTGTCCGACCGCATCGCGGTGATCCACAACGGGCAGATCGTCGGCGAGGTCGACCCGGATACGCCGCGCGAGATCATCGGCCAGCTCATGGCAGGCCACCGTCCCACAGACCCCGCGAGCTGAGGACATCCATGCCGAGTACGACGATCGAGCCGGACATCGACTCTTCCGGCGAACGCAAACCCAAACGGGACATCGGCCGCACCTTCCTCGGGTACGTGACCGAGGCCAACAGTGTGATGGTGACGGTCTATTCGTTGCTGCTGGCCTTCGCGATCGGCGCGCTGCTGATCATCTTCTCCGACGCGTCGGTGCGTGGGGCCTGGGGTTACTTCTTCCGCAAGCCGTCGGACGCGCTGAGTTTCTCGTGGCAGGCGGTGAGCACCGGGTATCGCGACATGTTCGAAGGCGCGATCATCGACATCGGCCGACTGCAACAGTATTTCGACGGTGAGGCCACGCTGGCGCAGGTGTTGCGGCCGATCTCGGAGACGCTCACCTATGCCACGCCGTTGATCTTCACCGGTCTTGCGGTCGGGTTGGCGTTTCAGGCCGGGTTGTTCAATATCGGTGGGCACGGGCAGTTCATTCTCGGGATGCTCGGCGGGGTGATCGTAGGGTTCTCCCTCGACCTGCCGCCGCTGTTGCACGTGCCGTTGGCCTTGCTCGCCGGTGCGTTGGCCGGTGGTCTGCTCGGCGCGGTTCCGGGTTACCTGAAGGCGAAAACCGGTGCGCACGAAGTTATTTCGTCGATCATGCTCAACAACATCGCCACGTTCTTCTTGATCTGGGCGTTGGGGACCACGTTCATTCACTCCACGACCTCGCAGGAATTGGTTTCCAAGCAGGTGGACGTGTCGGGTCGGTTGCCTCGGCTGCTGGGCTGGGCGGGGTCGGGGTTGCGGGTCAGCGTCGGGTTGCTGATCGCGTTGGCGCTGGCGGCGGGAATCTGGTGGTTGCTGCGCAAATCGACATTCGGGTACCGGTTGCGGGCAGTCGGTGCGAACAACAACGCGGCCGAAACCGCCGGCATCGACATCGGGCGGACCTTCGTCACCACGATGGGGGTGTCCGGCGCGCTGGCCGGGTTGGGTGGGGCGGCGCTGGTGATGGGGCTGAATCCGTACACGGTGAATCCGGGCACGGTCGCGGAGTTCGGGTTCGACGGGATCACCGTCGCGCTGCTCGGGCGGGCATCGCCGGGTGGGGTTGTCGCGGCGGCGTTGCTGTTCGGTGCGTTGAAGTCGGGCACCTTGCACATGCAGCCCGCCATTCCGGTCGAGATGTCCACGCTGTTGCAGGCGGTGATCGTGCTGTTCGTGGCCGCGCCCGCCCTGGTGAAAACCCTGCTGCACCTGCGCACACCGCGCGGTGGGCTCAACGCTTTGGAAGCGAGGGGCTGGTGAGTACTTCGACGCCGGTCGTCGTGCCCGAGGATGTGCGCCACAGTGCGGCCGGGGCTGTGCTCGCGGTGCTCGGGTCGGGGTTGGTGATTTTCGGGCTGCTGTTCATCGGGGACCGCACGACTACGTTTCGGCTGGATCAGACGTCTGCCAGCAGCTGGACTCTGCCTACGCTGGCGATCGTTGTGACTCTCGGGGTGCTCACGGCGTTGATCGGGGGTGTGCTGCTGGCTCGGGCATTGTCGTCGCGGGTGCACGCGGTGCTGGTGGGGGTCGCGGTGGTGGCGTTGGTGATCGCGGCGCTGTCGTGGGTGGTGACGCCCGGGGTGGGGTTCCCGGTGGAGTTCGTGTTGGCGTCGACGCTGTTCCTGGCGTTGCCGTTCATCTTCGGTGCGTTGTCCGGGGTGGTGTGTGAGCGTTCGGGCGTGATCAACCTGGGCATCGAAGGGCAGTTCCTGGCGGGTGCTTTCACTGCTGTGCTGTTCTCGTCGATCACCGACAATCCCTATGTCGGCATCCTGGCCGCGGTGATCAGCGGGATGGTGTCGACGTTGCTGCTCGCGTGGTTGGCCACTCGGTTCGCGGTGAACCAGCTGGTCACCGGCGTGATCCTGAACCTGCTCGCGCTCGGACTCACCGGGTTCCTGTTCGAACGGCTCATGCGCATGGACCATTCGCTGAATCGGCCCAGCACGGTGCCGCGCATCGGCGAATTCCTGCACGACATCGGACTCGGCTTCCTGACCGACATCCCCCTGCTCGGCCCGATCCTGTTCGACCAGATCCTGTTCGTCTACGTGGCGCTGGCCTGCGTGTTCGGCCTGTCCTACCTGCTGTTCCACACCCGCTGGGGCCTGCGCACCCGCGCCATCGGCGAACACCCCGCCGCCGCCGACGCCGCGGGCATCGACGTGAACCGCCTGCGCTTCTGGAACGTCACCTTCGCAGGCTCCCTGTCCGGCTTCGGCGGCGCCTTCTTCACCATCGCCAACAACGTCGCCTTCAGCAAGAACATGACCGCGGCGCTTGGCTTCGTCGCCCTCGCGGTCATGATCGTGGGCCGCTGGAAGCCGGTGGGCGCACTGTTGGCCGCACTGCTGTTCGGCTTCTCCAGCGCACTGGAACGCTTCCTCAACACGATGCCCGGCAACCCGATCCCCACCGAGTTCTTGGGGATGCTGCCGTATGTGGTGACGTTGGTGGTGGTGGCGGGGTTCATCGGGAAGGCGATCGCACCTGCCGCCGACGGGATTCCATACCGTCCGGGGGACAAGTAGGTCAGCCTTCGAGCAGGACTGTGACCGGGCCGTCGTTGGTGAGGTCTATGTGCATGTGGGCACCGAAGGTGCCGGTGGCTACCGTGGCGCCGAGTTCGCGCAGGGTTTCGGCGAAGGTGTTGACCAGGGGTTCGGCGATGGTGCCGGGGGCGGCGGCGTTCCAGGCGGGGCGGCGGCCCTTGTTGGTGTTGGCGTAGAGGGTGAACTGGCTGACCACCAGGATGGGGGCGTTCAGGTCGGCGGCGGAGCGTTCGCCGTCGAGGATGCGCAGGCGGAAAGTCTTGTCGGCCAGGGTTTTCGCGGTGGCTTCGGTGTCGGTGTGGGTGGCGCCGACGAGGGCGAGCAGGCCGTGGGGTGCGCCGGTCGCGACGGGATCGATGCGGCCGACGACCTGATCGTCGACGGTCACCTGGGCGGTGGTCACACGCTGCAGCAGTACTCGCACAGTCACCGATCATGCCGGGCGCGGGAGGCCCACGAAATCCGGGGCCGCCCATTCCGGTTCAGGCGGTGTGAGGGATTCAGAATGAGGATTGTAATCCCTTGTGGTGCACGAATTTACGGCACGTACGCGGTGGGATAGTTTGACACTCATGACCGAAGATCAACAGCAGCAACGCAAGAATCTGTTCCTGATGGGTCTCGCCGCACTGGGGGGTGTCGGCCTGTTCATCCTGATGTTCACGGTGTTCGGCATGGAGCCGAGCAGCGTGACCGGCGCCATCACCACGGGCCTGCTGGTCGCCGCGGCCGGTTGCTTCGGCAGCGCGGCCCGGATCAAGCGGGACGCCCGCCGCAACTCCTGACATGACGAAGGGCGCTGCGACCTGGTGGGAAGCAGCGGGTTCCAAGATTCGGACGCATGGGAAACAGCGGGGATGCGCGGTACTGCAAGATTTTTGGGGCTTTTCGCCGCGGCGATGCTGGTAGCGGTCGGCTGTTCGTCCGAGCCCTCGGGGGATGCCGCGGCGCCTGAACCGGTTGTCGATCTCGCGAAACTGGACGTCGGTCCGTATCCGAGGGTCGCACGGGAGATCACTACGACGCCGTCGTGGGCGTTGGCTCGGTATCTGGAGGGTATGCGGCTGAGTTCGGTGTTGCCGTTGCCGGTGGAGATCGATCCGCAGTTCGTGGTGCCGCAACCCGGCAGCCGGGCGTTTCCGAGGCCGGGGGAGAACCTGGCCAAGACCTTCCGTGACACGTTCGACGAAGACACGAAAGGCCTGGTGGCAGGCTTTTTTACCGGGGCCAGGTCGCACGAGGACCCGAGTATCTCGCAGGAACTGTCCGTCCACGCGATGCTGTTCGAATCGGTCGGTGCGGCGCAGTCGGCCGCCGTCGCGCTCCATCGCCGGGGCCACGGGCCCGATGTCGTGGCGGAGCCGATCAAGTCCACACGCCATCCCGACGCACTCATGCTGTGGCGCGATGACGAGCAGCGTGTCACGGGGTGGATGGCAACGGGTCGATTCGTCGTCAAGGTCACCTCGCGCAGTGAAGAGAATGTGGAACTGAAGATCTCGGATCAGGCCGCCGTGCTCCCGATCGCCGATAAGGCACTGACAGTCACCGCGGAGCGCCTTGCCGCTCATACGCCGACACCCGTGGACCGGTTGCAGTCGATACCCGTCGACCCGGACAAGATGCTCGCGCGCACCCTGCCCATCGGGCGCGAAACCGGTGCCGATCCGGTGTTTCCCGTTGTCCGCGACGGGCATGGGGCGCTACACGGCGCCCTCGACTTCGCCAACACCCGTCGTGGGTACGAGCAGGCCGGGGTCGATCGTGTGTCCGAGGACAAGAGCACGGTGTATCGCACCAGGGACGCGGCCGGCGCACGGCAACTGCTGGTCGAGTCGGGCCACGACAAGTTCTTGCGAACTGTCCAGACTCCCGCCGGATTGGCCGCAGCGACTTGCTACGAGAGTCTCAGACCGAAGACGGTCTCCCGCTACTACTGCACGGTGAGTCATGACCGCTATGCCGCGGTGGTGTCATCGAACCAGATCGCTGATGCGCAGCAGGCGATCTCGGCCCAGTACGCGATCTTGGTGAGCACGCGATGAGAGTCACGCGAAGGCGAACTGCTGGATACGGATTGGGGCTGTTGCTCGCTGTTGCGCTCGCGGTCTCGGCCACCGGCGCGACGGTGCAAGGGCAGGCGGCTGCTGGCGAAATCGATGTCAGGAAACTCGACGTGGGGAAATACCCCGTCCTCCCGCTGGACTTCCGGGAAGACAAGTATTACCACTCGCTGAAGAAGGGGCAGTCGCTGGCTATCGCGCGGCTGGCGGGCAGCGTGGCGTTGGGTACCGATATCGATGCGGGGTTGCGGTACGGCGTGTCCAGAGGTTCGATCGGTTCAAGAGCCGTTGACTCGTCCTCAGCTGGTCTCGGTGGAGTGCTCGCCGATGCCACGCAGGCTGTCGCCGACAAACACGGGATGATGTTCGGGTTCTCGGCGAGAAGCCGGTCCACACCGCAGCGGGAAAATACCTACGCGAGTTCAGCATTGGAAGCAGAACCCGACAGCGGTGACACCACCGCGGTGGGGGTCACTGTGTTGCAGTTCCCCGATCAGCCCCGCGCCCAGGCGGCGGCTGTCGAACTCGAGCAGGCCGACTTCGGCCTTGCGCCAGACCTCAACGCGGCGGTCGCATTGGGCAAATACCCTGCCGCCCAGGGGCATTGGCGTCCTGGCGTGCGATCGATGGTGGCGACGATGGCTCGCGGACAGTATGTTGTGCATGTTTACGCCGTCACGCCACGGCCCGATCTGGCGGCGCTACGGTCGTTGACCGAGCGCACCCTCGACGTTCAACTACCCCTGCTGGACGCGTTGCCTCCGCTGTCGGCACGGGAAATGCTGCGCCAGGACCTGGATCCTGACGGTGTGATCCGTCGAATTCTGGACACGCGAGGCACCTTCACGGGGCCAACGTTCAGCGGGTCGGGCAACATCACCGCAGTGCTGGTTCCGCGGACGTTCCTG
This sequence comes from Nocardia sp. NPDC058640, assembly GCF_042716995.1. Classification (NCBI taxonomy): domain Bacteria; kingdom Bacillati; phylum Actinomycetota; class Actinomycetes; order Mycobacteriales; family Nocardiaceae; genus Nocardia; species Nocardia sp. NPDC058640. The sequence continues at coordinate 217,182 of NZ_JBHXRG010000002.1, forward strand.
CAGATCACCGAAGACCGACAGGAATGGCGGCGCGTGATCGACCTGGGCGGCATCGACCGGATCGGCATGATCAATGACGGTGCACTGTTGCTTCGAGCGCGTGACCGGCCCGCCGCAGTGCAGGTATGGGAAGCACGCAAGGACCTGCCGACGACCACGCCATTGGCCGGTCCGCCTGGCCTGCCGGATACGCACTGTTTCAACAACGCGCAGGAGGACTCGCCCGCGGAACCGTATGTGTCGATGCAGACGAAGTACCTGTGCGTCCTGCATTACGACCGCTACGTCGCCGTGGTCATGAGCAATCAGATCTCCGACGTGCATCAACGGGCCTCGGCCCAATACGCGATGCTGGCCAACAGCGCCTATCTATAAGGGGTTTCGATGACTCTGCGACCAGGCGCCGTGATCGGCGGATATCGGATCGAGCGGGTGCTCGGCACGGGTGGGATGGGTTCGGTCTACCTTGCCGCGCACCCGAGCCTGCCTCGGCACAACGCACTCAAGGTGCTCAACCCGGAGCTGACCCGAGACGTCGAATTCCGGGCGCGGTTTCAGCGCGAGGCCGACCTCGCGTCCAGCCTCGACCACCCCAATATCGTCGCCGTCAACGACCGGGGTGAAGCAGGCGGTTATCTCTGGATCGCGATGCAGTACATCGACGGCACCGACGTCGCGGCAGAACTGGTCAGGGATCCGCGGTCGATGACACCGCCGCGGGCGCTGCGGATCATCAGCGAGGTCGGCAAAGCCCTCGACCACGCGCACCGTCGTGGACTTCTGCACCGCGATGTCAAGCCGGCCAACTTCATGCTCTCGTCCTCCGCACACGACGACGAGCGTGTGCTGCTCACCGATTTCGGGGTGGCGAAGTCGCTGGCCGATACCAGTGAGATCACTGCGGCGGGTGCGATCCTGGCGACGATCGCGTACGCGGCACCAGAGCAGTTGCTCGGCGGTCAACTCGACCATCGCACGGACATCTATGGTCTGGGCTGTGCCCTGTACAAGCTGTTGACCGGGGCGAACCCGTTTCCGGCGATGCAGCCGGCTGCCGTCATGGCCGGGCATCTCTACGAGGCGCCACCCCGGCCGAGCGCTGTCAATCCACGGTTGCCTCAGGCCATCGACGACGTGATCGCCATCGCGATGGCCAAGGACCCCGCTGGTCGGTTCAACAGCTGTCGCGAATTGAGCGAGGCGGCAGATCAGGCTCTGACGGGCGGTGTGCGGCCCACTCCCGTGCCGTCGGCCGGGCGTCCTGCTCGTGTGCAGCGCATCCGACTACCCCGTGTACGTGTGCTGCTGGCCGCGGCGGTTGTCGGTGCGTTGGCTGTCGGCGCAGGTGTGCTGGTGCTTCGGCCCAGCGGCGGCGAACCGGCCTCGGCGGCTGCGAGCACCATGTCTTCCGCGGCCACGGGTCCGATGACCGCAGCACAGGTTCGAGCCGACAATCCGCAGTTCGCGGGCAAGACGATCGGCATCGTCGATGTCAGCGCACGCGAGTCGGTGAGCGGCGGTTCGGGCCAGGAGTTGTCGCATGCGATGTACCTGACGGGAACGCCGCAGTCGGCGCTGCTCGAGTCGATCGGCTTCGCGTACTACAGCGGATTCGTCCGCGTCGGGGACGAGGTGTCACCACGGGTTCTCGATACTATGGCGAAGTACCACGCGCTCGGCAACAACTATGCGGCCGACTACCTGCTGGTGATCCGCAGTGACCCGGACTCGGGAGCGGGGTCACTGCTCGGACTCGATTACAAGATCACCACTGTGCCCGCGAAGGTCATCGTCGTCGACGACCCGAAAGCCGTTGTCGCGCTGCGAAATTACGTGGCTGGTTCGGATCAGGTGGCGCTGGAGTCGCTGGTGCCCATCCTGCGTCGACACATCACCTGACAGCAGCCTGCCGGGCGTGGATCAGTTCTTGCCGAAGAACAGGATGTTGGTGCCGTAGTCGGTGAGGGGGGCGGTTTCGGCGGCTTGGCGGATGCCTGCGCCGGGGAGTTCGGTGACTTTCGCGAACATTTCGGCGTTGCCGAAGGCTGCTCGGACCTGGGTTTCGGAGGCATAGTCGGCGCCGTAGTCGGCCAGGGTCGCGAAATCGAGTGGGGCCAGGGGGGTTTCGAGGGGGGCCTGGCCTGCGGGGCGGCCTAGGGCGGCGTATTGGGTGGCGACGCCGTTGTCGTAGAGGCACAGTTCGTAGGAGATGTTTTCGATGGTGGCTACTGTGAGGACCGGCCACTTCGCTGAAAGGGCGACGGCGAGTGGGTGTTTGCCCAGGGCGCCGATTTCCCAGTTGAGGCTTTTCACCGAAATCCAGCTGCCCGAGGACTTTTCGACGAGTACGACGTCTGCGCCGAGTTCGGTGTCGAGGTTGGTTTTGGGTTCTTTGACGCCCCAGTGCTTGTCGTGCACGCCGGCGAAACGGCCCGCGTCGACCGGCTCGGCGCCGTCGGCCGCGTAGGCGGCGGCGATGGCGGTGCGGACCTGATCGAGTGCGTCCGGTGCTGAGCAGCGGACCGCGATCGCGCCGTAGGTCGCCGAGATTTCCACCGGGCGCGACGGGGGCTCCGGCATCGCCCCTGCGGCAAGGGGCTTCAGGCCGACAAGGGCAAGGCGCCAGTTGATCTCGTCGATGGTGGCCAGGTCGCCGCCCGACTGGTACAGGATCTGCTGTTGGGTCAGTCGGCCCGCGCGCTCGAGGGTCGGGCCGCCCAACTTCACCAACGCCTGGGTGGTCTTGATCGTCAGGTCGAGTTCCTCGACGCGGGTTTCCCGCAACTTCGCGGTACTGGCGGTCGTGGTCACTTCCGCGTACAGCGTGCGGTAACTCGCGATGGCCTGCTTGCGCGAACGGCCGACCATCAGCGTGCGCAGCAACGTGCTCAGGCTGGCCAGGTACTTGCCGGGCTGCTCGTGATCGCGCGCGTACATCGCCGCGCGGATCCGCACCGCGGACTCGGTCGCCGCGACCGCCGCGTCGTGATCCAGACGCATCAGCCAGACACCGCACTTGGACAACCCGTCGGCGCACATCGCCGACACATCCGGGTAGTCCTGCGCGACCTGGCGATACGCCGAACAGGCGCTGCGAATGGTGTTGGTCGCCAACTGTCGATGCCCGACCAGCCGGGTGGCCTGCTCGAACAACTTCAACGCGTCCTGCAGCGCACCGGCGTATTCGTAGGAGACATACCCCTCGACCAGCCAGTGCAGCCGGATCGCCACGGCTTCCTGCGCGGGCTCCAAAGCCTCGGCGGTGCGGTCGCGGCCCGACGGATCGTCGCGGGTGGCGAGCAGGCCCTGGGCGAACTCGGTGAGCGAACCGGCCAGGCGCAGGTAGTCGTCGGGGGTCTGGCTGCGGGTGGCAGCCCGGTCTGCGGCGACGCGCCGTTCGAGGCCGCTCAGGTCGGTCATGAGCAGTTCCATCGCGACGTCAATTCGGCCCCATCATCGTTCGTGCGCCGGCCTTCTGCGGCCGTTGTGCAATCGGTCAAGTCTGTCACAGATCGGTGACGACCGTCGGTCCGTTCCGGATGCCACTCACACTTGCTGGTGCCATGCTCATAACGGAAGGTTGGTGCGCGGCATCATCGACGCAGCGGTACTGCTCCGATCAGTTGCTGTTCGGCGGGAGTAGTGACTTGTCGCACCGTCGTCCGCGTCGCGGGCGTGTACACGGTCACCGACTGTAGGTCATTCGGGTGTTGCACAATCGTCACGTCAGCATCGAATTGATGGTCGTGGGAGATCCTGTCGCGCACCGTGATCACCGTCGCGGAGCCAGGAGGAGTGGTCGTGGGGACACCATCGAACACGATCATGATGGCGGCTGGGTGGGGTGTATTCGCCGACATGGTCTGGTGGCGAGCACTGTTGGTGATCGATGATGCCAATGAAATGGCGTGCGGCGCTGACACATTGGCGATCATGCGTTGCCAAGCTGCCGGGCGCGAGGTGTACACGACTGCGCCTGCGCCGAGCGCGATGGCGCGAAGAATTGTCTGCTGGGCCAGCGGCAGACTGGCGATAATTTCGATACGCCGCGAGCCTGAGCCGATGAGCGGTACAGCTACTCCACTACCGGAGGCGCTGGCACCGATGAGTTGGCCGCACCCCGCAGTGGGGACAGCGACATCGGACAGTGCCGTCGCTGGTCCGCGGTAACCCGCCTCGTAGATGTTGTTGGGGTCGAACGCCAAAGTATCCATGAGCGCCCACATTTGGCGGCGTGGCAGCTTCCGCAGTCCTTCCACCGGCGGGACGTCCCACTCGCCGATGGTGTCGTATCGCACGCGGGCGTCGACCTCGATATTGTCGCGTTCGGCGCCGGTACGGGCATAGGTCTCGCTGACTGGGCGTAGTCGGACCGTCACCGTCGTTGCCAGGCTGTGGACCGCCCAGAGCTTGGCGAGGCCGTCGGAATTGAATAAGTCGTTACCGATTTTATAGGTGGTGAGGTGCACCTTGCCATGCGAGAGCGAGTTCGCGGATTCCTCGAACTCCTCGGCCGGTACCCCGCGGGTCACCTCGCGGAGCGCAGCGGTCATCTCGGAACTGGTGAGGACTGAGGCTGTAATTCCCTGGGCGGCTAGGCGGTTGGTTACCCGTCGGGTAGCGGTGATGGCCGAGCGAAGTACTCCTTCGGGGCCACCACCGCGGTTCTGGACAGCCTTGGCGTTGGCCAGCGGATTCAGCCGTACCAATATCCACACCGTCCGGTGTGCGATGGCAGGTAGTGGGCCGAGGATCTCGTCGTACATATGTCCGAGATGCGCCACACTGGCGGCGTAACCGGATGCCACCGCGTCGGTGCCCGCTGTTCGAGTGCCGGTGCTGATGACATCCACCGAATCCAGTTCGACATCGTATTGTCGTAGGCAGTTAGCGATGTCGATGAGTGGCAGCATCTGGTCGGTGCTCAGCGAGCCACGCCGGAGCAGTGTCAGCGTGTCCGGCGGCGGGTCGATGCGCAGCATGGTGGTGATCAGGGTGCCGTCCCAGCGCACTCCGTAGCTGCCGCCTTCGGGCAGTGGAAGATCGACGATGGCCTCATCATCAACCTGGGGACGGTGGCGGAACTGACGCCACCGGTAGGCCACCCAGCGACCCACGCGCAGGCCCATCGGGGTGCCGCCGATGGGGGTCAGGCCGATGACAGCAGGCACTGCGCCCGCACTCACCGCCGCCCACCAGGGCGCGCCGAAGGCGATCACGACTAGGGAAGTCGCCACGGCAAGTAGGGCGACGGGGATAACCAGTCGCAGCGGCAGGTTCCGCAATAGCCACAGTTCATTCGAGCGGAGTTCGGCGGGTTCCGTGCTCACCCGGCGATGTCTTGGCCGGTCGCCGAGGGGTTCTGGCCGCGCCGGGTCTGAAGCGGGTCGCGATGGCACCGGCTGGTGACGCCCGCCCGGTGGGCGGCCAGACTCCCGGGGTGGGGGGGTACCTGTGCCTGGCCGACGCGCGGGAGCGCTTCGTTCGACGACATCGGCCGGATTGTTCAAAGAGCTGTTCACTGCATTCCCCCGAAATAGACCGTGCGCTGCCGAATTCTGTCCTCGACCACGTCTAGCGATGTACCCAACTCGTCGCGCTCGATCAGGACGTCGCGGATGACAAACCGAGCGAGCTGAGGATCGTCTCCAGCGCCGCCTTCATGTCAGCTGCCTCGATCCGCATCAGCACCGACTCGTCGACTGCACTGAGATCAATGGAGTCATCGTTGGCGAGCCGGAATTCGCGTTCCTCCTCAGCAGCTTCGATCAAGTTGCGGATGAAGCGGCCGTTACCGGCGAGGTCAACGCCACGACGTGGTTGGCCGCTCTGGTCGGTGCTCTCCATGTCGTAAAGCCGCTGGCAGACCTGGATGAGTTGCTGGAGCGCGCCTTCGGACAACTCTGAATCTCGTTTGTCACCGATGACCTTGCCGATTTGGCCAAGTTCCTCAGCGCTATAAGACGGGAACTGGAGACGCTTGGCGAAGCGGGAGGACAGGCCGTCGTTGGCGGCCAGGAAGCGGTCGATCTCCCCGTCGTATCCGGCGATGATGACCACCAGGCGGTCGCGGTCATTCTCCATCCGGGCTAGGAGCGTGTCCACCGCTTCCCGGCCGAAGGCGTCCCCGCCGGACAGCCCGACCTGGATCAGCGTGTAGGCCTCGTCGATGAACAGCACTCCATCCATCGCGGTATCAATGAGCGCCTCGGACTTGATAGCCGTGGAGCCGAGGGCCTGACCGACGAAGTCTACGCGTTTGGCCTCGACGACCTTGTCGGTCTTGAGGATGCCCAGACCGCAGTAGATCTTGGCGACCACGCGAGCAATGGTGGTCTTGCCGGTGCCCGGCGGCCCGGTGAAGGCCAAATGCTGACCGCGAGCCGAACTGGAAAGCCCCTTCTCCGCACGGATTTTGGCTAGCTGAGCACTGGACTGCAGCTTTGCTACTTGATTCTTGACCGACGCCAGGCCGATCTGCTTGTCGAGTTCGGCGCGCGCGTCGGCCAGAATCTGTTTGGCGCGATCCTCGTGTTCGGCCTGCTCCTTCGCCAACACCGCAGAGGCGGAAGGGATCGCCCACTTGTCTGTGCGAGCTTCGATGGCTTCGCGGTTGGTGACGGTGATCCGAAAAGTACGGTCCCGCATGGCAATTGCGTTTGCCTCGAAGTCGGGCACCTGCGAGTACACCTTCTCGAACAGCGCCTGCGCCTGGTCGGGTTTGCCAGCCTCACGCAGGCAGAGGCCGCGGCAGAACATCGCGGCGGTGCGGGCGGCCGGGATCGGGCCAGCCTCGGCCTTCTCCATCCGCTGAATCGCCTCGCCGAACAGGCCCAGTTGCGCGCAGGCGGTGCCGACCATCACATGGGCGCCGGCCGCCATGTAAGGATCGTCCCATTCTGCGGACGCCGCCAGGATGGTCATGACATCGGACCAACGCTGCGTGTTGTAGTGCATCACCGCGCGCACGTAGGCGGTGGCGCGATTGTCGATCTCGAACTCCGGATCGACGGTGCGAGCCTTGCGGTGCGATTCGAGTTCGTCGAGCACCCGTTCGGCTTCGTCGTACTCCTTGGTCGAGATGAGTTGGGCGGCGTAGGCCAGCCAGATCTCGGTGAAATTCGCCAGGGGATAGTCGATGTAGAGACCGGGTTGAAAACGTCCGGCCAGCGTACGCGGCGGTAGACCAAGACGACGCTGTTCGCGGTACAGCGTCGTTGTGCTGGTCTTGTGCAGATTGTGTAGGACGTCCTCGGTGATCTCGCCCGCGACAGCGCGTCCGAGCCACGCGTCGCACATACCGGGATCCCATTCGGTGGCACGCTGGAAGGCTAGTTTTGCGTACTCCAGATCGCGAGTCGACTCCTGTCCGTCGATGCTCAAGCCGAGCGATAGCATGCCGGCGTCGAACGCGCGTTGCGCCTGGCGAGTGTCGATCATGTGGTCAGACCCCGAATTCGTTGAACGAGAGAAGCTTTCATCGTTACCCCCACCAAGCTAGTGCTATCGCACTGACGCCGACTGTCGGATACATTATGTTTGATCGCCCCCTGTGGGCAACTGTAGGACGAAGTAGGAGTTGTTCAGGAGTGACAGCACAGTCGACTGGTGGCGTTCGCGCCGCTGAGCCCGAATTGTGCCGCGTGTCCGTCATCGGGGGGAACACCCAGCTCGACGTCGGCCTACCGGCCAATGTACCGATTGCCGCGTTCATCGGCGACCTGGTGAAGCTAATCGAATCACGTGATCCCGCTACGGCAGGGGAGGAGGACGGGGGGGAGCCGTTCAAGGTCGCGCACTGGACGTTGGCCAGGTTGGGCCGTGACATGATCCCAGCCGCTCAGACGCTCAACGATGCCGAGATCTACGACGGTGAATTGCTGGTGTTGCGCTTGGTCTCCGACAAGGAGTCACCAGCGCTGTTCGACGATGTCATCGACGCCGTATCACGGCTCACCGCTGAGGATTTCCGCAGTTGGTCGGCGACCTCGGCGCGCTGGACCGGACTGATGGTCGGCGTGGTCGCGACGGTCTTCGCGCTGCTACTGGCCGGGATCGCGCGCGGGCACGGTGACGCCTTTATCGCGCCCGCGCTGCTCCTCGGCGGCGCAGGGGCGGCACTGGTAGCCGCCGTAATCGCGGTGCGGAAATACGCGGACGAGTTGACCGCGACAGTTCTCATGGTGTGCCTGCTCTTGCTCACTTTCGCGGGTGCGGGGCTGCTTGTTCCTGGCGAAATCGGTCCTCCGCACGCGTTGTTGGGTGGTTCGGCCGCGTTGCTTGTCGCGATCGTGGGGTACCGACTGGTCGGCGCGGGAGCGGCGGTTGTTTCCGCCGTCGTCACCCTGTTGATCTTCGCGGGATCCGCAGCGGCTGTGCGTTTGATCTGGGACACCGACTTGCCGAAACTCGGTGCTGGCGTGCTGGTTGTCGCGTTGGTCCTGCTCACCGCGGTGCCGCGGCTCGCTGCGTTACTCGCACGCCTGCCCGTCCCTCCAGTGCCTACCGCCGGCGCCGCTATCGACCCGGCCGATCATGAACCGCGGCCGACTATCGAAGGTATCGGCGCGATCGGCGCCACGGTGTTGCCCTCGGCGCATGGGCTCGGACAGCGCGCGCGTGCCGCTAACCACTTCCAGACCGGGATAGTTTTCGGCGCGACCGTCGGCGCGGTTGTCGGAGTCCTCGCCGCTGCTGACCTGTCCGGCTCTGTTCGCTGGCAGGGCATCGCGTTGGCTGTCGTCGTTTCCATCATTCTGTGTCTGCGCGGCCGCTCGTTCGCCGATCTTGCGCAGGCTACCGTCTTGATTGTCGGCGGTTGCGTCACCTTCATGGCGTTGCTGGTACTCGTCGCTCTGGGCGATGATGACCTGCTGCTGCTCTCGGCCGGTCTGCTGCTCGCCTTCGTGGTTGGAGCCGTCGGATTCGGCGTGATCGGGCCACATATCGAGGTGACGCCAGTGACTCGTCGGCGCAACGAACTCTTCGAATACGGCCTGATCGTATCGATTTTGCCGTTGGTGCTGTGGGTTTTGGGGGTCTACTCGATGGCACGGAACTTCAGTCTATGAGCTGGCTGTTCGGAGCCGGGGCGCGAACGTTCTGTGCGGTGACTGTGCTCGGGGCCGCGTTGCTGGGTCCAATCGGATCCGCTGCGGCGCGGCCTGTGCAGAGTGTCAATCCGCCGGTTATCGACCTCGGTGCCTTGGGGGAAGCGCAAGCCATCAGCGGAAATCCGGCCCCCCTGCAGGAGACCGAGATGCACGCCCTCTGCCAAGAACCAACGCTGAAGGGGGACGTGCGCAACGCGCCCTTCGCGCAGAAGGTGCTCGATCTATCGGCTGCCTGGCAGTTCAGTCGTGGCGAGGGCCAGAAGGTTGCGGTCATCGATACCGGGGTCAACCGGCATCCGCGACTGTCCGCGTTGCAGAGTGGCGGCGACTATGTGTCCAACACCGATGGCACAGAAGACTGTGATGGGCACGGCACCATGGTGGCGGGAATCATCGCCGCCCAGCAGAGTAACGACGACGCATTTCATGGCGTCGCGCCGGCGGCCGAGATTCTCAGCATCCGTCAGCTCAGCCTGGCGTATCGGGCTAAAGATAATCGGAGTGGTGCGCAGGAGGGCGCGATCGACTCATCTGGTTACGGCAATCTGCTCACCCTCGCGGGCGCGGTCGTGCGCGCGGTTGACATGGGTGCCACGGTGATCAACATCTCCGAAATCGCCTGCGTCGCTGCGGGAACTGAGACCTCCGACCGGCAACTGGGTGCGGCAGTGCGCTATGCCTATGACCACAACGTGGTCGTGGTCGTCGCTGCTGGCAATGTCGGCGGCGGATGCGAGGATCAAAACGACGGCGTCGGATGGGCCAAAGTGAAAACCGTGGCTACACCGGCGTGGTTCAGTCCTTACGTACTGTCGGTGGCCTCGGTGGACCCTAACGGGGACCCCTCCGAACACAGCTTGAACGGCCCATGGGTTAGCGTCGCGGCCATCGGGCGCGATATTGTCTCGCTCGACAGCAAGACCGGCAAGTCTGGGTTGGTCGACGCGGTCATGGGCAAGAACGGCTGGCAACCCATCGAGGGAACCAGCTTCGCAGCGCCCTATGTGGCGGGGCTCGCCGCGCTGGTGCGGTCCCGATTCCCGGCCTTGACCGCACAGGAAGTCATGGACCGAATCACTCGCACCGCGCATTCGCCTGGTCAGGGACGCGATGATCGCGTCGGGGCTGGTCTCATCGACCCGCTCGCCGCCCTCACCGCGCAACTGCCGGAACAGCCGATCAGCGAAGGTGCCGATCAGTCTCGCGCCTTCCCCGAACCTCATTCCTCCAAGGGCCCCGACTCACTGCCGAGGGCAGTCGCCACCGTCGGATCCATCACTTGTCTCGCCGCGCTTGTCATCGGACTCGCTATTTCGATTCCGTTCCGCCGCGCCAACCGCAATGACGAGTTGCCCGATTTCGATTCGTAACGACCGGAGAAAAACCTATGGTTACCGAAGGTTTCGTGCGCCGAACCCGCATTGCGCCGCCGCGCGCACCGGGTGGCGAAACGGCGCTCAACGCACCGCCGGAGATCCCGAGGGCGGTGCCGGCTCCGCTACTGAGCAAACTCATGCCGGTGGTGATGATCGTTGCCCTGATCGGGATGCTCTTCATTTTCGCCAGGATGGGCCGTTCCATGCTGTCGAACCCCATGATGTTGATGTTTCCCATGATGATGGTCATGTCCATGGCTGGCATGATGATGGGGCAGCGTGGTGGTAGCGGCAAGAGTGCTGCCGAACTCAACGAGGAACGCAAAGACTACTTCCGGTATTTGGACCAGACTCGGCGCGAGGTACGTCGCACAGGCGCCAAACAGTTGGAAGCCTTGGTGTGGAGCCATCCAGCACCGGATGAACTGCCGTCGATCATCGGTAGTCTGCGGATGTGGGAGCGGCGGCCCAACGATCCAGATTTCGGGCACGTCCGGGTCGGTATCGGCACCCACCGATTGGCTACAAAACTCGCGCGCCCAGAAACTGGGCCGGTCGAAGATCTAGAGCCCGTCTCCACCGTAGCGTTGCGCCGTTTTGTGCGATCCCACTCAGTGGTACACCATCTGCCGACCGCGATCTCATTGCGCGCGTTTCCGGCCATCAATATCGAGGGTTCAGCGGAATCCACCCACATGTTGGTGCGTGGCATGCTCATGGAACTCTGCGCATTCCACGGGCCCGACCACGTGGCAGTCGCCATCATTTGTGCCGATCCCGACTCGGAGGAGTGGTCGTGGGCGAAATGGCTGCCGCACCTGCAACATCGCACAGAGGTCGATGGGATGGGCATGGCCCGCATGATGTACGGGTCACTCGGTGAATTGGAAACGACGCTCGCGGACGACCTGCTAGAGCGCGGGCGATTCATGCGCAACGCACCGCCGACGAAGGACCGTCTACATCTGGTAGTCGTTATCGACGACGGGTACGTCAATGGCTCCGAACGCCTCGTCAGCGAATCCGGACTCGATTCTGTCACCGTAATCGACCTGGCTGCCTCAGCGAGCGGTCTCGGCGCCCGACGTGGTCTGCAATTGGTCGCGTCCGAGGGCGAAGTTCTCGCCAAAAGCGCCAATGGTGCCGAGAAATTCGCCACTGCCGATCAGGTATCCATCGCGGAGGCAGCGGCGTTCGCCCGCGGTCTGGGACGCTACCGACTGGCCACCGCAGCACAGATTGTCAGTTTGGGTGACAGTTCCTCCACGACGGCGGATCCGGGTCTCATGGCGCTGCTGAAGATTCCCGATGCCGCGCAGATCGAAGCGTCGAGGGTATGGCGACCGCGGGTCAAACGTGAACGACTGCGAGTGCCAATCGGTGTCACACCTGATGGATCGCCCGTTGATATCGATATCAAGGAGTCGGCCGAACACGGTATGGGCCCACACGGCCTGTGTATCGGCGCGACCGGTTCAGGCAAGTCGGAATTCTTGCGCACCCTGGTGCTTTCGATGGTAACCACGCACTCGCCTGACCAGTTGAACTTGGTGCTGGTGGACTTCAAAGGCGGCGCGACCTTCCTCGGTTTGGATCCACTTCCACACGTCTCCGCCGTCATTACGAACCTCGAGGAAGAACTATCGCTGGTCGACCGTATGCGAGACGCCTTGGCCGGCGAGCTCAACCGCCGCCAGGAACTCCTGCGTGAAGCTGGCAATTTCGTCAATGTGACCGCGTATGAGGAGGCCCGCGCCGCAGGTGTAGCGCTCGACCCGCTGCCCGCGCTGTTCATCGTGGTCGACGAGTTCTCCGAACTTCTCGCACAGAAGCCGGACTTCGCGGACCTGTTCGTCATGATCGGTCGACTTGGCCGCTCGCTGGCTGTGCATTTGCTCCTCGCTTCCCAGCGATTGGAGGAGAACAAGCTGCGAGGTCTCGACACTCACCTGTCCTACCGGATCGGTCTACGCACCTTCTCCGCCAACGAATCACGCGCTGTGCTGGGCATTACCGATGCTTATCACCTGCCTGGTGTGCCGGGTGCGGGATATTTGAAGAGCGATGCGTCCGATCCGCTCCGGTTCAACGCGTCCTACGTGTCGGGGCCCTATGTCGCGCCGCGTGCCACGCGGCAGGCAGACGGCAGGGCAGTCATCGAAACGCCGCCACGGCTGTTCACCGCCGCGCCCGTGGAGGTACTGACGGCACCGGAACCCGAGGTACGAGCAGATCCGCTCGATCTGTTGCCCCCGCCTCCGCCTGTCGGTGAGGAAGGGGTCCCCGACAGTCTGCTCCAGGTGGTGGTTAAGCGGCTTACCGGTCACGGCCGACCCGCTCACGAGGTCTGGCTACCGCCACTGGTCGAGTCGCCTACGGTAGACATGTTGCTACCCGATCCGGCATGGCAGTCGCCGGTCAATCGGCATGGACAACTGTGGATGCCGATCGGCATCATCGATAAGCCGTATGAGCAACGACGCGATGTGATGACGATCGATCTCTCTGGCGCACAGGGCCATGTGGCTGTCGTCGGTGGCCCGCAGTCCGGTAAATCCACCACGTTGCGCACCATCATTATGTCGGCTGCGGCTACCCACACACCCGAGCAGGTGCAGTTCTACTGCCTCGATTTCGGTGGCGGTAGCATGGCCGGTCTCAATGGCTTGCCGCATGTCGGCTCGATCGCCAGAGGTACCGACGTAGACCGCGTGCGGCGTACTGTCGCCGAACTCAGCACTCTGCTGCGCCAGCGGGAAGAACAGTTCGCGCAACTCGGTATCGAGTCCATGGCTGACTATCGTCGGCGTAAGGTCGCCGCGCAGGCACAGGGGCGAACCGACGATCCGATTCTGGCCGATCAGTTCGGCGATGCGTTCCTGGTCATCGACAACTGGATGGTTATCCGCGATGACTATGACGACCTCGTCGCACCGATCGCGGTGATTGCTCAGCAGGGGCTCTCTCGCGGTATCCACCTCATCCTGGGCGCAAACGCGTGGCGGGAGATACGCGCGAACATCAAGGACCAGATCGGAACCCGGATCGAACTGCGCCTCGGCGATCCGGGCGATTCCGAGTTGGGCCGACGGGTCGCGGTCAATGTGCCGGTGAACCGGCCGGGGCGCGGTCTGACCCCCGATCAGCTGCACATGCTCATCGCCCTTCCTCGGATGGACTCGGATACCAACCCGGAGAACCTCTCGGAGGGTGTTGCTACCTCTCGCGAGCAGATGGCCGCCCTCTACGGCGAACGGCGCGCACCCGGTGTGCGTATGCTGCCGGAAAGTCTGCCGCGTGAACAAGTACTGCGAGAGGCCAGTGCGCGGGGCATCGTGCAGGGCCCGACCAGGGTCGTTGTCGGTATCAACGAAGCCGATTTGCAGCCAGTTGTCCTAGATTTCGGCGCCGAACCGCACTTTATGGCCTTCTCCGACGTGGAATGTGGCAAGACCACTCTGCTCCGCACTATCATTCGCGGAATTACCGACAACTCGACCTCGGAAACTGCCCGTGTCATTCTCATCGACTATCGTCGCACTCTGCTCGGCACCATAGAAGGCGACCAGCTTGCGGGATATTCGACATCGTCGCAAACGTGCGGTCCGATGCTCAAGGAAGTAGCCGAATTCCTCGCGAAGCGGATCCCTGGGTCCGATATCACCCCTCGGCAGCTGCGCGAACGTAACTGGTGGAGCGGACCTGAAATCTATATCGTCGTCGACGATTACGACATGGTCACCACGGGCGGATTCACTGACCCGCTGGCTCCGCTGCTCGAATTATTGCCACAAGCCCGCGACATCGGTCTGCACCTTGTCATCACTCGTCAGATGGGCGGTGTCTCCCGGGCCCTTTACGCCGGATTGCTCGGGTCGCTGAAGAATCTCTCTGTGTCCACACTGGTCATGAGTGGTTCCAAAGATGAGGGCAAACTTGTCGGCGATGTCCGGCCGATGACCTTGCCTCCGGGGCGTGGCGTGCTGTGGTCGCGTGCTGGACAAAAGATGGTTCAGATCATCGATCTGCCACCGGAGGATTGAGGCATGATTTCCAGGGGAGGGTTATGAACTCTCCCCTGGTTCTCTGGTGAGTGGAAAGGGATTCAAGTCCGCATCGAATCCCGGTGCGTCCCGCATCTTTTCTTGAAGGCTGTCCGGCGCATACTGGTCGGAACCTGCAAGGCTGTCGAGATGCTCCCATCCCAATTTGTCGAACTTCTCCCGATCCTCGGGCGATAGTGCGGCCTGCTCAGCTTCGGATTCGGCGCGAATCCGAGCGAACTCCTCGGGATCCCAGCCTGGCGGCGTAACTTCGGAACTACTCATGAGCCTTCTCCTACCATTTCCTGCTTGCGGTCACTTGTGACCAGAAGAACTAATTCTCGTGCATGATCTAGTATCGGACTGTACCGCTGGTCGGCCATGCCTGCTCGGCCACGAAAGAGGCTATCGCCCAACTGCATACCCTCGTCGACTCAGGACTGGTGGGTTCGCAACGCCTGGTCTGCTTGTCGACCCTCACAATGAACGCGGGTTGGGCCCGGCCGGTCTCCACGTCGCGGACTTGGGTGAAGTATTCGATCGCCATCGGCGTTTCGTCGAGTCGGTGTACGCGGATCTCGGTGCGATATGGGTAGATCTGGGTGGCGGCCATCGGAGTTCCCTCGGCGACCCAGGCACGGTACTGACCGATGGCCTCAGTCGACGAGGCGCTGCTACCGAACTCTGTGATCATGCCGGTCCGCGCGTCTACAATCCGCTGGCTGTAGCCCAGGTCCCAGTTGCCCGCGGCTTCTTCCGCCGGGCTCGGGCAGGGTGTTACGAGCCAGCCGTACTCGAATTCGTCGATATCGTAATGGGGATACAGTCCAACAGTTTTCGTGATGTGCTCGATGGCGTCCTCGGTCGAGCGCAGCGGTTCACTCACTACTTTGTCCCCCTCATGGTCGGCGTTGCTCGATGCCCCACGAGCATGGCATGCTCAGCAGTGACGTGCACAGCGGTACGAACTACAGCGACGGCGGTCGCACGGCCGGCAGGATGGGATGTCCCGTCGAACCCCTACCGGTTGGGCCCAAGGACGATGGTGGACGGAATACGGCTCTCGAATGACAGACGACGATCTACTGTCCGTGGTGCCGGGCATCGCGCTTCATGACGCGGCAACTGAATTCGTTCGGCGTTGCGGTGACAACATTGCGTCGGCACGACCGATCGACATAGCAGACAAGCTACATTCCGTATTTCAGGGTGCGGTAGTTCGCCCGTCGCCTCGACGTGATGGAGGGCCGATCGACCCCCACCACCAGTTCATGTGGGTGACCGAGGACGGTTCGGCGGTTGACCTCCGAGACGAACGCGTGGTGGACATCGAGAATGGCGTTGTAGCGGAGAGCGTGCGACTGACGGCTCTGCAGGTGTCGGTCGTCGCCGATCTCCTGCGCGAACTCGCGGCACGACTGCGTCCAGGCGCGGCGTTCGGGTTGTCCAGCGATGGTCTGACATTGGCTGGCTTCGCGGAACATCTTGCAGATGATCTTTCCACGCGGGCCGGTTCGCGGCCGAGCCGCACGGTCACGGTCAGTCTCGACGAATGGCCTTCGTGGTTGGAAGATGTCGAACGAGTACCTGACTCGGACTTGCGGAACGCGGTTGCTCGAATGTTGGACACGCTCGCCGAACAGGGGACAAGTGCCGAACCGATCGACGAGAAATCCGTGGTCGAGGCATTCGACGCGTTGGCCGGGGTTGTCGAGCACGCTCAACCTTCCGGTCTGCCACACGGCTACGACCCAGGCCTATTCCTGCGCAGTGTTGCGGGCAGAACGTTGTTCGCGGAGGCAAACGATATTCGCACCAGGTTGGCAGAGGAGGCTGACAGGGCGGAGTCGGGAGCTGGTGTACCGGGTCTCGTCGCACTGACAGAACGAGTAGCCGTCACGGCCGGAATTCTGTTGAAGGAACTCGCCGCGAGGCTGCGTCCCGGAATCACCTACGGACTGTTGCCTATGAAGTCGGAACTCGGGGTCATTGCCGACGACTTGGCGGCGGAACTCCTGGCGCAAACCGAATATGGACGCCCGACCTTCCACCCCGGTCCGACCAGGTTGTACATAGTCGCACCAGACCGCTTGAACCCGAGTGTCGGCAATCCTGGCGTGATGGCCCCGGTCGACCATCTCGCGTCGGCCGATTCGGTGTATATCGTCCCGGTGCACCCGATCTCACCCGAATCGGTGCGTGAGTATCAGCAGCTCCGCGAGTCAGTGCTGCTGTTATGCGGGATACTGGACGATCCGCGCGGCTCCGGAGCCGAGTTGCTGGCTGCTGCGGAAGCAATCCACGATCGGATTCGTGGCGAAATAGGCAGTGCCTCCCCGGCCGATCCGAGTCGGCACTTCCTGCATTTCGGGACTCTCACCCGCAATAGAACCGAGCCGTATGGGTTGACCGAGTTCGGCGCCTATGTTAAGGAGTCCCTCGCTGATACCTCGCGAACCCCATACCGCCCGCTGCTTCTGTCCCCTGTGGAGGCAGCTGTCGTTGCCGACTTACTGGACGAGCTATCGGCAAGACTTAGGCCGGGCGCCGCATTCGGGATAAGTACCGATGGGGCATCGCTTGCCGCGATCGTTGCCGATGCGGCGAATTCCTTTCGCGCTCGAACGGATTTCCGGCGCGACGCCTGCGCAGTTCCCGCTGCGGCTGCCTCGCCCACTAGATACCGACGACTCCGCAGCTCCGCTATCCGCTGGCTCGACACATTCGACGAGAATTGGACCGGTCAGCTCGGTGACAATGACGCGACTACCGCACTATTAGACCTTTATCTCTTGGCGCGGGACCGACCTTTTCGATCCGATCCGGCCCGAGCCGAGCCAGTCCGAGATCCGGTACTGCATCTGTGTAGCCGGGTCGACCGCATCGATGACGGCGTCCACCCGGTGACGTTGTCAGAGGAAGCGGGAGCTATCGAAAGCCTCCTAGTCACAAGCTCGGTTGATCCCGCGTCGTCTGCTCTCCAATGGTCCGGCCTAGCCGGTGTCCACGTCAGCAGCATGCTGGGTGAATTGGCCTTACGCCTCCGACCAGGTCCCGCATTCGGGCCGTCGAACAATGGTATTGCGCTGGCCGATATCGCCCACCGCCTCAGCGAACAGATCTGGAACCAGGTCTCTCCTGGCGTCTGACCGTAGTCCACCTACCTAAATTTGCCTCGGCCTCATCGATATCGGTCATGAGTCCTCATTCGGCACGACCATCAGGCCTTGCATATCTCGTCAGTCGGCATCGCGCGACTTGTAGCCGAGGTTGGCCTGACCCCACCGAGTAGTCGACGGCCTGCTGATGCGCCCAAGTCCTCGGGTACTACGAACTCTCGTGCCCATTGAGCGTTTCCGGGTAACGCTCACTCATTCGGGCGTTCAGGGGGTCGAAGAGCTCCACAGAGCCAGGTCAAACTGCATCTGGCCGCATGATCTCCACGCCGAGCGCTTGGAGTAGTTGCGCACAGACAGGTCCAGGTTCAGTCGCCTGACCGTTCTCAGGGTCGCCGGTAGGTCTAACTTTTCTGGATATAACTACTGAACCTTCGAAATGCGATCTAGCGTCACCTAAAGATATAGACTCCACCTCCCCCCTCAATTCATCTAGCCCCCACAGTTGATCAGATATCAGAGCAACTTCGGCACTATGTTCGACTTCGTGTCGAAACCGACCGATGCAATGCTGATCTACAAAAGACTGAACACTCGGGTGTATATTGGGTCCAGAAGTTCCAACATTCGACGACTGGCTGAATATTTTCCCACCGATCAGCAGAGATGTAACGGTAGCCGGATATAACTCAGACAAAGAGATCCTCCGCATCACTTGGCGAGATGAATCGCCGATAGTTGTCCAACGACTCGAGTTGATCGTGCCCAAAGTAATAGGCACCGGTGTGGTGATACCGGAAGAAGCGCCCTTCCCGTCCACGAGCAATATGGAATTCTCAGGCTGCTCATACCCTACAGGAAATACCGCTTCACCAAGACTCTCGCCGAGCTCAGCGAAATCTTCAACCTCCCCGGGCCGGAGAAACGGCAGCTCGAAACTCCAAAAATCTTCCATACTGTCGCCTCGCCTGAATTTCAATCTACCCAGGTTATGAATAACAGCCCGTGCTGCGGGAGTTGAAACAAGAGGGAAACGTTCATCTGTCGCGCAGCCTTCGATGCGTTCAACCATTTCATCAGCATCACGTCCGATATCCCGGTTCGCTGACCAGCCGTACTTGGCCAACCAGTTCATCAATTCGTCACTGACTTTCGTCTGATTCAGAAGAATAAATCCTTCGCCCGAAGTATCTCCCATACCCGCTTGTTGTGGGCGCCGATGCGCTCCCGGTCTTGCCTGGCCTGTTCGGGATCGTCGAAGTGCCGGTGCACTAAGATGAGGTTCTCCAGCGGCGTAACCGAGCCATCCTCACGAACCCGGTAGTGAGATGAGGTTTCCCCGTCGTTGCCCTCTTGGTAGAAGTCGAGGAAGTAGCCGGTCTCGTCGCACTCCGCGCGGACGACAATCCGCTCGCGGGACGACCCTTCTGGTGCGATCAACCCGATCCCAATCCTCATCGGTAGTGGATCCGGGAGTGCGGCGATGTGGGTCGTCCCCGGTTTCAGTGTTGTGACGAAGATGTCCCGCACCCGATCGGGCACCTCTTCTTCCGACCTCATATACTGCCCAATCCAATCCAATCCAATCCAACTCTAGTCCGAGTCGATCTCTGTCGACCGTGGAGCGGCGTCAGTTGGTCGCTTCTGTTACCCAGTTGGGAAGTGCGACGTTGTACAACTTGGCCAATCGAACTTCTTCGCGGAAATCATCTACAGAGGGCTGATCCGCCCATTTGGGCTCCGTGGGTCCGTACATATCGAAATCATATTTTCCGGTGTACCAAATTTCCAAACGTGCAGAGAACCATACGGCTGGGCGAGACCGCGTTGCCGCGCGATATTCGCTGAACCTATCGGCCACCTCGGCTGGGGGCGTCCAGGGCGCCATTTTTCCGGATATGTCTTGCACCAAGCCATTGATCTCCCGATGGCCACCGACTTCGCGGAAATGAATCTGTGCATATGTCCATCCTGGGGGTAGGGCGATATTGGTCTGCGTTTCGATCAGTTCTACATAACTTTCCATCGGCGGGTTTTCGCCCGGCTTCACCGGCGGAAGGGGGGTTTCCGTATTCAACTTCGCCTTTAGCCAGCGAGGAATGTATTCTTCAGTCCGCGGGAAATGGCGAAGATCATTTTCATACGCCGCCGAAGAGATTGGCGGGTCCCAGATTGGGTCAACCCATACGTTGAATGTAGCATTAAGAAAGTCGGGCGGTTTGATGTACATGCGCAGTGAGAGCCATGTGCCAATTCCATCTTCGTACCGTAGAAGGCGCATGTCAGTGAAGGCGCGCATTACTTCCGGTGGCAAATCGCCAACCCCGGCGGAACCATCAGCTTTGAGAATAGTGTACTTGATATCGAAATCGGTTCCAGAGCCCAATGCGGTTACTTCAATGCGTTCCCATCCCGGCTCCGCCGCCTTGATGATTCGGCCCGCTGTCCACAGAAGAATCCTTTCACTCTGTGTGTGCTTTTCATCTCTGGTTTGGGATGGGAATTCTAGGCGTTCAAACGGATGTGGCACGTTCATGCTGTCAGCTCCTAGAAATTCTGATGGCTTCTGAAGTGAAGGACGATTCGGTTGCTATTCGGGTTTGTTTCTTGCACTATCCAGTATGCGTAGTCTGGTGTTACACCCACGGATGAGTTGCTAGGGAAGACTCTAGCACGCTCTAATGCATGACCCGCTCTGTGTAGATTATGGCGATCCATCTCGGATCGCCGCCAGCTGTCATTGTGACGGCTCAGCGGGTCCGTTGATGGAAGTAGTATGTTGTTCTCTCGCCAGAGTTGCGAAAAGAGGCCGAGCGCCTCATTTATTGAGCCCGCCACATGGTCATGGGTGTGACCACCGCGGAAATCCTGACCAGGGTAGTCGATCTCGCCGGCATTGCCCACACGAGCTTGCACACTTCCTGCACGGGGGGGATGGCCTCCAGGACTATAGTCGGGCCTGAACGATGTCGAACCGTTTGCGACGTCGTCTGTGTGGAATACGCGGTCGCCGACCCTATATCGCGTGTTTGTGTGTGGAAGGCCGTCGGCGAGACTATCCCCCGGACTCCGTAGGTCGTTTCGTCGCATTGTCGAAGCATTGCCGAGTTCCGGATTGTTGTTGGTCCAAGTTTCGATGTGAGTAAAGGATGACTGTCCAGTCTCGGGATCGGCCGGTCCGGTGTAGAAATCCCCATGCCAATTGCCGTTTTGGTCGAATACTTCGTATCGGCAATTTGGCTCGAGATCGGTCCGTGAACTGAACGGTTGGTTGCTCGCATTCCAGTCCTGAATCGGTCGATAGTTATCGCCGCCCACTTGGAAATCTGGACCTGTTGGGCACCCAAATGTATCGAGCTCGAACTGCGGCCGGCCACTGGCGTCGGTGCGGAATGTGAATGGTTCAGGGTGACCGGTATCGACTCTGTAGTCAACGTCGGGAAGCGGATAACTCGCATCTGGGTTGGCTACCGGGTTGCCCGGATATCCAGTGCGAGTGTTGTCTACTTCGGTGTCGACATGCGTTATGCGGGGCGGGTTCGAGTCATCGGTGTAGACCGTAGTTCGCCGACCAGTGGAGTCGGCTATTTCATATCGAGTTCGAGGCTCCAACGTGGGGTTATCCGCTGGATCTCGATGAATGCTGTAGAAGGGTTCGCCATCCTGCACGACACGGTTGACAGTCTGGTCGAATGGTGGTGCTTGCCAGTCGATGTCGTTGTGGGTCGGGTTGACTCGGTCACCCGGGCGAACGGCTCGACTGACAGCAGACTCTGCGTTCAGATTTCCAGGTCTACTACTGGGGGCGTGAGCGTTGGTGTCATTAATTGAATTCGTGCCGTTGGAGTGATGTGTCTGCCATTGCCCATCCGGTGGGACTCGAGGGCTGCGGGATCCGTCGGGGTTGGTGACTGTGCTTGCGCTGAATACGTTTCCGTTGGCGTCGGTCCAGGCGGCTTGGGTGGGGGCTAGGACTTCTACGCCCAAGTGTTGGGCGAGGCGGTCGGCGAAGCCGTTGGTGGAGGCGTCGCAGCCGATCAGGCGGATGGGGGTTACGCCGTCCCAACCGGAGCGGCGGAGGAGGTCGCCGTATTGCTCGGGGGTGAGGGTTTGTCCGCCGATTACGGCGTGGCCGTCGGGGGTTATGTGGGTGTCGGCGGTGAAGCGGTTGGGGTCGGCGGGGACTCGGTGGGGGAGGTCGCCCATGGTGGGGTCGCCGCGGTGGTGGGAGATGCCGGCGGGGGTTTGTTCGGCGTGGTTGTTGTGGATGGCGTCGAGGTCGATTGTGGTGTTGGAGGTTGTGTCGACTTCGGTTGTCGAGGTCTCGGTGGCTGTTTCACGGACCAGCCGGGCCAACCCCGCCAAACTCGGATCATCACGATGAAATGACACTCCCGCATCCGTACGTTCACCGAAAGGCAGTGGAACAGTCGGATCACCCGAGTGAGGTTGATGAGCTGCGGTTGTCTGCGAACGAGGGCTTCGCCCTGACTCGCGGTTGGCTGTCTGTGAGCCTGTTGAATGTGGCAGGCCTGGGATCGTGTGTCTCGGTGCCCAGGAGTCCGTCGCGGCGATCTGGTGGTGGTCGGCGAGGTCGGCGAGGTCGGCAGCGTCTCGGAGGTCGAGGACCGTCCCGTCCGCGCGCACGATGCAGACTTGGAGACCGCCTGCTTCGCGCAGCATCGTCTCCGGTGGACTGTCGGTTGCGGTCAGCTCCTGGGTGTCCCACCAAACGGGGGTGTCGGAGTCACGCGGGAATACGACGAGTGTGGCGTGTCCACCGGTGAGGCGTGGTGTGCCGTCGGGTCGGAAGACTCGGTTGCCTTGTCGGTCGAGGCGTTGCCAGCGGGTGGCGACGTAGGCGGCTGATCCTGGTCCGAGTTCAGTGAGCAACCTGTGGAGTGCGCGGTACTGGTCGGCGATATCCATCGTGGGGTTGAACTGCAACCAGTCGGTGGCCAACCAGGAACTGATGTATTCGCGGTCGAGGCCACCTTGATAAACCGTGGACCCGTTGGGACCGATGACCGGCAGCATCCTCGGTGCAACGCGGGGGTCACCGAAGAAGGTGGACAGGCCGGCCATGGCCGCCCAGCCGCAATTGTTACGTCGGCCGGGGCCGTCGGGGCCTTCGCCGTTGACGAGTGCCGCGGCGGGGTGGGTGCGCGGGTCGAAGTGAGTTTCGAAACCGCCGTTCGTCGAGGCGAGCAGTGCCCGCATGTGTTGCTCGAGCATCGGGTCTTCGTGCGCCTGAACAGGATTGACGGAGAATCCGTAGTCGACTGAGTTGTAGTCGGGCAGCAGGCCATTTCTGGTGCCCTCGGGTGAGGACGGATTCCCCTGCTGCTCAGGGGAATGAGGTTCGGGTGAGGGTTGTGTCCTGGTGTTCGGGTCGGTCGATGGTCCGGCCAACATGGTCGAGTCTGGGGGTGGTACCTGTGTTTGTCCGTTCGGGCCGGAGGTCGGATCGCCGTCGCGGTGGAGTCGCAGATCGATGACGTGGACCTCGCCGCGGTCGCCGATCAGCACTCGCCGGAACGTCACTGCGACATCCGCCTCGACCAGGCGGCGGTGGTCGTTCGCTGACAGTGTGTGCTGGTGTGGGTCCGCATCGGCGGATACGACCAGCACGTTCGGGGTGGGGGAGGGTAGCGTGCCGACGCCTTTGTAGTGATCGACGGCGCCTGCCGCCTCCAGTACGTCCGCGGCGGCGCGGGCCAGTAGTTCGGTGCGGACGTTGTCGACCTGATCGCGCGCTTGTAGGTAGTCGAACATGGCCTGGTCGGCGAGCTCTTGGTAGCGGTCCGCTTCCTCGATCGCGGCCCGCGCGTCCAGATGTTCGCTGACGTGGGCGGCGCCGTGGTCGAGAACGCGTTGGGCGGCCGAGCGTCGGGGGCCGAGATGGTCGGTGATCGACTGCCACGCCTGTCGGGGGCCACGAATATCGGGGTCGAGGCCCAGGTTACGTGCGAGGACCTGAAGTTCGGCAGCAGCCGAATCACGTTGG
This sequence comes from Nocardia sp. NPDC058640, assembly GCF_042716995.1. NCBI lineage: Bacteria > Bacillati > Actinomycetota > Actinomycetes > Mycobacteriales > Nocardiaceae > Nocardia > Nocardia sp. NPDC058640. Next base: position 240,837 of record NZ_JBHXRG010000002.1, read on the forward strand.
TCAGCAGTACGTTCGATATCGCTGGCAAGTTCGGCGAGGGTCGCCGCGACCTCGGGAGTGGTCGTGACGTGCCTGACTGGCGGCCCGACGGTTTCCCAGCTGGCTCCTTCGGCCAACGACGTGTCCGCGCTCGCGTCGAGAGCGTGGGCGAGCTGTTCGAATTCCTCGACGATCATGGCGGCGGTACCGGTGAGGCGATCGACGAGTTGGCTTGCCGTGTCGGTCAGCGGGTCCACTCCGGGACGCTGCCTGGCGGCCGGTCCGGCGTTGCGCAGTGGATGCGCGTTGCGGATCGTCAGATCTGCCAGTGCCTCTATTTCCGCAGCGCGACGGACTATTTCGGCACGAATCTCGGTGTGGGTCGCGCTGATTCTGTCAGCATCCGGTTTGGTCGTCGTCGCGCGGAGGGTGTCGAGCCAGCCTTCCCTGCGAGCGATCTCTGCCCGGAGCCGGTCCGCTGTTCGTGCCGGGTCGGGCGCAGGAGCGGACTCCTGCTGAGACAGCAGGTCGGTTAGTACGGTGATGTCGGCTCGAACGACATCACCGACGATGTCGACCTCGTGTGATTTCAGGTGAGTGTCATAGACAAGGGCGAAGCGCAGCCAGTCAGTGTTGGGATCGGTCGATGTGCGTCCGGAACTCAGCGCGGTCGAGATATCGTGGCTGCCTGCGATATCCCGCAGGAATGCGGCGGAATCGACGTGACTCGGGACAGGAAACAGCTGCCCTGGCTCGACCACCGGCATTGGCTGGTTGTGCTCGGATTCGGACTCGCTCGCCGCGACAGCCGCCGCCCATGCGACCTCGTGGTGGGCCATCGCGGCCATGGCTTCGACTCGGCCCGCGCGAAGGACGTTGTCGCGGCGCAGCGCGTCGAGGGTTTCTCGGATGCGCGCGGGGTCCAATGCGGCGCGATCGACGGCCAATCTGCCGGCCAGTTCCACAACGGCAAGATCGACGTCGGCCGGAAGATCCAGCTCCGCCGCCGTGAGCCGATAGAGAGCGTGCTCTGACTCCGCGGGCACGCGATCGACGCCCGTGAGGGAATCGAGCCTGGCTTGGGCACGCAGATACTGCTCGGACCGGTGAACGAAATCCGCGCGCTGTCGGATGTCGGTGGCGAGCCGATCGCGAAGAAGTTGCTCGTGGTTTCGTGAATCAGCCGCGGTGACAACATCGGGGACGTCGAGGTAGGCCGCCCACGCAGCTGCCTCATTGCGCAGCGACGTTCGCCGGGCGGCTTCGGCCTGCCAGATGGCTTCGTCCTGTGGCCTCGAGAATTCCGGACCACTTCCCATATTCGCTGGATTACCGACCGACCGGTCGATGAAGGTCCCGCGCTCGCCCGCGATCTCACGGAGCAACCGCGCTCCTGGGTTCGTTCGGGTGACGTCGATCTCGCGCGAGAAGGGGATATTGGCGTCCTCCGCACGATACCGCTGCCAGGTGTCTATGGCCGCCTCGATGGCACCGGCCAGGCGCACATCACGTGCGTGCAGGTCGGCAGTGGCTTGTCGTAGGCCATTAGGTCCGAGGTCGGTCAGCGTGAGACCGAGCCCATCGGCCTGCCGCTGCAGGAGCGTGGCGTGGCGCAGGGCGTCGGCGTACGCGGCGCGAGCGTCGGGCTCGAGCTGAGTGGGATCGACCGGATTGGCATCGGCGAACCGGGTATCGGGGGCGGGTGCCATCGCGTGTTGCAGTCGGCGAACCAATTCAGGGTTTTGCTCGACGATCTGAGTAGGCGTCTCCGGTGATGCGGGATCCGTGTTGTTCGGGGTGGCCAGGTGCTGCCAGATGGCAGCGGTGCGTTCGGCTTCGAGACGCGCGAAATCCGGGTCCTCGGCATTCTCGGCGGTCCCTTCGTCCCAATACCGGTACGGGGTCCCGTCTGCGCGGCGTGGCGGTGGAGCGTCGGAAACCGTCTCTGTCCAGCCACGGAAATGTCGCTTGAGCAGTTCTCGGTTCTTGATGAGGATTGCGAGCTCATGCAGGATTCGCGCGGCATTGGGGGCCTGGACCTCCGCGAGTGCCTCGCTTTCCCCCGAGTGTCGCTGATCGTTCGCGGCGTTGATTCGGGACGGCGTATGAAAGATATGGTTCTGGCCCTGGCCATCAAGGCCTGAGCCGGATGGGTGTTTGGCGGTCGCGGCCGCCTGGTTCCACATAGCTACCCGCTCTCGCAGGCCGGTGACGATCCCTCGTAACCAGTTGCGCGGCCTGGTTGGCGTGGTTGCGGCGGCGGCTTCTGGAGCAGCCGATTCAGCCACCGGTACCGACTGGGGTTCGCTGAGGTGGCGCAGTGCAGTGCGCGCGGCATTGTCAAGCTCGGTCGCCGCCGCGTGATGGGTTTGGTGGAGTCGCTCGATCGCGGACGCGCGGGCCTGGTCGATCCGCGACGACACCGCGGGGTGACGCTGGAGCAGCGACTCCGGTCGCGTCGCGCCGCCGTCTTGACGCAGGGTGTTCGTGAGTTGTTCGACCGCCTGCTGACGGGTAGCTTCGAGCGCACGATTCCCGGCGCGATAGCTGTCGCCGAGTGCTGCGATGGGCCCGGAGACAGGCTGCGTTTCGGCGTGTTGTTCGGACGTTCCCAGGTCGAACACGTGTACGTTGCCCGCGTCGTCGATCACCACCCGCCGGTAGTCGACACCGATTCCGGCGTCTTTGAGTTCGCGCATGTGCTGCTCGTCCAGCACGGTGTGTGGGTCTGTGGTCGAAACGGCGACGGCACGCGGCGGACGCCCAGGAACCACGCCGTATCCATCGGATCGGATGTCGGCCCCAGCAGCGGCGAGAATGTCAGCGACAGCGCGTCGTGCTGCTGCTGATCGAAGGTCACTTTCGATCGCGCGGGCGCTCAAATACCGGTCCAGTTGCTGCTGCGCCCGCTCGTTCACCGCCACCAGCGCGTCGATCGTCCGCTCGGCGGCATGTCGTTGGTGGGAGAGGCTCACCATCTCGTCCGGCGTGCTGGGCTGAAGATCGTAAACCTTTGCCTCGGTGGCGATCTGGGCCTTGACATGGGCCCGGATGTTATCGGCTACGGTGCGTGGGCCCGCTGTGTGCGGATCGACGCCCACTTGTCGCGCGAGCGTCGAGAGTCGGCGCCGGGCCGAATGCTGCTCTGCCGCGGCCTCGGTGATCTGCCTGCTGAGCGAACTGAGCTGTTCGCGCACAAGCGGATTCGTCGGGATGTGCCGCGCGATTGGCTCGGGTGTGTTGGGTCCGGTCAGTTCTCCGCTGTCCGGCGACGTGTTCGTTGGTCTGCCATTGCTGTCGGGGTCGTTCTCGCTCGAAGAAGCCGCGCGTTCGCCCGCCTGATTGGGATCGATCCCGTGACGATCCTGATCCCGAGTCCCCGGGACGAACCCATCCCGACTGGCGACAGTGGCCGACCCATCAGGGCGGAACGTCTGCCACTGCCCATCCGGCGGAATCCGCGGCCGACGCGACCCGTCGATTCGCGGCTCCGGTGTACTGGAGAATACCCGACCCTGAGAATCCGACCATGCCGTCTTCGTCGGGGCCAACACTTCGACACCCAAATGTCGCGCCAACGCGCCGGCGAATCCGTTGGTCGCTGCGTCGCAGCCGATCAACCTGATCGGGGTGTGCCCGTCCCACCCGGCGGCACGGATCACCGGAGCCAACTCGGCGAGGGTGTGCGTGCGGCCACCGAACAGCGGCCGTCCGTCTTGGGTGAGGTGAACGTCGACGGTGAATCGAGCCGGGTCAGGGCGGACCTGCCTGGCCAACTCGGCCATACTCGGGTCATCGCGGTGGAACGACACACCCGCGTCCGTGCGCTCTGCGCCGGGCAGGTCGGTCGTCGGGTCGTTCGGGAGTGATTGATGAGTCGTGCTCGGCTCATCGCCATCATGGGGTCGAGCTTCGTGCGCAACCGCCGGATCGTGAGCCTGGGGCAACAACATGGTGTGGTTGTCGGTCAAGAACTTCACGAACGACGGATCATGTTCGCCGAGGAGTCGCCACGGAACGTGGGCGGTGGCGTTGTCCATCAAGCCCAAGCGACCCAGTTGGTCAGCGAATTCGGCTCGCAAACCAGCCAACTCGCCCACCCGAGCGGGGGCACCCGCAACTTGGGAGATCTCGGCCGCCAGCGACTGCAAGCGATTGAAGCGATCGCGTAGCTCGGACGTCAGCTCTGTTGGTTGTCCTTCCGGTGCGTGATCCGCTCCATTTTCGCCGGACTGATTACTATCAGAAGTCGTTCCTAGCGTGTCATTGTTCAGGGGCGGGGAAGGAGCTGGCGTCGATGGAGGACTGGCGGGTGTTTGTGTTGTCTGCTCAATTTCCGCCGCGTGCTGATGCGGGGTGCCGGCGGGCTCGATACCGGGCAAGTTCAGTGCTGTATCGGTAGCTGGAATGAGGTCCCGTGGGAAAAGCTGATCCGGTTCCTGATCCTGCATCGGAGTGTGCGAATCGGAATGGACACCGTCGGGTGACTGTGATGTATCGGCAACTTCCGCCCAGATGACATGCATTATTCCGTTGGCATCCATGCGGCGGTAGAGCACGCGGAACTGCCGTCCATCGGGGATAAGCACTTCTGCCTCGCCACGCTTTTCCGGCGGATGAAGGAACGAGATGTCTTTCCCGCTGGCTGAAAGGATGGTCAATTCTACGGTCGGGTTCCATTTGAACTTGTTTTTTGAGGTCGATACAAATCCGGGATCCTCCACGACGGAATCGACGCGGTTTTCGTACCAGAATTTCTGCATTTCTTCCGGCGAGAGCATCAATGATCTCTTGACCGGGCCGATGTGGTTCGGAAGAGCGGCGAGACCGCTGCGAATCAATTCGATGGTCTCCGTGGTGACCGTGTCGAGGGGTTCGCCGAATCGCAGGTGGCGATTAATTTCGGCGTATGCGTCTCCGGCGTAGTCGACGAGGGCATCGCGGACGGCTCGGGGGAGTTGGTCGCAGGCGTCTTTGGCTATTTGTTCCTGCGGCGTCAGTCCCGTTTCGGTTGCCTCGTTACTCGGTGCCGATGTGGCCGCGGCGTCTGGAGTAGGCGTGTTCGAATGCGGGGAATCCGAGGGCGGAGTGCCTCGGTTGTCGGGGTGAAGTTGTTCGTCGATCGTGGCTCGGATTTCGGCCAGGGTCTGGCCGGCTTCGGCGGCTCGGCGTAGGACGGTGAGTTCGTGTTCTGGTGAGTCGGTGGGAACCACGATCATGGTTTCCTCGGTGACCGCGATGGCGGTCATCGCGATACGGTCGGCGTTGACAGCTGTTTTGGTGTTGTCGGCCATCCATGCGCGATAGGTGGCGTGGTCGAAGTCCGGGTTTGCGACGAGTTCTGCGACTCGTGCGTGCAGGAGCTCGGCTTCGTGGGTGATCTGTGCCTGGAGTGCTTCGGTGTGCGCTTCGCGTTCGGCCGGGTTCGCGGCCGGGTTCACCGCGTCGAAATGATCGTTGGTTTGCTGTTCGATCGTCGCGAGTCGGCTCGTGACACCGAGGTCTATATCTGCTCCGGCGAACCATGGCGTCATGGCGCGGTCGACATCGGCGACGCTGTCCGGGGACCACAGCGCTGTTGGTTGGGTGTCGCGAGCGAACTGGATTACCGGTTCATGGGTGGTGTCCGGGTCGGCGTCGTAGCGGTGATCGTTGACGATCTTTTCGAAATTCTCGCGACGCTGGTAAGGGTCGAATGTCTCCCAGTACTTGTGTGGTCCGTGCTCGATCCCCGCACCGATAGTGTGGAGGGCGGTCACCAGTTCATCGATTTCCGCAGGAGTCAGACGAGATCCATCAGCGTGACGGACATCGAAGAGATCATGATCGCCCGTGATCGGTTTCCAGCCATCGACGGTGCGGCGTTCGACGATACCGTCGACGACTTGAAATTCTCCCTGTCCGCTGTTGTCGAGGGTGAGCCGGTCCATGCTTTTTTGGTATTTGAGCCAATCGCTATTGCGCCGGTCAAGTCGGGCTTGCAAATTCCTGCGATGCTCAGGACTCATTTCGGCGGTGTCCGGCATCGATAGCATTCCGGGTGCGAAACGTCCGACCAGCCCCTTCGCGTGTGCGGGTGCGCCGAGTTCGATATCAAGATCATTGATGGTCTTGTCTTTGATCGCCATCGGCTTGTATGCGGCACCAGCACGTATGTGTCGAACGGCATCGGGATTGGTGGGTCGCACTTCCAAGATCAGGTTGTTTGCATCGACATAGCGCTGTATTTTGCGCTGATTCTCGACCGGTATCCCGTGTTGCGATTCTATGACTTCGGAATTGAGCGGCATCGGCTCAGGTACCGACCGCTCACTGTCCTCCGGAATGTCCAGTTCGCTGTCAGGGTTGGCTGATGGGGTGTGGCCGTCCAGCGCGGGATTCGGTGTTTGTTCTGGGCTGGCCTGCGTATCCGGACTACTCAGGACTGGATTATTCCGCCCTTCGGCCAGGCGCCCTCCGTCCTTGCCTTGTGCAGAATCCGACCGGCTGTTGCCCGGGCGACTCCGTCCATCGGACTGTTGGTCGTCTGAAAATCGCGAGTCTGTTTGTTGAACAACAAAATTCGGCTGCGATCTGCCTCTGTTGTCCCGAACAGGTATTCCACCTGTGTCGGGGTCTCCTGGGCTCGGTCGAAGAACACCAGTAGTGCCATCGTTGGTCTCCCACGTGTGGTCGTATCGCTCGCCGGTGCGAGCGGGGATGTCGGCTGCCCAATTGTGGGCCTGGTTTGCTACGGCATGCGCGTCGGGATAGGTGGCTTCGGGGTGGGCGCGCATGTAGTTCGACTCGGTCAATTCGTGTTCGAGCATCACGATGTCTTGCGGCAACTGTCGACCTGTTGCGAGGCGAATCCATGCCTCCGCCTGATCTGGCGATGGATCGAATCGGGCAAGTATGAAGCCGCCGTTGTCGTAGTCGCGTAGGAGATGCTGCTCGCGCATCAGGTGATTCTTGATCTGGGCAATTTCCGTGTCGGTGAACCCGGTAGAGCCGTCGGATCGTTGGATGTCGGCGAGAGTAGCCACGATTCGGGCGATATCGCCGTCGTAGGACCGGAAGTGGTCGTAGGCCTCAGCGGCCCATTCGTCGTCGTAGCTGGGATCGCGCGGTCGGACAGCTCCACCAGATTGTTCCCATGCCTGGGCTACGTCCGACGCAGGCTGGGGTGCACTGTCACTAGCTGGGAGGGAGGCGTTGTTGCTGGAATTCAGCGCTCGATCGTGCCCTGGTCCGGCCAGATCCCGTCCGCTCGGTTGCGCATCTGTGCCCAGGCGTTCACCTTGATGCTGCTCGGATGGATTTTGCCGGTGTTCGTTCGGTAGCTGAGCGCTTGTTTGTCGATCGTCAACAGTTGGTCGCTGTCCTCCAACGGCGGATTCATCAGCGATCGTGCTTGAACTCGGTACTCGATTTCGGTCGGGGACTCGCGTATCCGTTGAAACTTCACTCGCCATTGTGGGGGATAGATCTGGTAGGCCTCGATGGGCCGTCCGCTCTGCATCGCCTTGTCGTACTCCAGCCCGATCAGATCGGTCGGGAGATTGCTCCCGTGCCCTGTCACCCGCCCCGTTTGTTTGTTCACTACGTAGCAGCCGCTCCCCACTCTGTGGTCCCGGCTCAACTCCGGTGGGGATATCGGCCGACATACCCAGCAGGTTTGGAATTCCGATATTGCGTATTCCCCCGAACCCTTGAGGACTCGGTCCAGATACTGTTGAACTTGTTCCCTGGTTTCCAGCTGTAGACTTGGCACTGACGGTACCTCCATCGGAATCGATAGATATAAAGGCGAGATCGAGAGACCTTTCGGTCATCGTGGTCGGTGGCTTGTCCGACATCTCCTTCGATTGCGGGTCCCACCATACTGGAGAATCAGCACCATGCGGAAAAACGATAATTGTGGCATGGCTACCGCCATCGACGGGATTTCCATCCTCGTCGAACATTAGTTGCCCGTCCGTATCACGCGCATGCCATTGGTTGTACACGAAGGCCGCTGATCCCGGCCCCATCTGTGTTATCCAGTCATGCAGTGCGGTGAACTGTTCCGGGATGGACATGCCCTGGCCATCGAAGTTCTGCCAGGAGCCACCGATCCAGTTCGCCGCACGGTCGAGTCCGCCCAGCTCACCTCGTTGATCGAGCCTTCCGTCGGGGAGATATTCCTCGTTCCGCGGGAGCGCTACAGCGGGCCGTCCGAGAAACGACGACAGTCCGGCCAGCGCGGTATCGAGGCAGTTGTACCAGCGGCCGTCCACTGTCGGACCGCCATCGTTGATGAGTCGTCCATAGTCGTTGGTCCGTGGGTCCGCGCCCATGATGAAGTGGTCGTCGTCCAGTAGCGCGTCCTGGACTGCTTGGAGGTAGGCATTGTCTTCGAGGGGAGCGAGTCTTTCTGAGCCGATGATGCGGGTGTCGTCGAGACTCGGCACGTGGGTGGGCGTATTGGCTTGTGCAGTCTCGATGCGAAGTTGGCGTAGCTCGGCTTCGGTGGGTGGGCGGGTGTCGGCGTTGGGGATGTTGTTGGTGTGTGTTGGTGTGTGTTCGTCAGGGGAGGGGCTGGTACCTGGACGCGCCTCGGGTGGTTCGGTGGTGTTAGGGATTGTGCGGATTGGAGATTGCGGGGAATTGTGGTCGGGACGGTTTTCGAGTTGGTCAAGTGCGGCCGCTTCGGCGAACAGTTGGTTGACGAGCGCGCGTTCGTCGGCGTTGAGCGGCACGTACGGCTTGAAGATGGTGTTGTGTTCGATGTCGGCGGCGATGGATGCCCGTCGTGTGGTGAGCTGTAGTTCGTAGGTATAGGGGATGCCGTCGACATCGATCCGAATGACGAGCGGGATGACTCGGTATCCGGGGTTTCCCTTGGGGGTGACGTACATGTTGTCGATTTCGACGATTCGGCCGCCGTCGCCGGATCCGATCAGTTGTTGGACGCGGTCGAGTACTTGTGCGAGGTGCACGGTGTTGTTGACGGTGATGCGAGCGCCGATGGCGTCGATGGCGTCGCCGACTTGGTAGTCGGGGCGTGGACGTCGGCGTTCGTTGCCGTTGACCATGCGTTGGACTTTGTCGATGATCGCGTCAGCTGGTTTGGTCCGTAGGTTGGTGGTGACACCGTCCAAACCTTCGGTCAACCGAGCCAGTTCGGCTTCGACCGCAGGTTCCACGTCATGGACGAGCCGTCTCGCGTAGTCATCGACAAGTACTTGTTCGGTGTCGGTGGGGTTCGCACCGACCTGGCGAGCTGGGTCGAGGAGTTTGCTGTCGGCGACCAGCGCAGCCATTCGTGCTCGGCCGTCGGGCAGGTGATTGACGCCAGGTGTGAGCGGGTCGAAGAGCGGACCTTGACCTGGGTTTTGGGCGACGAATTCGGTTATCGACGTTCCGTCGAGTAGCTGAGATTGGGAGATTTCCCGGAGGATCTCCAGCGCGGCGTCGCGACGACCAGGGTCGCGAATTGCGTCGGTCAGGTTAAGTGGGTGGCCGACGTCGTTGACGAGGCGGTGAATGATGCTCGCGACCTCGGGATGCCCAGCGAGAGCTTGATCGATCGCGTCATGCATGGTTTGTTCTGGATCTGAACTCAGCGATGACGTGTCGGTTGCGACGGATGTGGCCGGTTGCTCGTTGCTCGTATCGGTTGTTGATTCGGACGGTCCGTTTTCCGTGGTGCTTCCGGGGCGGCCACCATCGTGTGGGACGCCGACGTTAGGTCTCGGCACCGACGTATTAGGTGTGGCACCCTCTTCTGAGGTCCGGTGATCGGGGTTGGCAGGGTCTGAAGGGTTGCCTGAGATCGCACGACCTGGATTTGAAGGGTCTCGTGAAGTCAGCCCTTCGACAGGGACGACGTAGCCTCGGTCGTTGATCGGGCCACCTCGAGGATGGCCTCCTTGCGGTAGGTCGAGCACACCCTCGTTGGTGAAGAAGCGGACCTGACCGTCGCGGCTGACCACCGCCTCGATATGCGGAGTCTCCTTGTAGGTGACATCTTTGTGCATACTGTCGACCACGTCGGGTCGGAGTCGACGTTCTTCCTCCGACGGCGGGCCGGGTAGCCGATCTTCGGGATGCGTATGCAGGATGAAATTGTAGGTGTCTTTTAAATTAGTAGGGATTATTGTTGAGCGTTCTCCGCCGCGGAACAGTCGTAGATCGCCCTTGCTGTTCTGGATAACAGCGTGTTCCAGGCTCGCAAATTTCTGCAGTTCGGCGAGATGCCCGATATTTATTTCGCCTGGTCTGATGGGGATGCTTTCGTTCTCGGCCAGGGCGTTTGCCAATTGCTTGGCTTTCGGCGAGAGTTCGCCGAACGTTATTTCCCCGCCAAGCAGTCGCGAGTTCGACTTGTAATGTGTTGCCATCTCCCGCGTGTCGTCGGCGGCGATCTCCTGGACCGGGGTCGGCTGCTGATGAAGAATGGCTGCCTCGGCCGACGCCATCGCCACTGGCGGATCGATGTTTGTGCTGGAAGCCTGTACGGGTGCGGTAATTCCCATTGCCGGGATGTGAGGACTGGCACCAGCGCGCGGCCCGGTGACCGGCGTGCTGGGTGACACCGTATTGGGGTTCTGTGACGTCGGCGCGGGCTTGGCGGCGTTTGGCTCACGCGCATCGGCACCGGTTTGTGCTGGGGCCGCGTTCACCGTAGAAGCCGGCGTCACTGTCGTGGCTGATGGCACTGCCGCTGGTGCGCTGCTCACTGCCGCTGGCGCGCTACTCACCACCCCTGGCGGGCTGGTCGGCGTCACGACGGCCGCTGTCGGTGATGGCGAGGCGAGACTGCTGACCACCGATGAGGTCGCAGGGTTGGTCGTCGGTGCAGCCTCTGTCGGCGCGACCGAATCAGCCTGCTCGGAAACCTGTGGCCGACTTTCCAGCGCGTTATCTGACTGTGGCACAGCTGTATCCGTAGCCGCGGCATCGGGTTTGGGCGAAGCCGCGTCCGGACTGGCTTCACTGGTGACGGCCTGACCATCGTTCGCGACAGGTTCGGCGGTCGTAGCAGGAGAAACCTCGCTGACAGCGTTCGACGGGGCTTCTATGCCGGTCGACGTGCCATTAATCGCCGATTCTCCAACAGCGTCAGGTGTGGCACTCGTCGGTGCGGTTGCTGCCACAGGCGCTGAGCTGTTGGCGTCGGCGACTTTGGGAGATGCTCCCGGACGATCATTCGCGGCGTTGGTCGCCGAAGGTGCCACATTACTTGTGCTATTTCCGGTAGCGCCATCGCGCCCATTCGTGCCCGTTACAGAATCAGTACCCCCCGTTGAGCCTCGCGATCCAGTGTCGAGTTCTTTACTGGATTGGTTCGTATCTGTGGCGCTGCCGGGCGTGCCCGGGGTTGCTGGATTAGCGGCACCGCCGCGGTACCCATGAATGGCTGAGGGCCCCGCGCCCGACAACGCACCGCCGGTCAGCGAGCGTGGGTCGAATTCCCAGTGGCCGGTGAAGGCGCCAGTGGCCAACCACGCCGCACCGGCACCAGCCGCGCCGGCGATCATGCCGGTGAGGGCACCGTTTGTCATGCCCTTGACGCCGCCCGCGCCGGTTGGCAAGGCCCTGCCTACGCCGAACCCGACACCGCCGCCCGCAGCGCCGGCGATCGCAGAAATGCCAGCGTTGAGCTTGACCTTGTCCCAGTCGTAGCCATCGACATGGCCGGTTTGGTTCTGAATATACTGGACAAGCAATTCTTGGCTAGTGCCTTGCAGTGTTTCGACAACTGCTTCCTGGAATACCTCGAATACCAGCCCAGCAACTACTTTTCTGGCGGCGGCATTGGTGATTTTCCGCAATAGTGTGTTCTCGATCGCCGCGAGTAGACGCTTTGAGAGAAGTCTGAAGAATGTTCTCGCCGATGCGATAGCAGCGGCTTCCGCAGCGGGCGCACCCGGCCCGGCGCACGCGGCCAGAGCGAGTTCCGACATCAGCCAGACGCCGGCGATGTAGAAGTTGAGTTTGGCGGCTTGGAGTTCATCGCCCATCGCGTCGGCTGAGACCGCCAGACTGCTCCATTCCTCGCCGAGGCTGGCGAGCGAGCCGTGCTTGTCGCCGTCGGTTCCATCGAGAAGCGGGGTGATCCAAGCGATGATGGACTCGCCGCCTTGGCCGGACGGATACGCCGCGTTGACCTCGCCGATCATGGCTTGGAGATCAGGGACAAGGGCTTTCGTATCGTTGGCGACGGCGGTGAGGTCGCGCCCCATCTCCCACATACGGTCTTCGTTGCCATGGGGCCAGTCGGCGCCGACTACCCACTCGAGCCACTCCAACCAAGACGGAAACTGCAGAGCCACGCGAGATCACCTAACGTCGGCGCATCGCGACTGGTCGGTGAGTTATCGACCGATCCGGCATCGTCGATGATTCGATGATGGCATAGATCATTTCGCCCCCCAGAGCCCGCGCGTCACCTATCAGCATCGCCAACGACGAGCTGGCGTGAGATCGACTGTGCCACAGGTTGCTAGGCCACACAACGTGCACCCCACCAAGCTAGGTTGAATAGGTTGGTGGTGGTGCACGGTGAACCCAGCGGGTAGGGAACCAGTAGACTACCGGCGGGCTCCTTTGCGCAGCAACAAGTTACCTACCGAGTCGATGCCGAGAGGACCGGACAGTGATCGACGATGATGAGGCTTGCCGGTTTTGCGGTCGGTACGTGCTGGAAGTTGACGGGTGGGCGGAGTCGCTGCAGCCGTATCACCAGATGCGTGCGTCGTGGGACGTGAACGCGAGCTTTTTCCGGGGGTCGTATCACTTGGCGTGTGTCCGGAATTTTTCCGAGCGTGACACGTTCCGGAGTGAGGCTGCTACGTGGATCTCCACGGTCGAGGATGTCGTTACCCTCCGGCGCGGCGACGGGGAAACGTACGATGTTCAGCGGCGCGGGCTCGGCTTTATCGACGCGGTGGCGCTGCTTCCCAGCGGGAATGTTTACGAGAATCCGCGGTTCAATCGGTGGGCGTATGTGGAGAATGCTGGACCGTTCTATTTCATTGATATGAACGAAGCTGAAGCTCTCGGCCGAGGTGAGCGTGTGCGCGGCCGTAGTGGTGGAATGTCGAGACTCTTGAGTAAAGATCCGCAGGTGGATATTTCGGAGTGGGACTTGCAAAGGTTGTTGGAGTTCCTTGAAGTGCGGGATCTCTATCAAGAAATGTTGGACACACGCGAGCCTGAGTATCAATATCTGCGTTCCGGGCGAAATCGTGCCGGATTCGTGCTAACGTATTCACTTTCCTGCGTTCAGGAGTTTCCAGTCGATGTAAGTGATTTCTTCGGCGAGTACCTGTCGACGTACGTACGCAAACGGCTAGAGGACGCCTGAAAACCGAAGTCGATGAAAAAAGTGGGATCCATTGACGAAACAGTCATCGGACCGCGAAGTCTGCTTGGTCCGAACTCTAGTTGGAGATGACGAATGGGTTGCCACCTTTGTCATTGATGGACGTAAATATCCCACTGCCGAGGATTTTGTACGGGTAACACTCGAAGCGGGTCAGTCGCTCGACCGGTATTGGAGGCTAGTCGCGGAGTTCGAGACGCGCGCGGTGGGTGTGAACGAACCGGATTTTCCATATCCGTCGTGGGAGGAATATCATGCTTCTCTCGAAAGTGGAGACGTGGGAGTCCCGCGAAAGTAGTTATTGAGTTCGCTGAAGCCGCAAACGCGTCGCAGTAACGGTCAGGGGAGTCCTGAGCCTCGGATCGGGTCGGGTGGCAGATCCATTGGGCGCAGGTGCAAACCTGTGAATCTGGGTTGAGTTTGCCGTATGACTGTATGTCAAATTCTCAGGGTGTGCTTGGCGGTATCAATCACGTCGAGGTTTTCGCGGAACTCCCAATGCGCCGCTCTCGAGAGAGTCCCGATACTCCTCCCACGTAGGATATGGGAAATCTGGCTCACAGACCCCGACTTCCCTCGTCTCAAAGTCTGCAACGAGGCTCCATCTGCGATTTATCTCTATGAACGCTTCGCGAGAAACTCGCTCAAACTCCTCGGCACTCGAAAAATTACGTCCATCGATTGCAAAGGCAGCAACCCAGTCGTCATCGCCAACTAAGGTTCGGACCAGCCAAACATGCCGACCTGCGTTTTGCGAAGTCAATGGAGTCTCCCAACTTCTTGGCCGCGTGGTCCGCGGTGTATCAACGCACCGGCCAGTCAGTACAGGGCTTGCTCAAGCGTACCGCGAGGCTCCGTAGCTTGTGATGTGTTGAATCGGCTACCCTGCGATCGTCAAATTCTCCTCTAAGCGGCATGTCCTGGTCTATAGGTGACATAGGTCGGCGGGGTGTCCGATGGTACGGTTGCTTGCAAAGCTGTGATGTGCGCGGCGGTAGAGAGTTGAGGTCCCCATTGACTGCCCAAAAGCCGGATCGGAAGGTCTGCCTGGTCCGAACTCTGGTCGGCGACGACGACTGGGTCGCCACCTTCGTGATCGATGGACGTAAATACCCAACTGTCGAAGACTTCGCGCGGGTGAAGCTCGAAGCATTCGACGAAATAAATACGGGATGGAAAATTGTCTCGGAATTCGAGACGAGAGTCGTCGGCCCGAACGAACCGGAGTTTCCGTATCCGTCATGGGAGGAGTATCGGGCTGCCCTTGAAGGTGGTGAGCTGGGGGTTTCTCGGAAACCTAAACGAGTCTAGATCTGATGTAACACCAACCGCATGCGCGAAAAACTTCTTCCTATTGCTGTATCGCTGTGCGCACGGAACGTGCAGCGAGCTATCGCCTATGGATTCGGTTCAGTAGCCCTCTACTTTGGCGTGCAGAATCCGCTGAAAAGTGTGTGTGCCGTCGATATCGAGGTAGGGGCAGCCGTCGGTATCCTGGTGTAGCGACGCGGTTGGGTCGTCGGGTGCGATCCAGAGAAGTTTGCCGGCCTCGATCCACGGGCGTAGATCGAAATCGTAGTCACTGGCGATTTGGGTGTGTTCGTTCCATGCGCGCCAATGGCCTTTAGCATCATATACATCGTATTTCTCAGCCCCCCAAAAGTTTTCCAACGGGACCCCCACTGCGCGTTGGGTGCTGAAGTAGGTGGTATTCCATCCGGTGTGGGGGCCGATCGGGATCTGCGCGATGACGGCACGGACCGTGGGGCGTTCCAAGATGCGTGGAATCACGTAGGGGCGGTCGGGGCCTGGCTTGCGAAAGAAGGGCGCGGAAGTCAACGGTTCGACCAGACGGACCGCTCCTCCCATCGCCAGCCAGGTAGGGAGGACCGGGTCGACCACGCGACGTATCGGGTTTTCGCTGTCCCAGTACCAACCGTCGAGGTCGACGGTGTCCATCGGCCATCGGACAGGTTCGTCGGTGAACGGGCAGCGAGAGACGAGAACATCGGGAAGTAGTTCGCGGTACTGCTTGCCTAGCTCGATCGCTTGATAGATCGCCTTTTCGCCCTCGTCGGTGTACCCGAGGTCTTTGTACAGTCGCTTGAGCCGATTGCCTTCGTCGAGCAACGCTTGGCGTTCTTCGGCGAACTTCCGTGTGGCTTCATCGGTCACTGGATCTCCTTCGGCCGACCGCTACCAACTGTCATCGGTCACGCTCGTCCGCCGCCGTTCGTTCCATTGTTCGTGGTCTTCGGCATCAACGAACACCGGCGAATCACTGACGGCTTCATTGCGTTCGAGTGAGCCGGGGGGCGCCATCGAGGGTTTGGGCAGGCTGGGACTGGTGTCGCCGAGGTCCGGTAAGCCTTCGATGAGTTCGTGAATCTTCGGCATCTTGGCCCGCTGCTCAGTGATCGGCGCCATCAACTCCTGGGCTTTACGGCCTACTTCCGCGGCCGCGTTCTGCGCCGCGGAAGTCACGGCTTTGGCGATCTCGGCATTGGTGAGATCGTCGACAGTCGGCGAGATCTTCGTTTCGATCACCGCGCCGTCAGCGTTGACCGTTACCGAGATCCGTCGATTTTCCGCGTAGCCAGTGGCGGTGAGTTGTGCCCGCTGCTGTGCGACCTCGGCTATCGCCTTCATCTGACGGTTGAGACCGTCGAACACTGATGCCGCGTCGTCGACGCTCCTGTCCGCCATGGTGTCGTCTACCGGAACAATCCGGCGTTGTGGTCCTCGGTCTTCGCGGAGGACCCGCCCGATTCGGTAATGCCTGTCGCGAGGGCGCTCATAGAGCTCGAGACGGCTCTTGTGGTTGCGGTGATGTTGGTGCTGTTTTTCTCGAAACCCTTGTCACCGCTGGCGAACTTGCCGCCGAACGCATCATCGCCCCAGGCCGAGGAAGCCGCCGAGACGGCGGACTGGCCGGCGGTGGCGATCGCCGCGAGGCGATCGGCGATGGAATCGGCCGATGCTGCCAGTAGTCGTAGCTTGTCTGCGTTGACCTCGATGTGATCAGCCATCGGAATCTCCCCTGTGTGAACGTCTATCGCCCGCGACCCATCGGGCACTCGATTCGACTGTGCCACAGAGCGTGTCTCAGCACAATCGGGTAAGAGTTGTCGTAGATCGCGGCTAGCGCACGGTGCTGCGGGCCCGCATAGTGTACGGGTACCGTGAATCATGCTCGGCACCTAGCTGGTTGGGGTGGAGTGGCGGCTCGCGATCTGTCAGCTGTGGCGTTACGGAGGGACCTGAGAGCTGTGAGGGAATCGGTGGGGCGGATACCCGGACTCGAGTCGCCGGATGTCGGATTCAGCCTCGGGACCGGATCCTCCGTTGTGTCGGACGTGACGACCGGCCGTGGCGAATCGCGGCCCGCATCGGAGGATTGGCTGTACGAGGCGGCGCGAGCCTTCGTCGGGGTCGGTCCCGCTGGGTGGCGGCGCCTCGAAGCCGTTGTCGCTCTGACCGTCGTCGCTGGTGTGGCCCGAGCGGACTGGTTCGACGAGAAGGAACAGTCGGTGCGGGCCGAGGTGCCAGAGGCTGTCCTGGAGCTGGTTCGTGAGCACCGGTCACGGGATGCTCGGAAAGCCGACGGGCCATGGTGGCGGATGACTGTGCGACTGACAGTGCTCGGCGAAGTCGACTTCGAATTGGACTATGGCGCTGAGCCATTCCCTGATGATCAACTGTTCGCCCCGGAGGCGTACGCGGCCGACCTACTAGCGCATCCACGCAGTCGGCTTCCGGTGTGGTTGGCCGCGTATGTGCGACAGGAGGGCTCGCAGCGGCGCTCACCCAAACAGGCCGCACAACAGGCCAGGGCTGATCGCTCGCGGGGCCAGTGGGCAGCGCCGGTGCAGGGGTTGCCCACATTGTCGGTGATGTGGGCAAGGTGGGCTGTCCTCGCGGCCGTGCACGCCGCGATCGAGTCGCCGAGCGGACCACGTGTTTTGCCCTCATTCGGCATGTTCGAGACCGAGGGCAGGAGTGGCTCGTCTCTGTATCTATTGCCCGGTGATCGCGCCGTGTTGTCCGGCGGAGTGTGGGACGCGGCGGATCTCGATGCTGCTTACAACGGTGGTGCGGTGATGCCCGATTACTACCTTGGGGCGCCCGACTGGGTCGCGAATCCGGTATTGAATCCGCGAGCGGGCACTGGGTTGCTGTCGTTCTGCTTCTGGTGGGACGGGTCTGGGTGGTATCGAGGTGAGTCGGCGGATGTCGAGCATCATCGGTCTGCGATTCCAGAGGTGCTGACGGCGGCTGGTACGGCGGATGCGGTGTGTGAGGTTCTGCCGGAATCTCTTCGTGGTGAGCGGCTATCGGTAGCGATGGCGGCGGTGGCCGCGGCTGAGCGTGCTACAGCCTCTCGGGATGCCGTATCGGGTCTTTTTTCGAGTGAGGGCTCTGTCGACATCGATGGCGCGTTGTATCAGTTGTCTCTTGCTGGGTTGATAGGCGCAAGGGCGGTGCCCAATCTAATGTGAGGAACGCCTGTTGCGCCAAACGCTAAACCGCGAAATACATCTACTCTGGAGGGGAACCGATGGCTGAAGGTAACGCTTTTACCGGGTACAAGACTGATGCCCGAAACGGTGCTTTTGATAGCAATGGCGTCGCATTCGATCCCGCAGTCGCAACTGCAATGGCGCAGCAATGTGCAAATCTGACCAATCTTGTGAATGAATGCCTAAATATAATAAGGTCTGCGACGGACCTTCAGCCACTTAATCAAAGGGGCTCGGGGGCGAAGTTGGCTGACAAATTTAACGCGGCTGGAAAGAGGCTGATCGATACAGTTCTGCCTGAACACCTCAATATACTGAGGGACATGGGTGAGACGTTCGTGGCTGCGGGTAAACTATTCACGGGGGTAGACGACGCGTCTGCCGAGGCATTCAGAAATGGAACGTATACGAGTGATCAACTGGCCACAGCCTTCCAGGGGTTCACGAAACCGTCGGATCAGTGGTCGCCGCGGACCGCATTGTCTATAAGCGTTGGACAAGTAGAGCTTCCTGGATGGAAGCAGTCTCAACCGACAGAAATTCCTCTCTTGACTAATCATCATAAATATTCTTGGAGTGGGACTTATTCATCAGATTATGATGACAAACTGGCGGGAACCTCTCATGCGAATGCCTTGCAGGAACTTGTGGGAAGTGTTGGACTCTCAATGGATCGCGAGGTAAATATAGAGCCAGAGCCGGGAATTCAGTACCAGTGGGATGATTTTCATAACCACTGGGAACATTTCGCGCATACCTCTAACGTAATCTCCAGACTGGCGGCAATTGCGCAAGATTACCACAGAGTGTACGCGTACCTCGATGTGGGAATTCGTGATATGCACACGGCGGTTGATCAGCACCTTCAGGGCTACCAAGGAGACTCCACGGTCGGAGGGAAGTGGGCATCTCCTGGCGCATTGGCTGCCAAGGCGTCGGTATCGAAGTATATAGCCAGCGCGGAGGCGTTAGCGCGCGCAACTAAGTTGATGAGTTGGAACTATGCGCATGCTCAAGGCTGGATGAATCGTCTTCAAAATTTTCTGCCCTATCGCAGCATCAAAGAGGAGTGCGGAGATAATCCCGAAAAATGGGTTGTCGACAGCTGGATGAAAGAACTTCGACAAGCATGGGACAATTGGTACGGCGAGGGTGTTAAGGAATCGGGATCCGCAATCCCGATTATGCCGAATCCGAAGGATTCGCTATCGGTAAAGGTGCCCGAAATAGTGATTCCTCCTGTCAGCCAAGTGCCGGGAAACCCCTCCGGTCTGGGTGGGCAAGCGCCGACCGGGGGCGGAAGTCCGAGCATCCCGTCAACCCCGTCCCCATCAATTCCTACGACCCCCACTCCCTCCATTCCGACGACCCAGAATCCGGTAACGACTGAAGACCAGACACAGAAGACTCTTCAGTCCCTGTTGGAGCAGGGCAGCACGGTGCTACAACAGGGCGTTGAAGCGGTCGGAACGGCGGCCGAGAGCGCTTCCTCAGCCCTTACTTCGGCAATCACCGAGGGATTGACGGCTGCCACCGCCACAGACCAGTCGCAAACGCCACTGAGCGTGGCGCCGAGTGCCGGAGTCCCGTCGGGACAATCTGGCGGTGGGAAGTCGGCCATGTCCGGCGGTGCGGGTAGCGCCGGCGGCGCGGGTAGTGCAGGCGGCGGCGCAACGCAGCCGACAAAATCGCAACTGTTTCCCCGCGCCGCAGTGCAGGGGGTGCAGACCGCAGAGGTATCGACCGCCACGGCCAGAGCTGGACTCGCCTCGACTGGGGCGACCTCTGGCATGTCCAGTCCGATGATGGGATCGCCCGCGGCCGGTGGCGCGCAGGGGCAGGGGCAGGGCAAGGAACACAAGCGAGCCCAGTACCTCGATTCCGCAGAGAATCTCGATGCCGCTCTCGGCGATACGCCGTCAGCTGTCGTGCCGGTGGCTGAAAAATGATGGTGCGATGGCGATTTACCGAAGCGGAGTTCTACGTCCTGTGGATGGATAAGGCGGGAATGGAGCCGCCGGAACCGTTCATGTTCACCTCGCTGACACGGACCCCCGAGGATCTCCGCATCGAACTCCGGGAAGCCCGAGCGAGCTTGAACGAAAAGATGGATGGCGACTTCCACGCTGCGTTCGACGCGATGGCGAACCCCGATATGTACCTGTCCGCTTATGGGTGGAACGATCAGGACCCGTGGGGTGTTGATTCGCAGATTCGGGTGCGGGCTACCAGGAAGGGTCCGAGGGGCTACCTGATCACCCAGTTGCCCGGCGCGACATACTGGCGGCGCGGCGGCTACACCGTGAGTGAATGTGACCCGATCGAGTTGTCCAATGTGGTTATCGACGCGATGCCATCCGCTGAGCGCGGTAGTCGCGGGGATATGGCACTTACCGCGCCCGATCAAGACCTGGACTACGATCACGGACGCTCGGTGGTATCCGGTCCGCTGGATACTGCCGTGAACAAGACTGAGAAATTCCTCCAGGAGGCAGCCTTGGCGGCAGGAGAGATCTATGTTGTCCAGGGCCGGTCGGTTTTCGGTCCACGCGGAGCGACTCGCCACCTGGTTCGTTTCAGAGACCTCGCTGATGACGGCCGCTATGTCATCACTGAGAACCCCGCTTACGTTCGCGCGGTGGACCGAACGAGGTTCGTCTCGGTCCTCAACAGTCATGTCGCGTTGGTGATCGCCGCGATCAAGGACGAACGAGGGTCGGCTCGCACGTGAAGTAACGGCGATCCCGAGATGCGCGTTCGCTCGACTCTGCTCGCCCCGGCAGACGTAGGTCGTTCGACATAGCTTGTCGAACGACCTACCGAACGGCGAGGCTCTCGTAGCGCGCCGCGTGGAAGCTGCCGGTCGTCCTTGCTCGGACGAGCTGCTGCAGCACAACGAAGCGCACCCTTCAGATAGACTGAAGGGTAAGTGTCGCAATCAGATTGAGGATTTGCCAGCGAGGGTTGCAGGCTCGGGGGGAGGGCATCGCACATCTGGTGGCACCCAGCCCTCTCGGATGCGGCTTGATCTGGTGCGGTAGGCGAAATGTGTGATACTTCTAGACGAAGCGATCCGGGGAGGGAGTTGTCGATGCGCGAGTCGAGCGTAGAAGGTTCTGGTGGGGCGGACTGCCCCACCTACACTGCCGTTTCGATGAGCGGGTCGATCAAGGTTCGCACTTCCGAACAGGGGTTGCCACTTGGGCTGCGTGTGGATCCCGCTGAGCTGCACCGCGATCCATCGCAGCTCGCCGCCGAGATTCTGCGACTCTGCCAGCGCACCGCCGCGCGTGCCGGGGCTCTCCGACGCAGGCAGTTGGCGGAGGCTGGGGTGAGTGCTGAAACTCTCGCACTGTCCGGGCTTCCCACCGAAGCCGACGTAGCTCGTCTCGAGTACGTCGAGGAGCAGGAATACGACACCGAGCCGCAGAGCTGGCTCCGGACTATCTGAAGGAGGACGGTGTGGTCGGGTCGTGGGACGAGCTGGAGGCGCGAGCTCGCCAACGGATGTATCGGATCGAGGAACTCGGTGAGCAGATGCATGCGGTTCGGGAACGGGTGACGTCCGCGGAGGGTGCGGTGACTGTCGAAGTGGACGGCAACGGCGCTCTGGTGGATTTACGGTTCTCTGATGAGATCTCACGGATGTCACCAGACGACTTCGAGCGGGCCGTGGTAGACGCCGGCAACGAGGCGGTCCGCGAAGCATTCGCGCGGCGTGCCGAGCTGATCGCTTCTCTCGCTGAGGAGTTCGCTCCTCGGCAGGCAGTTTAAGCAAGTCTTGTGGATGTGTTAACCCACTGGCGCAACGCTATTGGTGCAAGTACGCTTTGATCTAGATCGACGGAGAATGGGAGGGGATCACGATGGGCGACCTGGTAAAGGCCGACTTCGCGGCGATCACGGCTTTCGGTAGTACTCAAGCGACAACGGCGGCGCAGATCGCTGGTGCGGCTGGCATCGATTCCGCTACGGCGCTGGCTTCGGCAGTGCCGGTGTTCGGGCTGATCGGTCAGGACTTCCTGATCGCCTTCGCCCAGGCGCAAGCGAACTACCTTTTGTCGACGGCGGAAATCGCGGCGGTGCACGGTCAGACTGCGGCGAGCGCCTTCGCGGGTGTCGCTGCCTACGAGAGCACGGATTTGGCGTCTGCGATTAGCTTCGCCCTCAAATCGTTGTGAGCGACGCAGTACTGAACCAGACGGTTCTCGATGTCTTGCGTAACAGCCCCGCAGGGTCGATGCTGGATCTTCCGGTCCCGGATGTGTTGACGCAGCTGGGAATTCCCCAGCTGCCTACGATTCCGCAAATTTCGGGGCTGCCGGAGATCGCGCTGCCGTCGATCGACCCCACAGCACTGATCCAGCCAGCCGTGGACCTGCTGAGCGGGTTCGGAACTGGCGCTAGCGGTGGCGGTTTCGATATCTCGGACGTGTTCTCGCTGATGTCCGGGGTGTTGTCCGATTCGTCCAGTGCGACGAGTCAGGCTGTCAGTAAGGTTTCGACAGGCTGGCAGAGCGACGCCGCGGTCAAGGCTCAACAGAAGAGCCTCAGCGTGGTCGATGACATCGGGAATGTTCAAGTACAGGGCACAAACCAGAAGGCAATTCTGCTCGACGCGGAACGCGTTGTCGCGCAGGGGTACGCCGAACTCAGCGTGGTGATCGCGAAGTTCGTGGCCGAGGTGATAGCCGGTATAGCACTGCTCGTGACGCCCGCCGGAATACCGACGTTGCTCGCGATGGCGTCTCAAGTGATCGCTGAGGCAACTGTCATCGCCGCCCGAACACGGGGGGAGTTGACAATCAAGACCGCCCAGATCGTTGCTGCTGGAATGAAAGTACCGGTGACCGGCGCTCCCACCGTTGCTGATGCGGCCCAGTTGGCGAACTTGGTCATGCAATCAGTGCAGCCGCTGGTCTCGCCCGCTACGGAGTTGGCCACCAAGGTCGTCGAAAAGGGCAGCGCGGTAGTCAGTGGCGGCTCGGACATGGTCAGCGACGCCGTCAGTGGTCTGCAGTCGAGTATCAGTGGCATACAGACGGCGACGAACCAGAACGGTCAGGGCACAACGGCTGGCACGCCATCTGCCATCAACGGTGGTACCGGCGCTGATTCCACTGGCGGTACCGGCAGCGGTGCAGGTGGTGGATCCGGCCTCGGGGGGCTAATCGGCGGATCCCCGGCCACATCCCCAGCAAGCAGTCCGCTGACCAGGGCTCCGGTCAGTGATACCAGCTCGCCGACAAATCGCGCAGCAGCGACGAGCACATCCAACGCGGCAGCAACGGGCCGCTCTGCGGCAACGCCGATGATGCCGGGGATGGGCGGAGCGAACCGTGCTGGTGCAGCAGAGGATTCGGCGGCCGGCAACGTCCGCACAGATCTCGTCACCACAGCGCACGGCGATGAAGTAGTCGGAAACATAGAGGGCGTCTCCAACCCGGTTATCGGTGGCGTCGAAGTTGCGGATGAGCCGCCGGACAAAGCGCTCACGCTCTGAATCATCACAGGCAGCAGGAGGATTACCATCATGGCCAACAACGAAATCGCTGGGCTGAGTTTCGATTCCGAATCGGCCTTGGCCGCCGCAGCCCAACTGGACGCGCTCGCGGATCGGCTCGCCGCGGGCATGGAGAAAGAACAAATCAAGCTCACCATCGTCTCCGCGGGCGCCGACGAAGTATCGGTCCAAGCCGCGCGAACGCTCAACTCGGTCGCCGCATCCTTCCAACAGAGCGCTGGTAACGGCGTAGCCGAGCTGCGAAAGCTCGCTACCGCCTTGCGGGCACAGACCAACGAGTTCGGTCAGGTCGAAGAGCAGAGCGCTCTCGGCTTCAAGGTATGAGCGAGCCGCCGCCGATGCTGGAACCACAGAATCCCGGATTCACCGGGACGGTATGGGAGTCGCGGCCATCGGAACAGTTGGCTCGAGATCTTGTGACGGGCGCGGGCGCATCATCTGCGGCCGAAGCCGGTCTGGCCTGGGGACGACTGGGTGTCAGTTTCGCGGCGACGGCCGTCGAATACGATCGCATTCTCGGAACCCTCAGTACTGCTTGGGAATCCGAGAACAGCAGCCAGGTCATCGAACGGTTCCGCACTCTCTCGGACTGGTTGACGTCATCGGCGACCGCAGCTGCGGGAAACGCAGCACAAGCGGAGTCGCACGCGCTGACCTACGAGATCGCGCGGCTGGCCATGCCGGACGCCCAGGAAGTCACAGCGCTTCGTGACCTGCAAAACCTCCTGGAGAGCGTGGGCGCGGCTATGGGCGCGCCCATGCTCGCGAAAATCGCGCAAGCCGAGGACGACGCCGATGCGGCGAAAGCCGTCGCCGCACGAGTCATGCGCACCTACGAAGCCGCGACCGAGAGGTTGGCGACACCGTGGGAGCACGAGCCCGCACCAATGGTCGCGCCTGATGTGCAGGCGAATGGCGGGACATTGAGTACCGCCGACAATCCCGAGGCGTCACCTCAGGCGATGGCTGGGGCGCCCGGGTATTCGAGCGGGCCGATCAATTTCGCACCGGTGAAGACCGCCTATCGTGGCCGAACCACTACCCAGGTCTCCTCGCGTGACTCGGAAACGGTGCGAGTACAGCCGGTTTCGGTGCAACAGGCAGGCACGATGCCGTTCGCGCCGGGCATGGGTGCCGGGCACGGCGGACAGGACGAAGAGGAGCACTCGACACGCTCTGACCTGGCTGGAGTTCCTGCCGGCGACGCTGAGCTCGGACTGGGCTCGGGGATGCAGGTAGCGCCCGCCGTACTCGGCGGACTGGATCCGAGTGCGCAAAGAGGTGTCCCTGATATTGCTTTCACTGCCTCCACTGCCGGTGGTGAAGCGATGCCGACCGCTGAACCCGCAGGCGGAGAGGGAGCTTCGTCGCCATGACGACTTTGACCAATGATGGCGTCCTGGTCCTCGCGCGTCAGCTCGGCGTCCAGACGCTGCCGCTTGTCCTCGCGGTGAGTCCGCAACAGGATTCACATAGTGACTTGACCCTTGCGCACGAGCGCGCGCGAGTCGATCTGATCGCTCAGCGGGTGATCGACCCCAACGGTGACGTGGAGCCCGATATCGCTGATGCGATGTTCACACTGGCACAGCCGGACCGGGAACTCGCTATGCGGATCTTCGGTGATGACGGGTCAGTACGTGTGTGTGTGGCCCGGCGTGGCGAGAACCATGCCGTTGCCGTGCGCCGCGACGGTAGCCTCGAACTCCGGTCCATATGGACCGACGGGTCTGGAGAATCGCTTGCCCGGCCGCTGATCGAGGCGTTGGGACCGAGCGAAGCCGCCTCCGTTGTCAATTTCAGCGCGCTCTCCGTGGACTTGGGCGAACGCTTCGATACCGCCATAACGTCGGAGGACTACGCGAGTGCCGTCTACAGCTTCGGTGTCGAAGACACCCAAGCCACGGCCTACGGACTCGCGTTGGCCTCCTGCCACGCATACGCCGAAGTTGTGGCCTATGCGTACTCCGACGGCGCGACAGACCGATCACCGGGAGCCGCCGTCGTGTACGACACCGGAAGGGGCCGCATTGTGGTCGCACCGGGTGTCGCTCCGGACCAGCAAGTCTGGTCCACACTGTCACCGGGCACCGATCACCGTTTCGCGCAAGCGATTTCGGGATTGATCGACCGATTGCCTGGGGGGAGGTGGCTGTCGTGATCCAGACATGAACACGCAGCTGCTCCACGCAGAGATGGCGATGTGCGACCGCATTGCCTGGCCGTAGTAAGTACACACAAGAGATCGAGGTACACACCGATGGTTGCAGTTGACGAAGCGAAGGTTCAGTCAGCGAAGGATGAGGTCGCGAGTGCAGTCGACCACATTCAGCGAGTTCTCCAAGACGTCCAGGAGCTGGTAGACAGCGGCAAGAAGGGCTTCGTCGGCGCTGCGGGAGCCGCGTATGTCGGAGCCGCATCGGCTTGGGACGAGGAAGCCGTCCGCCTGAAGGGGGTTCTGATCAAGCTCGAGGCACAAGTCGGCGAGGGGCAGACCACCTACGCCAAGATGGAAGCGGTGAACGAAGAGGGGTTCGCACGATTGACGAATCTCTGACCAAGTTTCGCCGTTCCCGACCATATTTGATAGAAATCACAAGGAGTAGAAGATGTCCGGTGTAACTGTCTACGACAGAGCCACAATGACCCACATGTACACCGAGTTGCGTCGGCTTCACGGTGAACTGACGCGGGCCGGTGTCGACGAGATGGAAGCGGCCTCAACGAAGTTGAGGGTTGCTTGGTCGGATGACGCCGGCAACGTCAACGAGGCTTACAATTCCGGTTTCGGGCCGGTAAAGGCATCGTACGACAACGAATTCAAGGACACGCTGGCCAAGCTGGAAGCTATCGCCACCGCGGTAGAAGAGTCGATGGGCAGCGCTTTCGGCGCGGATGCCAGGATCGCGGACGGCTTCGGAGCTATCTAACCGGAGTTTCAAACATGGCACCCCTCTTCGTTAGGGGTGCCATGTTGTCGTTGTTCTGATTTGGTCGGCATGACAGTCGACCTGATGGAGGATTCGTGCCAGCACAGTTGACTACCCGCGCCCAGGTCAATGGGTACAGATTCTTGCTACGGCGGCTCGATCACGCATTGATTCGTCGGGACGTCCGTATGTTGCACGACCCGATGCGGGCCCAGTTTCGTTCGCTGGTCGTTGGTGCCGTGCTGGCGGTGTTGGTGGTCGCAGGCGCGGTCATTCTGTCGTTGATCAGTCCTCAGGGCTCGATCGGCGACGCGAAAATCGTGATGGGCAAGGACAGTGGTGCGTTGTATGTGGTGGTGCAGGACCAGAACAAGAACAGCACGCTGCACCCAGTCTTGAACTTGGCGTCGGCACGATTGATCATGGGAACTCGCGATGTGCCGAAATCAGTAAAAGACAACAAACTCAATTCGTTGCCCCGTGGTCCGCTCCTGGGAATCCCGGGGGCGCCCGCTGCTCTCCCTGTCGCTGACCACGGCGAGAAATCGCAGTGGACCCTGTGCGATACCGTGGAACTGTCGGCCTCCGGCGGAGCCGTCTCTTCTTCGGGCGCGACAACTACGGTTATCGCGGGCGAGCTCGAGCTGAGTGACCGGATGAAAGAGACGGGCCGTGACGCAGCGCTGCTCGTTCGCAACGGTGCGAAGACCTATCTTATATACGAGGGTAAACGGGCCGAGATCGATCTGCAGAATACCGTGATACAGCGCTCATTGAAGGCGTCGAACCTGATGCCGCGTCCGATTTCCACCGGACTTCTCGGGGTGCCGACCGCAGTAGCGCCGGTGTCTCCGCCGGTGATCGAACGCGCGGGCGAGCCCGGCCCTGGCAAGCTGAGCGATGTTCCGATCGGTGGCATCATCAGTGTGGCCGGCCTCGACAAATCTGCGACCGCAGAGCTCTATGTCGTTCTTTCCGGTGGAGTGCAACGTGTTTCGGAGTTCACGGCGGAGTTGATTCGCAACCAGGACTCATACGGAATGAGCACCAGTAAATCCGTTCCGCCGGATACGCTCGATGGGATCTCGACGGTGGACACTCTTCCGGTCGACGACTTCCCGATCAGCACGCCGAAGATCCTCGCCGCTGATCTGAATCCCGTTGCTTGTATCGAATGGACGAAAACGGCCGGCACTGGACTTCTGCAGTCCGACGCAACCGAAGGAGCCTCAGATCGTGCCACCGTATCCTTACTTGCGGGCACGCGTTTGCCGATTTCCGAGAAGACGAAACCTGTCAAGCTGGTGACGGCTGACGGCACCGGCAGCCGCATCGATGAGGTCTACTTACCACCGACCACGGGAGAATTCGTACGGGTGACCGGAACTGAACCGGGCAGTCCCCGGCGCGACCCTGGCTTGTTCTACATCATGGACACCGGAATCCGGTATGGCGTGCCGGATATAGACGCCGCGGATGTGCTCGGGTTGGGGAGAACGCCCCATCTGGCGCCGTGGTCGATCATCGGTCAATTAGTTCCAGGGCCTACGCTGGACAAGCAGGCTGCGCTGGTCGGCCATGACTCGCTCTCCGCGGCCAACTGAACGGCCATGAGGATCCGCCTCCCCGATGTTCGGCCGTGCTGGGTCCGTCGATGCGGAGGTCGCGCTAATCGCTGGCGGTCGACAGCGCACGGGTGAATCGTGCCGCAGAAGGATGGCGGCGCCAGTTCATGGTTCGACGCTGAAACAGCGCGCGCGATGGGCCGGTTGCGGCCGGTCCAGCGAGGCGCGCGAGATGAAAACCTGAACGACGGTAGTAGTCGTGCAATTCAGTGTTTGTGGTCCACGCGTCTAAGCGCACCCATGTCCGCTGCTCGAGTTCGGCCAGGTTGGCCGCGTGTGTGAGCATCCGTTTGCCGATCTGATTGCCCGCGAACCGCAGATCGACGATCATGAAGTGCACGATCACGGATTCGGCCAACTCCCACGGTGACCACAACCCCGGATCTGCCCGCTGGTTCACCGTGATCGTCCCCGCCGGCTCCCCGTCCACCTCCGCGATCCACGTCTCCCCCCGATCCAACGCCCGCCCGACGGCCCCCGCGAAGATCTCGATCGGCCGCCCCCGCCCCGCCACCGTCCACTGATCCGACCCGCGTGCGGTCAGCCACGACGTGCGCTGGACGCGCAGGCGGCAGATCAGTGGCAGGTCGCCCAGGGTGGCTGGGCGCAGGCGCACCGTCATGGCAGGGCGACGGCCAACCCGGGCGCGATGCCCAGTGTGCGGGCGATGACGTCGGTGCCGGTGGTGTCGCCGAGCTGGTAGGCGAGTTGGTTGCGGCCCGCCAGCGAGCGGTGGCGGGTGGCGCGGGTGACGCGTTCGTGGTTGGCGCCGATGCGCAGGTGGTCCAGCAGCACGGTGCCGGTGGCGACGCCAAGGACCGCGGCCTCCTCGGCGGTGGCGGCGCGGGCCAACACGGTGTCGCGGTGGGCGGTCTCGCCGTAGCCGCGGTCGGCCAGGCGGCGGGTGGTGCCCTCGGGGATGTCGTGGGGGGAGTCGATGCCCGCGGCTTCGGCGAGGTCGCGGGGGTAGAAGCTGACCTCCCACGACCAGGGCTCGTTGTCCAGGAACTGCACCACGGTGCGGGCCAACACCCAGGAACTGGGGCTGACACCCAGCCAGCGCGCGACCTCGGGCTCGGCGGGTTCCATCCTGGTGCTGAATTCCTTGGACGGTTCCCGGTTGGCCGCGCGCGCGATCTCCTCGAAGATGTCGTGCGCGGACTTGGGGCGGTCACGCCGGATGTGATCGGTGACCACCGACTCCAGCACTTCCTGATTGCGCACGATCGTGCCGCGCGAAGTCGCTGTGTAGACCAGGTTTTCGGCGACCAACACCTGAATCGCGTTGCGCGAGGTGGTGATCGAGACCTGCATCTGGGCGGCGAGCTCGGAATGGCTGGGCAATCGATCGCCCGGTTTCCATGTGCCCGCACGGATCTCCTCACGGAGGAGGTTCGCGATCCGCAGGTAGGTCGGACCGTCGGCCATCTTGCTCCTCGGTAAGTCGTGCAGGTAACGAAGTGTACTCGTATCGGTTACCTACGGCCGAGTAATGCTTGACAGGGAGCTTGCGAGGTTTATTGTAATGAACGTCCTGATCCGGTGCTCTGCGGCGATGACGGCGAGGCAACGTGGCTGGTTCGGAGAGTTCTACCGTAGTAATGGTTTTCCCCGACACGGTGCGCAGTGTCGACACCGCCGGACCCTCGGCACCCACCGGTCTGTTACCGCTGTCGGACATTCTCGTCCGGGCGTGTCGCGGACACCGGGTAGTCGGTGGACCCCTGCTGTGGTTCGCGCGCGATCTCGCCGTGCTGCACGAGAAACGTGTGGTCGGGCGCGGGGGAAAGGTCGATACCGACCTGGTGGTTCTGCGCGAAATCGACTGTCGCCGTGGTGAATTGGTGTTGGCCATCGACGACTGGGTCCTGCGTGGGATACCCCAGCACCGACTCGGCGCCACCCTGCACACCGAAACGGTCGGCGCGGTCATCGACCGCTTGGCCGAGGCTTCCGTGCGGGCGCACCACGCGCTGATGACGCTGTCCGCCCACGACGAGATGCTGCACTCCGCCTGGCACCACCTGGCCGAACTGGCCGACGCCTATGACGACCTGGTGCGTGATGTGTTGGCGGGTCGGCGACGTTTGCCGGAGTGGTGACCGACAGCGAAAGTGCTTGACGCCTAAGAACCTTCGCGAAGTGTGCGATATCGGCCCCCGTGTTAGCCTCGGCGAGACCATCGGGGTCGTTGGGTTGCATGGGGGATTTCGATGGGGGCTCGACGGCGCTGGATACTGGCCGTCTGTTCGGTGTTGGCCGTCTCGATGTCGGGCTGCGGTGCGGTCACCGACGGAGAAGTGCCGGAACCGGCGGTCGACCTCGGTCTTCTCGACGTGGGCGGCTATCCGACACGTCCGGTCGACTACGGTGCGGACAGCGCTGAACCCATGGTGCTGCACCGGGTGCGGGAGGCGCAGCGTTTGGCGGAGTACTTTCCGCTGCCGACCGAGGTAGACCCGTCGTTGACGCTGCTACACGATCGGCAGGAAAACGTCTTCGTCGGCGGGAAGACGAAGAGCTTTCCGACGATTCACCGCGATGTCAGCCTCACACCGATTTCCGGCGAAGCGTTCACCTCCGCGGGATTCATCGCGGGCTTCAATACCTCGGGAACAGCCGCGGAGGAGACAGCCTGGATCGGCTCAGCGCTGTCCTACGCCGGACTGGTGTATCGCGACAGCGCAACGGCCATCGCGGGGGCCACGGCGCTCGCTGACGCCGGGTTCAATCTCGACGGAGCCGAACCCGTGCAGTTGGTGCAGTTCCCGGCGGTGCGGTCCGCGTGGTTGCCCAAGGAACAGGTGCAGGCGGCCTGGCATGTGGTCGGCTCGGTTGTCGTGATCGTGGTCGCGGAGAGTCCGGAGAACCGGAAACTCGGCATCGCCGAACTGGCTCCGTTGACGACGCTCGTGGAAGGTGCGCTGCGGCGGCTGTCGGACCGGGTGGCCGCGTTTCGGCCGACTCCGGTCGATCAGTTGGCCTCGTTGCCGCTCGATGCCGACGGGTTGTTGCGACTGACCGTGCCGGAGACCACCGGTTACGAGTACGCGCACAAGCACGGCACCTACGACGCACGCGCGGACCTGCACTTGCGCAGAGACCCGCAACGGCACGCGCGCCTGAACGAGACTCACGGCATCGACCGGGTCGCCTATCGAGAGGCTGTTGTCGCGCGGGCCAGAGACGCCGACAGCGCTCGTCGGTATCTGGCCGACATCGCGGTCGGCAAGTTCCTGGCTCGGGAAGACTCGCCTGGCGGGCTGCCACAGGCTCGGTGCGCACGCAATCGCAGCGTGCGTCCGGGCCTTCTGCGCACCGAAAAGTACACCTGCTCAGTGGCTTTCGGGCGCTACGTGGCCACTGTGCATTCCCCCTGGTTACGTGACGCGCAGCAGCGGATCTCCGCGCAGTTCGCGATTCTTGTCAACAGCAGGTGAGGGCGAGCTGGATGAAGTACCTGGAGTTGTTGCGCAATATCGCGGCGGTGGCTGCTGTCGCGACGATGGCGGTGACGTGCGGGCTGGCCGTGCGGGCAGCGCCGGTATCGGGCACCGCCCTCGCCGGTGAGGTCGATGTACGTCGGTTCGATGTCGGCAGCTATCCGGTGGAACCGCTGGAATATCGTGCGAACTACGCGCACTCCCTCGAGCACGGCACCGAACTGGCGATCATGAGGTTGGCCGGACACATCGTGCAGGGCTATGAGGTGGACGAGGCCCTCGCTTTCGGTACGGGCTACGCGCCGGTAGCCGAGCCGCGGGAATACAGGCGCCAGCACGCGCAGGCCGATTTCCAGGAGGTGCTGCGTCGAAATCAGTTGGCCTACGGCATCGTTTCCAGCGTCAGCGCCACCGAGGGGACTGATATGGACTCGAAGCGGGGTGAGCCGGGTTTCGCGATCTCGGTGTTCCAGTTTCCGGATGCGGCGATGGCGTCGGCCGCTGCCGCCGAGTTCGAGGCGATCGACTTCGGCGTAGCGGCCGACGTCAACACCAGGGTTCAGCTGGCGGGACATCCCTCCGCGCGGTCACATTGGCGCCCCGAAGTCAGGACATTGGGCACCCGGTTGTCACACGGGTCCTACATGATCAGCCTGACGGTGAGTACATCGTCGCCGGAGCTCGCCGCGTTGACCACGCTCGCCACGCGGGTACTCGACAAGCAGTTGCCGTTGCTGGACTCGTTGCCGCCGCTGTCGCGTCGCGAGATCTACCGACTCGGCGATGACCCCTTCGACCTGTTGCGACGCACATTGAAGCTTGATCCTTCTCGCTACCCGCAGTTTCCGCGACGTGCCGCCGCCTTCGAGGCGGTCGTGGACGGCCGTGGGGCGATCCTTTTCCAGGTAGAGCAAGCTGAGCAGGGGCGGTTGTTCGGCGAAGTCGGAGTTGACCGTGCGGCGTTCGTGGACGGGACGATCCTGCTTCGAGCGCGGGACCCGGCGGCTGCGCACACACTGCAACACAGGCTGGCCGAGGGGAAACCCGACGTTGTCGCCGGGCCCGACGGTGTACCCGACACCATCTGCCGAACATTCGATGACCGGCGCCGATACACCTGCAATCTCAGGTACGACCGCTACGTGGCAACGGTGTTCAGCGACCAGATCGCCGACGTTCGCCAGCGCGCCGCTGCCCAATATGCCCTGCTGGCCAACAGTTGACGGGATCGCCGATGTCCGCACCGGGAAATATCATCGCCGGGTATCGCATCGAACGGCTGCTCGGGGAAGGTGGGATGGGCGCGGTCTACCTCGCCGCCCATCCCACGCTGCCCCGCCACGATGCGATCAAGGTCCTGTCTCGACGTTTCACCGGCGACCGCGAGTTCAGGGCCAGATTCGAACGTGAGGCCAATCTCGCTGCGGGACTGGATCATCCGAATATCGTCTCTGTCTACAACCGGGGCGAGGACCGCGGGCAGCTCTGGATCGCGATGCAGTACGTGTCGGGATCCGATGCGGCGCAGGCGATGTCGGCGGCTCCGCAGTCGATGACACCGGACCGGGCCCTGCGCATCGTCACCGAGGTCGGCAAGGCACTGGACTACGCACACCGATCCGGCCTGCTGCACCGCGATGTGAAGCCGGCCAACTTTCTGCTCTCGCCACGTTCAGGTGAACAGGAACGGGTACTGCTGACCGACTTCGGCATCGCGAAATCGACCACCGATACCGAAGAACTCACCCAGGACGGCGACCTGCTCGCCACCGTCGCGTATGCATCGCCCGAACAGCTGCTCGGCGGGGCGGTAGACCATCGCGCGGACATCTACAGTCTCGCCTGCTCCTTCTTCCGGCTGTTGACCGGCCGGAATCCCTTCGTCGGGACGGTACCGACCGTGGTGATGATGGCGCATCTGAACCAGCCACCGCCACGCGCGACCGACTTGCGTCATGAACTGCCGGTCGGTGTCGACCGGGTGCTCGAGGTGGCGATGGCCAAGCGGCCCGACCAGCGATTCGGGACCTGCGGTGAATTCACCGACGCGCTGCGTGCGGCGATGACCGGCGCGCAGGTGCGGGCTCCTGTCGGCGCGCCCGATCGGTCGTCGCGGCAATGGTTGGTGGCCGGAGCTGCCGCCGTGCTGGCGATTGCCGTGGCGGTCGGTGTCGCCGTCTGGCCGCAGCCGTCGAGCACGGGCGCGACGGCCGCGGTCGCATCGACAGTCATGAGCACGGCCGCTTCGCCGAAGCCGACCAGTGTCGGACAGGCGAAATCGGACAACCCGCAGTTTCTCGGACGACAGATCCTGCTGGCCGAGTACCCCTCGTACGGAGAGGGGATCGTCTACCTGCATCCAGGGGGACCGACCCAGTTCCTCACCGATCTCGGCTTCCGGTACCACCCGCGCTACTCGAATGCCGAGGCGAACAACAGCACCAAGGCCTTTCGGCACTGGTCGAGGGAACTGGAACCCACCGGCTCTGATGGGCTCGACTATCTCGTCCTCGTCCGCACCGACGACAAGGCAGGCGGCGGTATGGCCGGGGTCTCGACTGACCTGATCGGGTTGCGCAGCACCATCATTGTGGTGGACGACCTCGCCGCCGTCGCCGCCATCCAGAACTGGACGCCCGAGGGCGAAGCCGTTCTGCTCGAGAAGTTGCTGCCGCTGCTGCGTCGAGACGTGAAGTAACTCCGCGAGCAAGCCACGCCCGCACTGCAGGCGTGACTTGTCGGGTCAGTTGAAGCGGCGGTGGTCCACGCCGAACTCGTCGGCGACGGTGGCTGCCAGTTCCACGTAGGCGCGCTTGGTGGTTTTGTGCAGGCGGTGCAGGTCGATTTCGGCGCCCTCGGAGAGGTGTTCGTCGAAGGGGATGATGTGGACGGCGCGGCAGCGGGACAGGAAGTACTCGCGTAGCTGCTGGATGCCGACGTTGGGGGAGCCCTCGCGGGGCAGGTTGATGACCACTACCGCGTTGCGGACCAGGTGGTCGTGGCCGTGGAGCGAGAGCCAGTCCAGGGTGGCGGCGGCGCTGCGGGCGCCGTCGATGGCGGCCGACGAGATCAGCACCAGCGAGTGGGCCAGGTCCAGGACGCCGCTCATCGCCGAGTGCATCAGGCCGGTGCCGCAGTCGGTGAGGATGATGTTGTAGAAGCGCTGCAGGATGCGGGCTACGGCGCGATATTCCTCGTCGTTGAAGGCTTCCGACGCGGCCGGATCACGTTCGCTGGCAAGCACTTCCAGACGGCTCGAGCCTTGGGAGGTGTGCCTGCGGACGTCGGAATAGCGTTCGATCGACGGGTCGAGGAGTAGATCGCGCACGGTCGAACGGGTTTGGATGGCCACTCGCTGCGACAGGGTGCCGAAGTCGGGGTTGGCGTCCACGGCGATCACTCGGTCGCCGCGGATCGAGGCGAAGATCGAGCCGATGCCGGTGGTGGTGGTGGTCTTGCCGACGCCGCCCTTCAGCGACAGCACCGCGATCCGGTAGTCGCCGCGCACGGGTTGGCGGATGCGGGCCACGAGTTCCTGCAGGCGCAGTTCCTCGGCGGACATGCCGGGGTTGATCGCGCCGCCCGACGCGTGGTGCACGGCCTTGCGCCAACCGCTGCCGGGGGCTTTCTTGGCGCGCTTGACGGGGACGTCGTCGAGTGAGGGCTGGTAGCCCTGTGGTTGTGCGCCCCAACCTGGTTGGCCGTATTGCGGGCGTTGCTGGTTCGGGGGTTGTTGGTATTGCTGTGGGGGTTGGTATTGCTGCGGTGCGGGGCTGTTCGGCTGGAACTGGCCCGGGCCGTTGGGTTGGTGCTGCGGAGCAGGGGTGCCGTCGGGCAGGAACTGGCCGGGTCCGTTGGGCTGTGCCGGGGTGCCGTTGGGTGCGAACTGCTGGCCGGGGCCGTTGGGCTGTTGGTACTGGGGCGCCGGAGATCCGTCGGGCTGGTATTGCTGCGCGGGTGCGTTCGCGGGGAACTGTTGCGGGGCAACCTGATTCGGCTGCACGTACTCCGCAGGCTGCTGATACGCGCCGTCGGGGCGATACTGCGGCGAACCATCGGGCTGCTGCGCGGGAGCGGGCTGGTACTGCGGTGCCGCACCGTCTGGCCGTTGAGCGACACCATCGGGCCCGTAAGTGGGCAGGCCGTCCGGCTGCTGATGCTGAGCCGGTGTGCCATCGGGCCGCGGATACGGCGACGCGGCATCGGCTGCCTGCACGAATTCGCCTGAGCGGTAACCGGTTTGACCACCTTGGGCCGAACCCGCGCCACCCTGCCAACTCGACGCGCTCTGCTCAGTCGCACGATGCGGTGCGCCCTGCACTCGCGAATCATCCGAGCGGAAAACCTCGGTCCGATCCTCCGGTGCATGCGTCGGCGCCGGGTCACCCGGAACCGGATTGTATTGCGTCGCAGGGTAAGTCGACGGCAGCGCGCTCTCGCCCGAGGCGTACGGCGAACGCGGGTCAACTTCTGCGGGCAGCTGAGGATCGACGAACTCGCCAGTGCGGTAGGGCGACTCGTTCCGCAGCGCGGATTCGCCTGTCGCGTGGGGGGATGGCGCGGCCGAACGCCCGGCGTTCGAGGACGCTTCGGGAGTTGAGAAGTCCGGCTGAGGCTGCGACTCGGACGTACTGGCAGCGGCTGTTGGCGACTGCGTGCTGCCGGCGATCGAGTCTGCCTGCGCTTCGGTCGTCGCCGCGTTGGGGCGCGCGGAGCCTGCCGTGGTGGGTGCCGTCTCTGCGGGAGCGCCTTCGGCTGGCATCGACCATCCACCGGCCGAATGCCTGGCACCGGTCGGTCGCGACTCAGTGGATGCTGTTGTCGGCGAAGCGGATTCGGGTGCGTCGGGTTCGGCGGTGAGGCGAGTCGGCGCGGCTTGCGACGCGGTGTGGGGTTCGGACGTGAGTCGTGCCGGTGCGGCTTGTGACACGGCGTCGGTGGGCTGTGCCGCCGTCTGCGGTTCCGCGGTGGGGCGCTCGGCATCGGGGCGGGGCGCGACCGGCTGTGACTCTGCGGGGACGGTCAGGCGGGGCGGTGCCTGCGTCGGGCGGGCAGGTGACGGCTCGCTCGGCGGGGCCGGGAGCGGTGGCGGCGGGGGGAGATCCGGGCGCGGCGGGGGAGGGAGATCCGGGCGCTGCTGGGTGGGGCCGAGCGGGGTGAAGCCGTTCGACGGGGGTGCGGGTGTGCGCGCCGGGAGTCCGTTGGTGTCGGTCTTCGCCGCTTCGCCTGGCGTTGCGGGCAGGGCAGGGCCCGCATGCGACGGGGACGCGCTCGCATCGGCCGGGGCGGTGGGCGCGGGCTGGGCGGAGGGCCAGGGTGCAGGGTCGTTGACCGACGGGCCATGCCCGGTAGGCCGAACTCCGGCGTCGGACTGTGCCGGCGTGCGAGTTTCGCTGGTCGGCGGCATTTGCGGGCCGGGCGCGGTTTGCCAACCGGTGCTCGCCTGCTGAGGCGCCTGTTGCGGACGCGCCGCCTGCTCGCGAGTCGGCTGTGACAGCGGCGACTGCTGGACCGGAGTCTGCTCACGGCTCGCTTGCTGATCCGCGAGTTGCTCGCGGGGCGGCTGCTGAGCGAGGGGCCGCTGATTCGCAGCCTGCTCGTCAGTCGACTGAGTCCAAGGCTGGAACGTGCTCTGCTCGCCGGCTACGGCGCGGTGCGGCTGCTGCTCGTGAGTCGGCGGTTGCAGGACGGCGGCGTGATCGCCAGTCGTCGGGCGCAGCGGCTGCTCGCGGTTCGGCGGTTGGGGGAACGTGCCGTGCTCGCCGGTCGGGCGCAGCGGCTGTTGTTCGCGACTCGGTGTCTGCGGGAAAGGGCCCTGCTCGCCGGTCGAGGAGCGCAGTGGCTGTTGTTCGCGGCTCGGCGACGGAGACTGCGGCGCGTAGTCGCGGGTGGGCTGGTGTGGTGACGGGTCGCGAAGGGCGTCCGGGTGCGCGGGCTGGCGCGGGGGGAGTTCGGGGGACGGCTGTTGGTGGGACGGGCCCGGGATCGGCGCGTTGGGGGGCTGGGTGGACCAGTCGGAGACGGGCTGCTCGGTTCGGCGGGCGGGGTCGGCCGGGTGGGCGGACTGCTGCTGCGCGGCCTCTTCTTCGGGCTCGCGGTCCTTGCGACGGCGCCGGCCGCCCTTCTCCTTGCGCGGGGCATCCTCACCGCGGCCGAGGAAGCGGCGGCGTTTGGGCGCCTCGTCGATTTCGTCGTCTTGGGGCAGGTTCTCGACCGGAGCCTCGTAACCGACCTGAGTGACGTCGCTTTCCGACAGCCACGGCGGCAACATGGGGAGGCTGTCGTTGTTGCGGCTCACCGGCACGCCTCGTTCACCAGGGTCCCCCGATCTGATCGACCCACTTCTTACGACGCCGGTGAGTTTACGCGACAACCTCGGCACCGTGGTGGGTGCCTCAAAGCTAGCCGCCGCCCTATCACCACCCAGCGCGCAGCCCTCGGATTACCCGTGCCCGCACCCGGATTGCGGCGCACCCGCGCCTCAGATTCCCCCGCGCCAGCGTCGCGGATCACCAAGCGCCCACGCTCCGATTCACCCGGAACTCACACCCGGATTACCCAGCACAACCCCAGCTCGAGGTGTACGGTTCGGGGCACTTTTGCCTCTGGGCGTCCGGCCCGGTAAGCTTGAGCGGCGGTGCACCTATGCGCCGACTGTTCGCGTGCACGCCGACTGATCGTCGGCAGGCCACGGGCAGCACCCAAACTCAGGTTGAGCGTAACCGGGATCGCGGAGGATATGGCGAAGAAAGACGGGGCCATCGAGGTCGAGGGTCGAGTTGTCGAGCCGCTGCCCAATGCGATGTTCCGGATCGAGCTCGAGAACGGTCACAAGGTTCTCGCGCACATCAGCGGAAAGATGCGGCAGCACTACATTCGTATCCTTCCGGAAGACCGCGTGGTCGTCGAGCTGTCGCCGTACGACCTCTCCCGCGGCCGGATTGTCTACCGCTACAAGTGATGCCTGACGGCGTCGCGAGCTCCGCGCCCGCGGCGTCGCCCAGTGTCTCCAACCAGAGACACCACCAGACTTCCCCAGTCCTTCAGCTGGGGAAAAACTGTGTTCACACCACCTGTGTGGACC
The DNA here is from genome assembly GCF_042716995.1 of Nocardia sp. NPDC058640. Classification (NCBI taxonomy): domain Bacteria; kingdom Bacillati; phylum Actinomycetota; class Actinomycetes; order Mycobacteriales; family Nocardiaceae; genus Nocardia; species Nocardia sp. NPDC058640. The sequence continues at coordinate 279,293 of NZ_JBHXRG010000002.1, forward strand.
GACAAAAGATTGGACTGACGTGAAGGTTAATCCGAGCGTCAAGAAGATCTGCGAGAAGTGCAAGGTGATCCGCCGTCATGGTCGGGTCATGGTGATCTGCGACAACCTGCGCCACAAGCAGCGTCAGGGCTGATTCAGCCTCACCACCGGGCACCGATCGTCTGATCGGATTGACCGAAAAGAAGCACTCCCAGCTCCAGCACGCACATACGTGTGCGTGCCATCCACCGGCACGGAGGCCGGTGCCCCCACCTTGTAAAGACGGGGGGACGGACGGGGAGCAGACCTCCGCCACCATTAAGGAACTGCCACATGGCACGTCTGATGGGCGTTGATCTCCCGCGCGAAAAGCGTATGGAGATCGCGCTGACCTACATTTTCGGAATCGGGCGCACCCGCGCCACCCAGATCCTTGCCGAGACGGGCGTGAGCCCCGACCTGCGTTCCAAGGACCTGAGCGACGACGATCTCGCGAAGCTTCGCGAGTACATCGAAGCCACGGACTACAAGGTCGAAGGTGACCTGCGCCGCGAGGTTCAGGCCGATATTCGTCGCAAGATCGAGATCGGCTGCTACCAGGGCATCCGCCACCGTCGTGGCCTGCCCGTGCGTGGTCAGCGCACCAAGACCAATGCGCGCACGCGCAAGGGTCCGAAGAAGACCGTCGCCGGCAAGAAGAAGTAGGGATAGCGTATGCCTCCGAAGAGCCGGGCCGCTGGCCCGAAGAAGTCTCAGAAGTCGCGTCGCCGGGATAAGAAGAACATCCCGCACGGCCACGCGCACATCAAGAGCACGTTCAACAACACGATCGTCTCGATCACCGACCCCGAGGGCAATGTCATCTCGTGGGCGTCGTCGGGTCACGTCGGTTTCAAGGGTTCGCGTAAGAGCACCCCGTTCGCCGCGCAGCTCGCTGCCGAGAACGCTGCCCGCAAGGCGCAGGAGAACGGCGTCAAGAAGGTCGACGTGTTCGTGAAGGGCCCGGGTTCGGGCCGCGAGACCGCGATCCGTTCGCTGCAGGCCGCAGGCCTGGAGGTCGGCTCGATCTCCGATGTCACTCCCCAGCCGCACAACGGCTGCCGTCCGCCCAAGCGGCGTCGCGTCTAATAGCGGGAAAGGAAAAAGCTTAAAATGGCACGTTATACAGGCCCCATCACCCGCAAGTCGCGTCGTCTGCGCGTCGACCTCGTCGGAGGCGACCAGGCGTTCGAGCGTCGTCCTTACCCGCCCGGCCAGCACGGCCGCGCGCGGATCAAGGAATCCGAGTACCTCATGCAGCTGCAGGAGAAGCAGAAGGCTCGCTTCTCGTACGGCGTCATGGAGAAGCAGTTCCGTCGTTACTACGAAGAGGCCAACCGCCTCAAGGGTAAGACCGGCGACAACCTGCTGCGTCTGCTCGAGTCGCGTCTGGACAACGTCGTGTACCGCGCCGGTCTGGCTCGTACCCGTCGTCAGGCCCGTCAGCTGGTCAGCCACGGTCACTTCATCGTCAACGGTGTGAACGTGAACGTCCCCAGCTTCCAGGTTTCTCAGTACGACATCATCGATGTCAAGGAGAAGTCGCTGCCGACGCTGCCGTTCCAGGTGGCTCGCGAGACCGTCGGTGACCGTCCGGTTCCCGGTTGGCTGCAGGTCGTTCCCGGCCGGCTGCGCATCCTGGTGCACCAGCTGCCCGAGCGCGCGCAGATCGATGTGCCGCTGACCGAGCAGCTCATCGTCGAGTACTACTCGAAGTAGGCGTGTTTGCCGTACCGGGGCGCTCCCGGTACGGCCCACCTACGTCTGCTCTTTGGTGGGGGCACTACAAGGACCCCCGCAATCACTGATCAGGCATCAAATAGTGGATGCCCAGACAGGAAGTAGATCCCCATGCTGATTTCCCAGCGTCCGACACTGACCGAAGAGGTTGTGGCGGAGAACCGCTCGAAGTTCACCATCGAACCCCTCGAGCCGGGCTTCGGTTACACCCTCGGCAACTCGCTGCGTCGTACCCTGCTGTCCTCCATCCCGGGGGCCGCGGTTACGAGCATTCGCATCGACGGCGTCCTGCACGAGTTCACCACCGTCCCCGGCGTGAAGGAAGATGTCACCGACATCATCCTGAACCTCAAGGGCCTGGTCGTGTCCTCCGAAGAGGACGAGCCGGTCACCATGTACGTGCGTAAGCAGGGCCCGGGCACCGTCACCGCTGGTGACATTGTTCCGCCGGCTGGCGTTATCGTGCACAACCCGGACATGCACATCGCCACCCTGAACGACAAGGGCAAGCTCGAGATCGAGCTCGTCGTCGAGCGGGGTCGCGGTTACGTGCCCGCCGTGCAGAACAAGGCGACCGGCGCGGAAATCGGCCGGATCCCCGTGGATTCGATCTACTCCCCGGTGCTCAAGGTGACCTACAAGGTCGAGGCCACCCGTGTCGAGCAGCGCACCGACTTCGACCGTCTCATCCTCGACGTGGAGACCAAGAACTCCATCACGGCTCGGGACGCGCTGGCTTCGGCCGGTAAGACCCTGGTCGAGCTCTTCGGCCTGGCCCGTGAGCTCAACGTCGAAGCCGAGGGCATCGAGATCGGCCCCAGCCCGGCCGAGGCAGATCACATCGCCTCGTTCGGTCTGCCGATCGAGGACCTGGACCTCACCGTCCGGTCCTACAACTGCCTCAAGCGCGAGGGTGTGCACACGGTGGGCGAGCTCGTTGGCCGCACCGAGTCGGATCTGCTCGACATTCGCAACTTCGGCCAGAAGTCCATCGACGAGGTGAAGGTCAAGCTGCACACGCTCGGCCTCTCGCTCAAGGACAGCCCGGCGTCGTTCGACCCGTCCTCCGTGGTGGGTTACGACGCGAGCACCGGAACGTGGAGCGACAGCGGCACGTTCAGTGATACCGACGGCGGCGAGCAGGACTACGCCGAAACCGAACAGCTTTAATACGCCCAGGAGAAACCCACAATGCCCAAGCCCAAGAAGGGTCGCCGGTTCGGCGGCTCGGCGTCGCACCAGAAGGCGATCTTCGCCAACCTGGCCACGGCGCTTTTCGAGCACGGTCGGATCACGACCACCGAGGCCAAGGCCAAGGCGGTGCGTCCCTACGCCGAGAAGATCATCACCAAGGCGAAGGCCGGCACTCTTGCCGACCGTCGCGAGGTCATGAAGGACATCCGTAACAAGGACGTCGTCCATGTCCTGTTCGCCGACATCGGCCCCTCGTTCGAGGGTCGCGAGGGTGGCTACACGCGTATCACCAAGGCGCTGCCGCGCAAGGGTGACAACGCGCCGATGGCCATCATCGAGCTGGTTCGCGAGAAGACCGTGACCAACGAGGCCGATCGTGCCCGTCGGGTCGCCGCTTCGCAGAAGACCGAAGAGGCTCCGGCCGCCGAGGTCGTCGAAGAAGCTGTCGTCGAGGCTCCGGCCGCCGACGAGGCCACCGAGGACAAGAAGGACGCCTGATTCTCAGGCTTCCTGCCGAGCCCGTCACCCTTCGTGGGTGGCGGGCTCGGTTCTTTTCTGTGTGCGACTCCAGGAGGATGGCATGACGCGGGTGCGGCTCGGAATCAGTTATGACGGAACCGATTTCACCGGGTGGGCACGTCAGCCGGGGTTGCGCACGGTGCAGGGGGTGCTCGAGGAATCACTGTCGAAGGTGTTGCGTGAGGATGTTGTTCTCACTGTTGCCGGGCGTACGGACGCGGGGGTGCACGCCGAGGGGCAGGTCGCGCACTTCGACACCGACGCCGAGTTCGACGCCGACAAGTTGATGTATCGCATGGCGAAGTTCTTGCCCAAGGACGTGCGGATCACCGAAATCTCGCCCGCCCCTGAGGAATTCGACGCTCGCTTCTCCGCGATGCGCCGCCACTACGCCTACCGCCTCACCACCGCCCCCTACGGCGCGCAGCCGTTGCAGGCACGCGGCGTGGTGCCGTGCAAGCCGGGCGTGGATCTCGAAGCGATGCGCGAATCCTCACGAAACCTGTTGGGCCTGCACAACTTCGCCGCCTTCTGCCGCCGCCGCGAAGGCGCGACCACCATCCGTGAACTGCAACGCTTCGACTGGGAACGCGACGGCGACCTGCTCACCGCCTACGTCAGCGCCGACGCCTTCTGCTGGTCGATGGTCCGCAGCCTGGTCGGCGCCGTCTTGGCCGTAGGCGAAGGCCGCCGCACCCCCGACTGGACCCGCACCCTGCTCGCCGAAACCGAACGCTCGAGCTCGGTCACCGTCGCCCCCGCCCACGGCCTGTCCCTGATCGCCGTCGACTACCCCGCCGACGCCGACCTCGCGGCCCGCAACATGCAGACTCGCGAAACCCGCACGGTGCCGGTTCCCGACGGTGGTTGCTGTGGCGATTAGGCCTATTAGCCAAAGCAATTAGTTGGCTATTGTTCCCGGACCCATGTTTCTGGCGGATCGGTGATCGCAATACGCTATTTAGCGTGGTTGCACTCACATTCCTGGAATTCTGATTCCGGCTACTGCTAGATTCCCTCTCGTAGGCGCGAGTATGGCAACCACCTGGCCAATTCCGCTGCCAGCTGTGGTTGTCGAGAGAGTGGGTACCGTCGATGGATACGTCCACCGCGGGTTCGTTCGACGAGTGGGAAGCGGTGATGACCAACGCCTACGTCCCCGTGGCGATCGAACCGCTGGGGCAAACGGGTCCTTTCCGCGGCGAACTCACTCACGACACCTTCGACGGCGTGGAATTCAGCACGCTGTATTCCAGCGGACAGCGGGTACGGCGCACCCCGCGCTTGATCGCTCGATCGAACATCGAAGTGCTGTACGTCGGGATCTGCGTATCGGGTTCGGGTCGGGTGCGACAAGACGGTCGACTCGCGGAATTGCGGCGGGGCGACATGGTTTTCGTGGACAGCAGGCGGCCGAACTGGTGGGAATCCGACGGACTGCACGAGCAGATCGTTGTCCAGGTGCCGGTGTCGATCCTGGCCGACCGCGGGGGTTGGACTCAGCCACTCACGCCCTCGGCCATTACCGTCAAGGCCGATAGCGCGGCTGCGGTGGTCACCGACTTTCTCCGCAATATCGCGTCACTGCAGGCCGGTCACCCCGCGCAAGCGGCGGAATTGGCCGCGCACAGTGTGCCGTTGCTGGCCTCGGCCTTGGCATTGACCGCCGGGCAGTTGCCAGGGGAGCTGGGAATGCACGCGTTGTCGCGCAGGCGGGTGCTGGCGTTCATGCAGCAGCGGTGCATCGATCCAACGCTCACAGTCGATGACATCGCCCGCGCCTGCCTGCTGTCGCGGCGTGCGCTGTACCGACTCTTCGACGGCAGCGATGTCGGTGTCATGGCGCGATTGTGGAGTTTCCGGGTGGAGCGGGCGAAAACGCTGCTGCTCGCGGACCCGCAGCGGCCGGGCGCCACGATTGCCGGGCTGGCCGGATTCGCGAACGAGCGACAGTTCTATCGAGTTTTCCGTACGACGACGGGAGTGACGCCGGGAGAATTCCGGGGGAGGGTTCGATGACTACCGATAATGCCATTCAGAAACAATCCTTCGCGGAGTGGGAGTCACTGCTCTCGGAAAGCTATGTGCCATTGGCTGTCGAACCTGATCGGGAGGCGGTCTTTCACGGCAATATCGCGCGCACCAGCATGCCGGGATTCGACTTGTCGACCATCAGTGGCAGTGGGCAGCGGATTCGGCGGACCAAGCGGGGGATCGCGCGGACCGAGGGGGAGTTTCTGCTGGTCTCGATCCTGACGCAGGGGTCTGGACGGTTACATCAGGATGGGCGGGTTGCGGTGGTGGGGGCTGGGGACATGGTCCTGTATGACACGTCGCGGCCGTATCACTGGGAGATGGACGCGTCGTGGGCGCACGTGGTGGTGCAGACGCCGTTGGAATCGGTGCGGGACAATTCGACTGTGGTGCCTACCGCTGTAGCTGTGCGGGCGGCTAGTCCGGGTGGGGTGGTTGCGGGGTTCTTTCGCGATCTGGCGCGAATTCAGCAGATCGCGCCTGACCAGGCGAATGTCCTGGCCGATAACGGGATTGCGTTGCTGGCTTCGGCGGTGCGGCTGGCCGCGGGTGAGTTGCCGACCGGGCTAGCGGGGGAGGCGCTGGGGCGGGAACACGTTTTGGCGTATATGCGGCGGCGATTCACCGATCCCGGACTGACTGTCGACGAGATCGCGCGGGCTTGTCTGTTGTCGCGTCGCAGCCTGTACAGGGTGTTCGACGAGGGTGGAATCGGTGCGGAGTTGCGGCGAATGCGGGTGGAACATGCGCGCGCCCTGCTCGTGGGTGAGCGGGGGCGTTCGATGGCGTCGATCGCGCTGGCGTCCGGGTTCGCCTCCGATCGTCAGTTCTTCCGTGCGTTTCGTTGCGAAGTGGGTATGACCCCTGGTGAGTACCGGGAAGCGCACGGCGCCTGAGGAAACCGACGGGTTGGCACGCATCGTCGGTCGGCTGGCACGCAATGACAGTTTGAGGCTCGAAATTCTGCGAGAGAGTGAAACGAGCACTTTTATCAGGATGAGCGACGAGGGGTCACGATGAGCCGGATACGCGTGGCGGCTGTGCAAGCCGAGCCGAAATGGTTGAACTTGTCCGCCGGGGTGGAACAGACCATCGGATACATCGAGGACGCCGCCGACGGTGGTGCGCAGTTGGTGGCCTTTCCCGAGACGTTTCTGCCGGGATTTCCGTGGTGGATGTGGCTGAACTCCGTCGACTGGGGTGGGGAATTCCTCAACCGATATCTCGCGAACGCGTTGACCGCCAACGGTCCGGAGTTGCGGGCGATCGCGTATGCCGCGCGGCGCAAGGGGATTCACGTATCGGTCGGGTTCGCGGAGCGGGCCGGGCACGAGGTTTTCATGTCCCAGGCACTGATCGGCGCCGACGGGACTGTCGCGGTAGTTCGTAAAGCCGAACCGACAGGACTCGAACGGACTGTTTTCAGCACCTCGCTCGGTGGGCTGCTGGTCCGTGACACCGAACTCGGACGGATCGGCGTGCTCGGCGGCACCGATCATCTTCGTGCGGATATGCGCGCCCGAATGCACGAGCAACGGGAACAAATCCACATCGCGGCCTGGCCGGGATTCACCGTCTACTACGGCGAGGACAAGGACTGGGGTCCCGGACTCGATACCGCCGCCAGCGTGCGTTATGCGATGGACGGCGCGACACACGTCATCGCACCGGTGGCGGTGGTGCCGGTGGCCGGGTGGGAAGTTGTCGACGCGCGGATGCCGGACCGACGGCTGTTGCGCGGCGGTGGGGGAGTTTCGCGGATTTTCAGCCCTGGTGGGTTGGAGTTGGCGACGCCGTTGGCGGAGGGGGCGGAGGGGTTGCTGTTCGCGGAGATGGAGGTCGGCCGGTCGTTGCGGTCGGTGGGGGAACGTTCGATGCACACGCCGAGTGGGCGGGTTGTGCGGCGTGAGCGAGAGGTGGCCGAATCGGCGTGACCGGTCCGCCGGTGGGGCTATCGTGGCCGTAGAGTCGGTTATGTCCCGGAGGTCGGCTGCGGATGCCCATCGAAACGACGACGCTCGATTTCTCGTCGCCGACGCCGCGCGGTGCGGCTGTGGACGAGTGGGAAATGTACATGTCGCAGTCCTACGTCCCGGTCTCCGTCGACCCACATCCCGAGCGACCCTTCTACGGCCGCGTCACCTCGGGCACGCTGCCGGGTCCGGCGGATTTCACGCTGGCGACATTCGCGGGCAGCCATCAGGTGATGAGTTGCTCCAGGTCGCAGGCCCGCGCAGGCGAGGGATATCTGCTGGCCAGCGTGCATATCGACGGCCAGATGTGTATGAACCAGGACGGGCGCAGGGCCCCGACTCGTGCCGGTGACATGGTCTTCTTCGACACGTCCGTTCCGTACCACTGGGACAACGGGCCGGATGACTGGAGTGGCGGGGCAGCTTTCGAGGTGGTCATCGTGCAGGTGCCGTTGCGCTTGCTGCGGGCGCAACCGGGACTCGATTCACTGCGGCTACCGACCGCGGTGACAGTGCCGGCCGACAGTCCCGCGGGCGCGGTCGCGGGCTTTTTCCGCAGGCTCGCGCGGTTCCAAGTGGAAGCGCCGGCCGAAGCACAGACGTTGGCAAGCAGCGCGCTCGGCATGATCGGCTCCGCGGTGCTGCTGGCCGCGGGGAAACGGCCGGTCGACGAGCCTGCCGATCAGCTCAGTCGCGAACACGTGATGACCTACCTGCGCGAACACTGCACGGATCCCGGATTGACCATCGACGAGGTCGCGGCGGTCTGTCATATTTCGCGCCGCACGCTGTTCCGAATCTTCGACGGCGGTGACAGTGTGGGTGCGACCTTGCGCAAGCTGCGGGTTCGGCGCGCGCAGACCATGCTCGCGAGTGCGCGCCGACATTCGTTCGCCGAGGTGGCATTTGGATCGGGCTTCGCTTCGGAGCGGCATTTCTATCGCTGTTTTCGACGTGAAACCGGAATGACGCCGGGTGAATATCGGCAGGTCCATCGCGGATGAGTTTTTCTCCTTCTTGCCTTGCCCGTTCTGGAAATTGCTGAAAGGGGCTTGCGGAGTGGGGTTTTCGCTGGTGTCAACGCGTTGAGGGGGATCGGGGGCGCGGCTATTCTGAGGATGCCGTAGGTACGGCTATGTCTGAATCCTTGCGGGAGGACGCCGATGGGGAACGAACCGACGACGCTCGAATTTTCGGCGGCCACACCCCGTGACGCAGCATTTGAAGAGTGGGAGGCGGCGATGCAGCAGAACTGCCTTCCTCTCGCGGTCACGCCCCGGCAGGGCGCCCCGTTCGCTGGGCGACTCACTTCCAGTTCACTGGATGGCACAACCGATTTCGGGCTCACGGTGATCGGTGCCACGAATCAGGAAGTGCGCCGACGCGATCGTCATGTCAGGGCGGCTGTCGATGAGTACCTGTTCTTCAGCATTCAAACAAAAGGGCAGGCGCGTCTGGACCAGGACGGTCGATCTGTCCTGCTCAATCCGGGCGACACGTCCTTCTACGATACGAGTCGACCGTCTTGCTGGACTGTCGATGGTGCGTGCGAGATGGTGGCCGTGCAGGTCCCGCTCCGTCTGGTTCGCGCACAGCCCGGCGTCGGTCAACTGGTGATACCCACCGCGATCGCGCTGCCTCCGACCAGCGCGGCCGGGGTGGTGTCCACCTACTTTCGCGATCTCGTCCGCATCCGCGAGGAATCGCCTGCCCAAGCCGACATCCTGTCCCGCAACGCCCTGGACCTTGTGAGCTCCGCGGTTCTGCTCGCCACCGGTGAGCACCCGGTTGACGCACCCGCCGACACCTTCGGTCGAGAACAGGTCTTGGTCTACCTCCGCAAACACTGCACCGACCCGGAATTGACTATCGACCAAGTCGCCGCCGCCTGCCATATCTCCCGCCGCACGCTGTTTCGGGCCTTCGTCGGTACCGACGACAGCTTCGGCACGGCGCTTCGTAGGTTGCGTTTGCATCATGCGCGGAAACTGTTGGCCCGCAACAGGACGCAATCATTGCCAGCAGTTGCCTTCGACTCGGGGTTCACCTCGGAGCGACACTTCTACCGCGTGTTCCAACAGGAATTCGGGATGACTCCGGGTGAGTATCGCCGATCGCATATCGGATAGTCAGGCTGCTTGCGGCACTCGCTGTGGACGTCCTGAAAGAGGTTTTCCTATCGAGGTTTTCGCTGGTCATGTGACTTGCTATCGCATTGAGAGGCCGTGTGCACGGGACTATTCTGGGGTGATGCCGTGGTGACGGCTATGCCTGATTCCCGTTTTCCGGAGGACGCCTGTGGCGAACGAACCGACGACGCTGGAGTTTTCGGCTGCGGATTCCCGGGACGAGACGTTCGAGCAGTGGGAAGCGGTGATGCAGCAGACCTATCTTCCGCTGGCCGTTTCGCCTCGGCGGCAGGCTCCGATGTCCGGGCGGCTGACGTCGGGTTCTCTCGACGGCGGAGTCGATTTCGGTCTCACGGAGATTCGCGTCGAGAACCAGGAAGTGCGCCGGGGCGACAGCCATATCAGGGCAGCTTCGGACGAGTACCTGTTCTTCGGCATTCAGACGGTGGGGCGAGCACGACTGGAGCAGGACGGGAGGTCTGTGCTGCTGCGACCGGGCGAGGCAACGTTCTTCGACACCAGTCTGCCGTCGTGCTGGTCTGTCGACGGCGCGTGCGAGATGGTGCTCGTGCAGGTCCCGATTCGGTTGGTGCGCGAGCAACCGGGAGTCGGTCAGTTGGTGATTCCGACTGCGACGGCCATGTCACCGACCAGCGCGGTGGGCGTGATCGCCACCTTCTTTCGCGATCTGGTCCGCGTCCGCGAGCAATCACCCGCGCAGGCGGAGATCCTGTCCCGCAATGCCCTCGACCTGATCAGCTCGGCTGTGCTGCTCGGCACCGGCGGACGTCCGATCGACACGCCCGCCGACGCCTTCAGCCGTGAGCACGTGCTGATGTACCTCCGAAACCATTGCACCGAACCCGAATTGACCATCGACCAGATCGCGGGCGCCTGCCACATCTCCCGACGCACGCTGTTCCGACTGTTCGACGGCACCGGCGAAACTCTCACCACCACGCTGCGCAAGCTACGAGTCCAGCACGCGCGAAAACTGTTGGCCGGCAACAACACGCACTCACCGGCCACCATCGCCTACGCCTCCGGCTTCGCTTCCGAGCGCCAGTTCTACCGCGTGTTCGGTCAGGAAACCGGGATGACACCCGGTGAGTACCGGCAATCACGCCTGTAGATGATCAACATGGCACCGATTGTCAGAACCTTGGCGCGGACGGACTGTAAGTACGTTTGCACTTGCAGCACACTGGAATTCGTTGGACCAGTGAGGAGCGGGCGCGATGGCGATTCGGATTCGGGCGGCGGCGGTGCAAGCGGAGCCGGCTTGGCTGCATCTGCCCGCCGGGGTCGCGCAGACGATCGGGTTCATCGAGGACGCGGGGGCGGGCGGGGCGCAGTTGGTGGCGTTTCCCGAGGTGTTCCTGCCGGGGTATCCGTGGTGGTTGTGGCTGAATTCGGTCGACTGGGGGTCTGAGTTCCAGTCGCGGTATCTGGCCAACGCGATGACCGCCGATGGGCCGGAGATGCGGGCCATCGCCGATGCCGCGCAGTGGGCGGGGGTGTGGGTGGTGCTCGGGTTCGCGGAGCGGGCAGGCGACGAGATCTTCATGTCGCAGGCGATGGTGAGCCCGGCGGGGGTGGTGCAGGTGTCGCGCAAGCAGTGGCCGACGCCGCTGGAACGTGAAGTCTTCGCCGACGGTGTGCTGCCGTCGGTGGTTTACCACACTGAGCTGGGCCGGGTCGGCGTCCTGGGGGGAGCCGATCATCTGTGCCCGGACCGGCGCGTGGACCTGTGGCGGGAGCAGGTCCACGTTGCCGCGTTCTCCGGTTTCACGGTGTATCACGAGGTCAGCGAGGACATCGTGGTCGCGGTGAACAGTTCGGTCGCGCAGCAGTACGCGCGCGACAGCGGGGTGGTGGTGATCGCGCCGACGGCGTTGGTACCGATGACGGGATGGTCGGTGGTGGACGCGCGGTCGCCGCAGCACCTGCTGCTCAGCGGCGGGGGCGGGGTGGCGCGGATCCTCGGGCCGGACGGCAACGACCTGGTTCGGCCGTTGCCGCCGGGCAAGACGGGGCTGCTGTTCGCCGATCTGGTGCTCGACGAAACGGGCAATCCGTGGACCGACGGGCGAACGGACATTCGCGCGGCGGGGTAGGCGAAGTTGCCCGCCGTCAAGGATTCAGCTGCGAACCAGACGTGCGATCGCGTCGGTCGCCTCTTTGATCTTCGCTTCCGCTTCGGGTCCACCGGCCACCGCCGCGTCGACCACGCAGTGCGAGATGTGGTCCTCGAGCAGCCCCATCGCGACAGCCTGCAGCGCCTTCGTCATCGCCGAGACCTGGGTGAGGATGTCGATGCAGTACTTTTCCTCTTCGACCATCCGCTGCAGCCCGCGGGACTGGCCTTCGATGCGGCGCAGTCGCTTGAGGTAGTCGTCTTTGGCGGTGATGTAGCCGTGGCCTGCGTGACCCGCGTGCTCGCCGCCGGTCGCGGTGTCGGGGGTGGGTGTTGTCACCGAAGGTCTCCTCGCCTGCCTGGGTAGCTCGCCTGGCGAACTAATACCCCCCTAGGGTACAGTTTCGCGGCGGAATTGTCAGATGGGTCCCCGGTGATGCGCGCGACCGTGGCGGACGGAAGAATCGGTGGCATGAGTACGCTTGCCCGGCCCGCGCTCGCTGTCATCGGCGGCAGTGGCTTCTATGACTTCTTCGACAACGACGCGGTGCACGTCGAGGTCGACACACCGTACGGCGCGCCGAGTGCGCCGGTCGCGATCGGCGAGGTGGACGGCCGCGCTGTCGCGTTCCTGCCTCGGCACGGCAAGCAACACGAATTCGCGCCGCACACCCTGCCCTACCGGGCGAATATGTGGGCGCTGCGCTCGCTGGGGGTGCGCCGGGTGTTCGCGCCGTGCGCGGTCGGCAGCCTGCGCGCCGATTGGGGTCCGGGCACGGTGGCGGTGCCGGATCAGCTCGTGGACCGCACGTCGGGCCGCGCGCAGACCTACTTCGACGGTGGAGGCATTCACGTGTCCTTCGCCGATCCGTATTGCGATGATCTGCGCGCCGCCGCGGTGAAGTCCGCTGGTGACATGCGGGTCGAGGATTCCGGGACGATGGTCGTGGTGCAGGGGCCGCGGTTCTCCACGCGTGCCGAGAGTCGCTGGTTCGCGGGGCAGGGTTGGGATCTGGTCAATATGACCGGGCATCCCGAAGCTGTTCTGGCTCGTGAACTCGAAATGTGTTACGCGGCAGTCGCTCTCGTGACCGACCTGGATGCCGGGCTCGAAGAGGGCGACGGGGTGCACGCGGTGGATGTGTTCGCGGAGTTCAAGAAGAACCTGGGCCCGTTCAAGGAGCTCATGCGCCGCGCGGTCACCGCGGTCGACGACACCGACGCCTGCGATCGGTGCCGTGTGCACGCCGGGGTGTCGCTGCCCTTCGAGCTGCCGTAATCGCCGCAGCCGGGCGGTGACTTGCAGCGGGCATTCCGGTCGCGGCGCGCCCTGGGCCGATCACCCTTGCGGCGCGGTGACCTGCAGTTGAGCGAGCATGAACGCAGGCACCGCGCCGCCGTCGGGCAACGGTGAGACCTCCACGTCGACGGTGAGCCACCCGCCTTCCTCGGCCGCCAACCGCAACCCGGTCAGCCCGGCTCGGGTGGCGCCGGCCAGGATTTCGGTGCGCAACGCGGCGATCCTGGGCCGGTCGTCGGGGTGCGGAACGGTCCGTTCGTCGACCCCGCGCCAGCGCAGCCCCGGCATCGGCTCGGTCACCCACCGCACCGCACGGACCTGCGCGGTGTCGAGGATGACCAGGAACAGTCCGGGCTGACTCTCACGCAGCAGGTCCAGCGTCGCGGCTTCGAACGACTTCGGTTGCGGCGCAATGCTGTCGGTGACGTCGATGGCGATACCGCGCCAGTCGAACCGTCCTTCGTCGTCGTGACCGTTGCGCGCGGCCACCAGCAGCGAACGCGGGCCGATCCCCGAATACACGGTCGCGATTCCCGACCACCGGCTGCCGGGATCCGAACGCGACAGTGCCGCAATGACTTCCAACGCATTGTCGAACCGTTCGATGCGCTGGAACGGTTCGGCGCCGGTGTATTCGAAAGGCCCCGAACCGAAATGGGGTCCCAGACCCTCGGGTTGGGTTCGCACGATCCGGGCGTGCGAGTCGACCTGGAACGGCGCCACGCTCAGTTCCTCTTCAGGAGCTTTCTCGCCGACCCACACTTTCACCGCATGGGTGGACACCTCCGACCACAGCACCGGTACAGCCCGAAACTGCAATTGTGACCACGGGTTTCGCGACTTCGGCAGCACCTGCTCGACCGGCGCGCCCGTGGCATGAGCGGTCGCGATCAGCGCCTGCAACCGGGACGGGATCGCCCGCTGATACGACGCCCACTCGCGCGGCGACGTCCCCGCGCACAGCATCGACCAGGTATCCGGTCGGCCCAGTGTCTCCACCAGTTGCCAACGTCCGATGATCACGTGCGACCCCCTCGCCCCCATGAAAGCTTCACGAGTGCGCTCCATCGTGCCTGATCCGGCCGACGGGGCAAGTCAGGGGTGGCGGAGTGTCGTTAAGCTCGCGGCATGAATGCACCGCTGCGGTTGGAGATCATCGTCGCCAGCACCCGCCCCGAGCGGTTCGCGGATGTGGTCGCGGGCTGGTTGGTCACCGCGCTGCGTGAGCGGCCCGACTTCGAGGTGGGGGTGCTGGACCTGCGCGAACTGGACCTGCCTGCCGACCTGACCGAAACGCCTGCGGTCGAGGACTTCCGGGCGCGGGTAGGCGCCGCCGACGCGTTCATCGCCGTCACCTCCGAGTACAACCACGGCTACCCGGCCTCGCTGAAAACTGCGCTCGACAGCGTGAAGCACGAGTGGCGGGCCAAGCCGATCGGGTTCGTGTCCTACGGCGGGCTGTCGGGTGGGTTGCGTGCGGTGGAGCAGTTGCGTCAGGTGGTCGCGGAACTGCACATGGTGTCGGTGCGCGAATCGGTGAGCTTCGCCCAGGCCAAACGCCGCTTCGACAAGACGGGCATGACCAACGATGATGCCGCTATCGACGCCTGCGACCGGATGTTGAACCAACTGGCCTGGTGGGGAACGACTTTGCGGGCAGCCCGCACTGTCGAGCCTTATCCGGGCTGATACACGCCGCGGGATCTCCGTCGAGACCGGCGTAATCGTACAATTCGCGCGTTTTTAATCAGTTTTCTGACAAAAAGCGGCCCGATTGTACGATTACGCCGGGTGAATCCGATCAGGCCGACGCCATAGCGCGCTGCCCACGCGGTGCGCCGATGTAGGTGGACTCGCGCGGGATCGACACCAGCGTGAGGTTCACCCTGGTGGTTCCCGTGCGCAGCACCACCCGGTTGCCGATCGCGCCCGGCTGGAAGATCTCCAGGTCGGGGCGGGAAGCGGGCCAGCCGTTCGGGTCGCCGGTGAGGTAGATCGTGGTGACGCCGGCGTGCGGGGCGGGGGCGAGCACACCGTCGACGACCGTGGCGGTGAAACCCGCGTCGGACTGGTGGGTTTCGACCGCGATGGTCAGGCGTTCGGGGTTGCCCACGGTGGTGACCAGCTGCTCCCAGGCCTGCGCCCGGTCGGTGCGCACCAGCACGCGTTCGCCCACGGCCAGCGCGCGGAACACCAACTGCTGCGCCAGATACAGCTCACCGGCGACATACACCGTCGAGATGCCGGTGCCCACGATCCTGGTGGCAACGCCGTTGCCCTCGTCGTCGGAGCCGAGCAGCTGCCCGCAACCCGACGACGGAAGATGCAGGGCACCAATGACATCGATGGGGAACTCGGTGGTCGGGATGGTGTCGTCGACCCCGGGTACCGCGATGGGCAGGTGGGCCAGCAGCGCGTCGCGATGGCGTCCGCGCATGGACACCATGCCCTTGGACTTGGTCTTCTCCGGCAGCTCGCGCGCGGTCAAACGCCATGCGGCACCGACGCTGACGGACTCGGCGTCGCTACCGGGACGCAGTCGCACGGCGACCGTGGTGCCTCGCGAGGGCGCGACCCACAGCTGCGCGAGCAGATCCGAACCCAACTGCTTGGGGTCCACTGCCGCACCGATATTCACCGCGTTGCCGATCTCGGCGTACTTCCACCGCTGACTCAGCGTGCGCGGATCCAGACCGGCGGTGATCTGCTGCACGGCCTTGCGGATCTCGGGCGCGGTCAGGATGCGCGCGTTGCAGTCGGCGTCTTCGAGGGTGCGCATGATCCGCTGGGTGGCGATCGTGACCGCGCGCGACGCACCGTCGACGCCGCCACCGCGACGCTCGGTCGCATCGGGGCAGTTCACCGCGTCGAAACTGATCGCCAACCACACCGTGCGGTGCGCGGTCGCGGGTAGCGGGCCGAGCAGCGATTCGTAGATCGCGCCCGCGGGGGTGCCGGACCGGCTGCGGTGGCCGTGGCTGATGATGTCGATTCCGCTGAGCAGGATGTCGTGCTGGTTCAGGCAGGCGGCCAGTTCGGGCAGCGGCAGCAGGTGCGAGGCGTGCACGGCGGTGCGGGCGATTCGGGTCAGCCCGCCCTTGGGGGCCAGCACCTCGACCACGGTGACCACGCGACTGCCGTCCCAGTACAGGCCCAGCGAGCGGCCGTCGGTGTCACGGAAGTCGACGGTGTCGCCGAGGGTGTAGTCGCGCTTGCCCAGGTAGCGGCGAATGGTCGACAGCCAGTCCAGGATCGTGCGCTTGCCGATCGGGATCAGCGGCAGCAAGGCCACCCCGATGGCGATGCCGAGCGAAGGCAACGGTGCCAGGCCGACGATCAGCGCCACGACCCCCGCGATCAGGCCGAGGACCTGCGCGATCAGTAGGTGCGGCAACGTGATCCGACCGAACAGCGGGCGCGGTCCCGCACCGGTGAACTCAGCCATTCGTTCCTCCCCCAGGTACCCGATTGTCGATCGGCGCCAGGCCGAATGCGAACAACTTCTGCCGGGAACTGTACTGTGTTGCCCGAGCGAGAGCACTGTTCGGGGGAGGAACCATGCCTTCAAAACCAACAACGCGCTGGCAGGTCAGCGGATACCGCTTCCTGGTGCGGCGAATGGAGCACGCCCTGGTGCGCCGGGACGTGCGCATGTTGCACGATCCGATGCGCGCGCAGACCCGTGCCTATGTGGTCGGGCTCGTGCTGGGCCTGGTCGTGTTGGCCGGTTGCGGCATCCTGGCGCTGCTGCGGCCGCAGGACAAGATCGGCGACAGCAAGATCCTGATCGCCAAGGAATCCGGCGGCGTGTACGCGGTGGTCGAGAACGTCGTGCACCCTGCGCTGAACCTGGCTTCGGCCCGGTTGGCCGTGGGTGAGGCGGCCAAGGCGTCGATCGTCAAGGAATCCGAGCTGGGGAAGAAGCCGCGCGGTCAGCTGATCGGTATCCCGGGCGCCCCGTCGTCGATTCTCTACGACAAGGGCGGCAAGGGTCGGGCGTGGACGGTGTGTGATCAGCTCAAGTCCGACGGCAGCGCGGACCTGACTACGTCGGTGCTTGCGGGTGACCCGAGTCTCGGCACGAAGGCGTCGAAGGTCGAAGAAGGCAAGACCATGCTCGTCAAGGGCAAGGACGCGACCTACCTGGTCTACGACGGCAAGCGCGCTCGCGTGAAGATGGACGATCCGGCCGTGACCCACGCGCTCGGTGTCACGACGGTGACCCCGCGTCCGATCAGTGAGGGCCTGCTCAACGCGATTCCCGAAGCACTGCCGATCATCACGCCGGTCATCGTCAATCCCGGTGGCACACCGTCTTACAACGTGAGCGGCCACAAGATCGGTGACGTGGTCCAGGTGTTCAACGAGCCCAATCAGAACTACGTGGTGCTCCAGGACGGACTGCAGGAGATTTCGACGCTGACCGCCCAGATCATCCGCAACTTCTATCCGACAATGATGAACGGCACGACGATTCAGTCCACCGACAAGGTCTATGCACCGCACGTGCAGACGCTGAAGGTGCAGGACTACCCGCGCGACCGGCCCACGCTGATCAGCGCCAAGGATCAGCCGGTGAGCTGCATGTCGTGGAAGCCGATCCCCGGTGCCACCGATAACGCCGACGCCACCGCGCGCGCCGAACTGACCTTGCTGACGGGTATCGATCTGCCGATCCCGGACAAGGCGAAGATGGTCGATCTCGCGCAGGCCGACGGCGCGGGCCCCAATGCCGACACGGTCTTCATCCCGCCGGCCTCGGGTGCCTACGTGCAGTCCACCGGTATCGAACCGAACAGTCGCCGCAAGGACAGCCTGTTCTACATCGCCGACACCGGCGTTCGCTTCGGCATCAAGAACGGCGACGCGGTCAAGGCCCTCGGCCTCGAGCAAGTCACCGCTGAACCGGCGCCGTGGCCGATCATCGGACTGCTCGCGGGTGGGCCGACGATGGGTCGGGAAGAGGCGATGGTCGCGCACGATGGTGTCGCGCCGGATCCTTCACCCGCGAAAAAGCCTGTCGCAACAGTGAATTAGTCCGGTGGGGTCGCCGAGCGCAGTTCGGCGACCTCGGTGCGTAGCGCTTTGACCTCGTCGACCAGTTCGCGCAGCGTGTTCTCGGTGCGGTCGGCGGCGTCGTCGACGGTTTTGAGTTGTTCCACGACCCAGCTGGTCATGGTGCCGATGGCGAACGAGATCAGGCCGATGCCCAGCGTCATCAGGATCAGGGACACGAACCGGCCCTCGGTGGTCACCGGGTAGACGTCGCCGAAACCAACGGTGGTCACGGTGACCGCGGACCACCACAGGGCGTCGCCGAAGGATTCGATCTTGCTGTCGGGTGCGCCGTATTCGGCGTCGAAGAAGGCCAGGCTGGTCAGCAACAGGATGAGCACCGAACTGGTCGCCACGAAGGTCACCAGGCGGGTGCGCGGGTGCGTCGCGCGGTTGAGCGCGTCCAGCAGCAACAGCGACGCTCGGAGTAGGCGCAGCGGGCGGAACGGCGGCACGAGCACGACCAGCAGGTCCAGCGGGTGCTTGCGGATGAAGCGCGGCCGGTCGCTCGACAGCCACAACCTGACCGCGAAATCGACCGCGAACACCACCCAGATCGCGATATCCGCCCATAGCAGACTGGCATCCAGCGTCGGAGACGCGTCGGTGTCGAGCACCCGCCACGCGTACATGATCACGAATACCACCGCGAGCACGATCAACGGCAGATTCGTCGCGCGCTCCCACCGTTGTCTGCGGGTGAGGGGACGATCGGTTGAATTCATGCGGCTACCTGGCTTGATGGGTCACAGACTCCAGGACCGTACCCTGCTCTTCGGTCGATCAGGTCAGAGATCGTCGACCGACATCCCGAACTTGCGACGGATCGGGAACGAAGCCAGCACGCCGAGGACCAGGATCAGCCCGATGGCGCCCGAACCGATCAGTGCCACGTTGCGCGCGGTGTTGTCCGGCGCAGGCGGCGGTGCGGGCACGGCGAGCTGCTGACTGCGCGGCGGGCTCGACTGCTTCGGCGGAAGTTGTTTGGGCACTTCGTTTGTCAGCGCAGCGACCGGATCGACCGCGCCGTACCCGATGTATGGATTCCAGCCCTCGGCCGGTGCGTGCGCGGTGGCCTGCAGTCGTTCGATGACCTGCTTCGAAGTCAGATCGGGGAACCGGTCGCGCACCAGCGCGGCGACACCGGCGACGTACGGCGACGCGAAACTTGTTCCGCTGTAAGGCGAGTACTTGCCCTGACCGTCGTACTTGCCGTCGGAGATGCCGGTGCTGTGCTCGGGTTCGCCGGTGCGGGCGTCCAGCGAGGTGATGCCCTCACCAGGCGCCGCGATCCCGACCCACGGGCCGGGCACGGTGAACGACGACGGCGCGCCGTTGGCACCGATCGAGCCCACCGACAGCACGTACTCGTCGTACCAGGCGGGGTTCACGTAGGTGCGGATGGTGCTCCACAGATCCTGCGCGGGTTTGAGCGGGTCGGGGCCGGGATTGCCGGACTTGCAGGCGTTGTCGGAGTTGCCCGCCGAACTCACGATCACCGCGTCCTTTTCGACGGCCGCGTACCGCACAGCCGCGCCGAGCGCGCCGAACGCGGCTTCACTCGCGGGCGAACCGCTGTTGCACGCGACCAGCGAAATGTTGATCACGCGAGCGCCGAAATCGGCCGCCCGTCGGATGGCGCTGGCGAGCGAGGAGACCTTGCCGTAGCCGTCGGGCATGTCCTCGGGGGACTTGTCGCGTCCCGCGCCCTCGGCCTGATAGAGCGCGCTGGTCTGGCGAATGCTGAGAATGCGGGCCTCGGGCGCGACGCCGGAGAACCCTTCGCCCTTGACCTGGGTCGCGGCGATGATTCCGGCCACGACCGTGCCGTGCACATCGCAGTCCTCGGTGCCGTCGCCACCGGCGGCCACGTAGTCGCCGCCCGCCCACAGATCCGGCAGACGGGGATGCGGTGCCACGCCGGTATCGATCACCGCGACGAGTTGTCCTGCGCCACGGGAGAATTCCCACGCGCGTTCCAGATCCAGCGAGCGCTGACTCGCGGGAATCACCGCGGGCGTGGTGACCGGCTGGGTGCGCAGGCACAAACCGTTGACGCCACTGCCACGTTCGGTCTTGCCCGCGGGCGCGGCGGGATCTCCCGCGGGCAGCAGACCCGGGTCGATCGCAGGGGGTCGATCAGCGAAAGCTGTTCCGCTCACACCGATTCCGGCGTTGAGACCGACGACCATGGTGACGGCCGCCAGTCGGAGGCCCAGCCTCACAGCCCGCGGACCAGCGAGTAGAGATCGGCGACCCAGAACACCAGCGGCAGCACCGCGGCGACGAACGCGTACTCGAGCAGTTCGACCGCGCGACGCATCGGCGGGGTCGCCGACTGGTTCGGCACGATCAATCCCATCACCAACGCCGAGATCAGGATCACCAGCGCGGCACCGAAAACGACCAGGGGCTGGCGCATTTCGACCGCGACACCGATCAGCATCAGCAGCACGATCGCCGAACCGCCCGCGATCAACACGATCGCCTGTTCGGCGCCCGCGTAGGTGCGGCTGCGGAACATCAGCACCGCCGCGCACACCAGCGCCAGCGAGATGCCGGGCCAGTAGGCGTCCTCGGCACCGGCGTTGGTGGCCAGCAGCGCGCCGACCACGGTGACCAGCGTGGTCGCGCTGACCAGGCCTGCGAGGTAGTGACGGGCGCGCTCGGAGCGGGCGCGCAGGGCGTCCAGCGTCGGCAGGGCGCGGTGGTCGTCGGGGTCGTCTTCGGTCGGGTCGATCGGGGTGCCGGGGGAGGGGACCGGTGGCAGCGGCAGCTTCGCCAGCAGCATCGAGATGCGCGGCGACAGCGACAGCCCCGCCAGGCCGATCGCGGCCACCACCGCACCGATCGCCTTGAGCGGCTGATCGGTGAGCAAGCCCACCAGCGCGGCGGGCACCGCGAAGACCGACACGGTCGCCGCCCCGATGAACAGGGCAAGACCCACGCCGGTCACGCGCCAGGCAAGCACCGCGATCGCACCGAGCAACGCGAAGCCGAGCAGCAGGTGCGCGGCGCCGTAATGGTCTGGTACCAGCAGCATTCCGGCGGTGAACGCGGTCGGCAACGCACAGCCCGCCAGCACCAACGCTGCGGAAGCGTCGCGATACATGCGACTGAGCACGGTGCCCGCGACCACGCACAGGATCGACACGAACAGCGCCAGCGACCCCGACACCCAGAACGGCAGCGCGTCGGGCGCGGCCAGCAGGCCGAAGCAGCCCACCAGCATGGTCAGCGCGGCCAGCACCGAACCGGTGATGCGCGCGGTCTTGGGCGTCCAGCTGCGGTAATGGTCGGCGTCGGCGATCGCGACGTTGTACATGATGTCGTCGAACAGGGGAGTGGGCGCGGTGTGCGAGGCGCTTTCCAGCATCAGCAGCTCGCCGTCGCGGACGCCGTGTTCGCCCAGGCTCAGCGAGTTCGAGAACGGCGGGTGGCCGATGCGCGCGAGCACCCACTCGGCGGGCTCGTAGCGTTCGCCGTCGTTGTCGAAGTCGTTGGAGCGGCTGTGTTGCGCGACCATGTCGACGACGCTGGGAATGACGAGGGCGACCGGCACGTCGACCGGGATCGCCATGTCCACCTGCGTGTGCTTGGCCAGGATGGTGACCCGGGCCAGGTCGGGTGCGCGAACGATGCCGCGTGCCGAGTCTTCGTCCACTTGGTGATCGAGCCGCGCGTCCGTCAAAACTCCCCCAGTTCCGTCTCTACCTCGTGTTTCCGCTCAACCGGTCTTAGCGGTTGACAGTTTGCGGAACACACCGTTCGGACAGCAGAATGCCTGACGAACCATACGACATGTCGGCCACGACCTCTACACTGAGCCCGCGGCGACAGATAGCGAGTAGTCAAGCAGGGGGAGTCTTCGACCATGAGCACCGTCAGGTTCCAGCGCCGTGCCAGGCGCGAAATGCCGCGTACACCGGGTGGCGAAGTCACCTTGCAGCCGCCGCCGGAGATCCCACGGATCACCCCCGGTAGCCTGCTGCAGAAGCTGATGCCCGTGGTCATGGTGGTCGGCATGGTGGGCATGATGGCGCTGATGTTCACCCAGGGCAGCGGCATGCTGTCCAACCCGATGGCGATGATGTTCCCGATGATGATGATCATGTCGATGGTCACCATGTTCGGACAGGGTGGCGGCAAGGGCGCCAAGGCCGCCGAAGCCAACGAGGACCGCAAGGATTACCTGCGCTACCTCGACCAAGTCCGTAAAGACGTCGACGAGACCGCCAAGCAGCAACGCGCCTCGGTCGAATGGAGCCACCCCGAGCCCGGCCTGATCTGGATGCTCGCGGGCACCAGCCGGATGTGGGAACGCCGCTCCGGCGACAAGGACTTCTGCCACGCACGCATCGGCCTAGGTGGTCAGCGCCTGGCGACCCGACTGGTGGCCCCCGAAACCGGCCCCGTCGAAGAACTCGAACCCATCGCCGCGGTCTCGCTGCGCCGCTTCGTACGCGCGCATTCCACGGTCCCCGACCTGCCCACCGCCATCGCGGTGAAGGGCTTCGGCACCGTCGCCCTCGACGGCGACCGCGCCCAAGCCCGCGACATGACACGCGCGATGCTGTTGCAGCTGTGCATGTTCCAGGCCCCCGACCAGGTGTTGGTCGCGGTGGTCTGCGGCCCCGACACCGCCCGCGAGTGGGAGTGGACCAAGTGGCTCCCGCACACCCAGCACCCCGATTCCCAAGACGGCATCGGCACCCAGCGCATGTTCTACGGCTCCATCCGCGAAGCGATGGCCGGCCTGCAGCCGCTGCTGGGCAACCGGGTGCGCTACTCGCGTAACCAGCCCAACAACCCGAACATGGTGCACGTGGTGATCGTGGTCGACGGCGGCCTGCTCGAGGCCGAAGACGACCAGCTGCGCGAGTCCGGGTACGAGGGCGTCACCATCATCGACCTGTGCAATTACGCACCGCGCCTTGCGGTTTCGCGCGGCATCAAGATGGTCGTGGAAAACGGCGAGTGCCTTGGCCGCGGTGCCACCGGCAACCAGGAACGCTTCGCCACCATCGACCGCGTCAGCGCCGAACAGGCCCAACAGCTTGCCCGCCGCCTCGCCCCCTACCGCGCCGCCACCCAGCGCAGCAGCGACATCGAAACCGACGAGGGCGAGACCATCTCCACCTGGTCGCAGCTGATGAACCTCGGCGACATCGGCAACTTCAGCCCCGCCAGCGCCTGGCGCCCCCGCTATGGCCGCGAACGTCTGCGCGTGCCGTTCGGCATCGGCGCCGACGGTGCCCCCGTGGAACTGGACATCAAGGAAGCCGCCGAGAACGGCATGGGCCCGCACGGCCTGTGCATCGGCGCGACCGGTTCCGGTAAGTCGGAATTCCTGCGCACGCTGGTCCTGAGCCTGCTGGCCACCCACTCGCCCGACCAGCTCAACCTGGTCCTGGTCGACTTCAAGGGTGGTGCGACGTTCCTCGGTCTCGACGGCGTCCCGCACGTCGCCGCGGTCATCACCAACCTCGAGGACGAAGCCGACCTCGTCGACCGTATGAAGGACGCGCTCGCCGGCGAGATGAATCGCCGTCAAGAGGTCTTGCGTCAGGCGGGCAACTTCGCCAACGTCTCGGAGTACGAGAAGGCTCGTGCGGCCGGCGCCGATCTGGACCCGCTGCCCGCACTGTTCGTGGTGCTCGACGAGTTCTCCGAACTGCTCACCCAGCATCCTGACTTCGCGGAACTGTTCGTGATGATCGGTCGTCTGGGTCGCTCGCTGCAGGTGCACCTCTTGCTCGCCTCGCAGCGGCTGGAAGAAGGCAAGCTCAAGGGGTTGGAATCGCACCTTTCCTATCGGATCGGTCTGAAGACCTTCTCCGCCAACGAGTCTCGTCAGGTTCTCGGTGTTCCTGACGCTTACAACCTGCCGAGTGCGCCCGGTGGTGGTTACCTCAAGTCCAACTCGGGTGAGATTCAGCGGTTCCAGGCTTCGTATGTGTCCGGGCCGTATGTGGGTGGTGGGTCGGCGCGCGAAGTCACCAGTGCTGGCATCGTCGGCGGCGAGATCGATATCAACGCAAGGCTTTTCAGTGCCACCCACGTGGGTTTCCGTGCGGCCGACCGGGTTCCGTTGCCGGTGGAGCCGGAGTTCGAGCCGGAGCCTGTTGGTGACGAGAACGACCAGATGTCGAACTTGAACATGCTGGTCTCGCGTATCTCCGGCCACGGTCGTCCCGCGCACGAGATCTGGCTGCCGCCGTTGGACGAGGCGCCGACCATGGATCAGCTGATCCCGCGTTCGATTCTCACCGGCGACTACTCCGCGATCGCTACGTTGCGTGCGCCGATGGGCATTATCGACCGGCCTTACGACCAGCGGCGCGATCCGTTCGTGGTCGATCTGTCGGGTTCGCGAGGCAACGTCGCGATCGTCGGTGGCCCGCAGTCGGGAAAGTCGACGGCGCTGCGTTCGATGATCATGGCGATGGCGTTGACTCACACCGCCGAGCAGGTGCAGTTCTACGGACTCGACTTCGGTGGTGGCACACTGACCAGCCTGCAGGGTCTGCCGCACGTGGGTTCGGTGGCCAGCCGCCTCGACGAGGATCAGGTCCGGCGCACCGTCGCCGAAATGACCACGATCGTTCGCGCCCGTGAGGCGAAGTTCCGTCAGCTCGGTATCGAATCGATGGTCGAGTTCCGGCGACTGCGGTCGATGGACCCCTCGTCCAGCCCGGCTGCGGCGGGCGCGCACGACGATCCGTTCGGCGATGTGTTCCTGGTCATCGACGGCTATGGCTCGATCCGTCAGGATTTCGACGCGCTCGAGCAGACCATCATGAACCTTGCGGTGCAGGGTCTTTCGTATGGCGTGCACGTGGTGATCGCGCTCGCTCGTTGGGCAGAAGCCCGCCCGGCTTTGAAGGACCAGATCGGCACCCGCATCGAACTGCGTCTCGGCGATCCGATGGATTCCGATCTCGGTCGCAAGTTCGCGTCGCTGGTTCCGCAGGGGCGTCCCGGTCGCGGTATGACCGCCGAATGCCTGCACATGTTGACGGCATTGCCGCGCCTCGATGGTTCCTCGGATCCGTCGAATCTCGGACAAGCGGTTGCTGCTGCAGTCGAGACAATCAGCCAGATGACCCCTGGTCGCCCTGCTCCCCAGGTCAGAATGCTGCCGGATCAGTTCCCGCGTGAGCAGCTTCTTCAGCTGGCTGGCAACTGGCCTTCACGTGTCGATCCGTCGTTGAAGTGCATGCGCATTCCGATCGGCATCAATGAGGCGGAACTTGCGCCGGTCTACGTGGACTTCGCGGAAAGCCCGCACTTCATCATCATCGGCGACACCGAGTCCGGTAAGACGACGTTGCTTCGCTCGCTTATCGACGGTATCGCCGCGTCGAATACGCCCGAGCAAGCGCGGTTCATTGTCGGCGACTACCGCCGTAACATGCTCGGTCTAATTCCCGAGGGCTACCAGGCTGGCTACGGTTCGACGGCCCCCCTGTTCACCGACTATATGAACGGATTGGCGACCTACGTTGCCAAGCGGACCCCCGGTCCTGACGTGACCCCTCAGCAATTGCGTGAGCGGTCTTGGTGGAGCGGGCCAGAGCTGTATGTCATAGTCGATGACTATGATTTGGTCGCTACCTCGCAGGGCAACCCGGTTTCAGCAATGGTCGAACACATTCCGCATGCCCGTGACCTGGGCTTTCACCTGATCATCGCTCGTCGTTCGGGCGGTGCCGGCCGGGCAATGTACGAAGCAACACTGGCCAGGATGAAGGATCTCGGTTCGGCTGCGCTGATCTTGAGCTGCAGTCGTGACGAGGGTGTAATCGTCGGCACTGCCCGACCAGGCCCGAAGCCGACGGGCCGCGGCACGTTTGTTACACGCAACACTGAGGGGCTGATCCAGACCGCCTGGATGCCGCAACCGGAATGACCGTCGTCGAGCTCGTTGTCAGCGAAGCCAAGGTGTGGGCGCGTGGCGCCACCACCCACTGGGACGTTGCCCCGTCGATTGTGTTGGGCAGCAACGGCTCCGGTCTAGTCGTCGGTGAGCCGCTGGCACCACCTACCCAGGCGGTGTCGGCGGTGCAGTACGTGTCCGGCGGGGTAATCGCGCTGCCGCCGCGGATGCCGACAGTGGGCCAAGCCTTGTCTGCGGTGCTCAGGGCGATCATGGACGCCCTGCGGGTGACGCCGCTGTGCGAGCGAATCGTGGTCGTGCACCCCACCGCGTGGGGGCAGCCCGATCTCGACCTGTTCGCTACTGCCGCACAGCGATTCACGCACGAGGTCGTGTTCGAGACTTGCGCCCTGCGCGCTTCTGCAGTAGACATCACCGCCAGCCGGAGCCGCCGCACCGCACTCATCGAGTTCGGGATGCTGTCGACTTCGGCATCGTCGGTCATCTACGACACGAACGGCACCCACGTCGAAGCGGTCGAGGTTGAACCCAACCTAGCGGTCGCCGAACTCGATACCGAAGAAGGCTTCGGCCAGCTCGAGCAGTTGCTCGCGCGTCTGCTCGCCGACCGCCCCGTCGACGTGGTCCAGGTGTTCGGTACCACCGATCCGGCGGTACTGGCTTCGGTAACCGCTGTAGTCGAAAGCGTGTGCGGCACAAAGACAACCGTCAGCCCGCTGACCGGAACCGACCTCGCGCGCCCAGCTCAGCGCGCACCCGCGTACACACCAACCATTCCGCCCGCAGCGGAGTGGATGCAGCCCCTGCGCGAACGTGCCGCGGCCACCAACCCGGTCGACAACCGCCCGCTGTACATCGGCGCCGCCGCCCTGGTCGCCGTCATCGCCGCGGCAGGCATCGGCGGCTTCTTCTTGTTCGGTGGTTCCAACGAGCAACAGGCCACGGCTGCCGTTGCAACAACCGCGGCTCCGCTGAGCTCCTCGACTCAGCCCCCGGCTACATCAAAACCAAAATCAAAACCCGCCCCTCAGATCCTCGGCCGAGTCGTCGTAGCCGTCCCCCCAGGCTGGCACAGCACCACCGCCACCGAAGCCCGCACAGACCTGGCCCCCGACGACGCCACCCGCCAACGCATCACCATCACCCAGAAACCGGTCAACGCAGGCGCGGGCTACGACGAGGTAGCCACCGACCTCGCCGCCCAAATCGCCAAAAAACCCGCAGGAACGGTTACCCCCGTCCGCCGCGACGTAGTCTTCGCCGGCCGTCCCGGCCTGTCCTACGAAGAGCGCCCCGGCGACGGGTCAACAGTCCGCTGGCAGGTGCTCGTCGAACACGGCATCCAGATCAGCATCGGCTGCCAATACGCCGAAAACGGTTGGGCCGGTGTGATGTCCGCCTGCGAGCAGGTCGTCGGATCTGTTCACGTAGGCCCATAACGGCTCACCGGGCACGCCACCTGTGCGACGTGCGACTCGCAGCTCGTAGGCGAAAGTGTTTGATCAGTTAGACGGCCATTTGCTGTATCAACTTCAGCAACTCGATGCGATCGAGCTGGCCAGCCGGTCGATGAACAGCGGCACGCCGCCATAGCGTCGAAGTTCGGCCAGCGATTCAGCCGACCCGTTCAGGCGAGCGTTTCTTCGATCGTCGAAGCGGTGAGGATCTGGTCGGCCCAGCGGTGCAGATCGCCGGGGTCGGCAGCTCTGACACTTCGGATGATCGGTTCGGGTATGTCGCCGAACTTGCGTCCGAGCTGCCAGATCAGCAGGTCGGCCTCGCCCTCTGCTTTGCCTTCAGCACGCAGCATTTCCCCGGTAGTCATGAAGACCTCCTTCGCGCGCGGGTTGAGCCGGTTGGTCAGCGGCTCGAAATTCGCCGGCACAGTTTTGCCGACAGTCATAATGTACGTGACAGCGGCCTGTAGGTCACGGTCGCCGCCGGGGGTTTCAGCCATCGCGGACAGGTCCGCGACCAGCGGCATCATCCTGACCCCTAGGTCTTCGCGGCCCGAGGCGTTCTGTTGCAGGAACAGCATCACTCGGACGGCGGGTGTCAGCGGGCGTTTCTGGAGTTCGGCTAGGTCGGTGCGTGCGATGTCGTCGAGGATGAATCGCATTCGTGGGACGAGGTCGCCGAGCGAGTCCCGTAGCGGTGCCGGCAGCGCGAACAGCTGCGAAAGGTCCGTCGGCGCCCTCCATTGGTATCCACGTGGGCTGGTGTGGAGCACGACGGGGATGATGATCGGCAGGGTCTTCGTGTTGGGGTGCGTGTCGACGTACTGGGTCCAGATGTTGACCATGTACTCGGTGAGCCGCAGCGCCATGAGATGGTCGGTGCTGCTTTGGTGCTCGATGAGGATGTAGATGAGGGCGTCTGCACCGTTGAGTTCGACCGCGAACGGCAGGTCGGTGTAGCGCGACCGCAGTTGTGGTGAGACGAAGCTGCCCGGCAGAAGTCGCAGGGTTTTCCAATTTATCTGCTGGACAACAGCTTCCGGCAGAACCGAACGTAGCTCTGAGGCGGCGTTGGCCGTTCGGCCGAGGATGATGCGTGTGAAGGCGTCATGGGGGTTCGATGGTTGCTCGGCCATGTCTACAACCTACGCCGATGACAATCCTGCCTGTTCATTAACGGTATGAAACATGTTGCTGGACTTAGCTATAGGCTGTCGATGGCACCCCCCGAGCTCGCAACCAATCGCAGGCCCGAACGACGCCTGCGCGCACCGTTCGGCCTGTGAAGATCTGGCTGGCGGCGACGTTGGATTTCTCGGCAATGCGGGTCTCGGCGACGATTCGCCAGGCACCGCGGCGCGTACGGTCAATATCCGCCCTGAGCTGGGATTATGTCGGTTGGGCTAGGAAACTCCGGTCTCTGGGTTCCGCAATTCCGGCGAGTACTTCCGAGATCTCGAGACTTCCCCGCGTCACGGGGCCCTCCCGGCGACGTGCTTCTCGAAGTCGGACAGTTGACGGGCCGGCTCGTAGCTGCATACGTCGAAAAGGCACTCAGAAGGTCCTTTCTGACTGGCACGACGGGTACTTTTGCTGCAATGAACAGCGCGACGAACCTGCGTGCTCGGCTGGCAGAACTGGCCGAGTCTCAATGGGGCCTGCTCACCACCGCCCAGGCCGCGACAGTTGGCGTGAACGGCAAGCAACTGCAGCGTCTGGTCGATCATGCCGTGCTGGAACGGCTGCGCCACGGCGTCTATCGGATGGCCGGAGTCCCTGATCACCCAGTCGAGCCGATGCGTGCGGAATGGCTCGCGCTCGAGCCTGCCCGCCCCGCAGGCGAGCGCATCCGCGACGACGTCCCCTCGGGTGTGGTCTCCCATCGTTCCGCCGCCGACCTGCACGGCCTCGGCGATCTCGACGCCGACTACTTCGAATTCAGTGTCCCGACCCGCTGCGGCACCCGCAGCCCCGACGTCCGCTTCCACCGAGCCGTGCTCGCGCCGAACGATTGGACACTGGTGGATGGACTACCGGTCACAACGCCCGTGCGGACCATTCGCGACCTCGCCGCAGCCCGCACCGATGGCGGTCACCTGGCCTCAGTGGTGCGCGATGCTCTGATTCAGGGCGCCTCGGCCGACGAGATAGTCAAGGCGTTGCGCAACTACGCACCCAATTACGCCATGTCTGTCGACCACGCCTCCGCGCTGCTCAACCATTTCATCACCCAAGCCGGCATTCCGGAATCAGCGCTCGTGCTAGCGGCACCCGCCCTCGAACCTTTGCTCGCGGCCGGCAACGCGTGGACTCAGGCTCTTGACCAGCTTGTAGGTGGTCAACGCAGTGCGCATCTGGCCACCACACTGGCCTCGCCTACCGCCACCGGAGCGGCGATGCAGGGAACGCCCAGCCCGCGAGTGAGGCTGTCTTCGATGAAAGTTGAGCAAGCGGTTCGCGAGCGCGTGGGCAGGCTGGCTCGAGCGGAAGGCCGGACCGTCTCCCAGACCATCGCGCATCTGCTCGACGAGCATGATCGGCGCCATCGGTTCGCCGCAGTATCTGCAGGATATGCCGAGGTGGACCCAGAATACGCAGCCGAGGTTGGAGCATGGGACGTCACGCTCGAAGACGGTCTGGACGAGGCTCGGTGAGTGCGGCACCTGCCAGCAGGCTTGGGGACGTCATCGGGACTGAGCTCGCAGCCGTACGGTGCGCTCCTGGGCGTTGGTCCATTTGCATCATTTTTGGTGCCGGTAAAAACAGGTCCCACGCTGGGGATATGCCGTTTAAGCTAGGAAACTTCGGTCTCTGAACTCCGCAATTTCGGAGCTTCTGCAAGCAGTCGCGACCGTATCAGCGCACGTGCCGAAGCGCTCCCGAAGCATCGGCCAGGTTCGGCTTCGGGGTCTTGAATCAGTACTCTCGCTACGGGTCGCGTGTCAGTCGGGAGCGGCCTGGGAAAATCGGGAGGGAACTATGACCTATCCACCGCCGCAGCAGGGTTCGGGTTGGAATTCCGGTCAGCCACCGGTGCCGGGACGGCCTCACCAACCTGGTGGTCAGCAGCCGATGCAGCCGCCGTATGGAGCGCAGCCGCAATACGGTTCGCAGCCGTATCAGCAGCACGGTGGCCAGCCCTACCCGCAGCAGGCTTGGGGGCAGCCGCCTCAGCAACCAGGATGGCCGCCGCAGCCGCCGCAGCAGAATCCGTGGTGGAAGTCGCCGCTGGTGTTGGTGGGTGCCGCGGTTGTGGTGGTCGGTGCGCTGGTTGTCGGGATCGTCGCGGTCTCCAGTGGAGGCGACGCAGAAGGTGGGACGGTCGCAGCACCTTCGTCGGCGGTCCAGGAAGCGACGTCGGCTCCCACCTCCGCGAAGAGCACCTCCAAAGCCGCTCCGACAACAACTAAGGCTGCGCAGCAACCGGTTTCGGCCGATGCGAAGGCCGTCCTCGACGCGTTGCCCGCACCGCTGCGCGATGTCGTCGCCGTCAACACGATCACCGAGAAGCCCCCGATCGGCAACGATCCCTACGCGGTGCGCGTGCTGTTCACCGTGCCGGCGAAGGACCCCCTGACGGTCGGCTTGCTCAGGACGGTCGTCGACATCGACCGGTACCCGATCTGCTGGATCGACACCAACCCGGACAAGCTGTTGCGCATGTGGAACAGCCAGCACCCGGAGTGGTTGATCGACAAGGGCGACAAGAAGTTCCGCATCGACGACACGATCCCCGGTGGCGGTGCCACGCTGGAGACCTTCAACACCTCGACGAAGCTGTACATGTCGATGTCGGGGTTCAAGGACAAGGAATCAGCGTTGAAGTTCGTCGAGCGCGCGGGGTTCTGAAGGCCGTCGCTCGGCGAGCGCAGGGTCCCGCGGCGCGTCTGTCTCGAGACGGCGGGCGATCCGGCATCGCCCGGGGGCGACACCTCATGCCGTCTCCTCGTTGACCTGGCATCACGTGATGTCAGGCCATAGAGCCGTAGCGGGGAAAGCGAGGGTTCGGCTATGGTGGCCTCGTTGGCTCGTGCTGGATGGAGCCGGACACATGCCAGGGGAGTAGCCGGGGGGAGATCTGAACGACGTGCAGAACGTCAAGTCTGAGGCCGTACCAGTCGGCCCCGAATGTGCCTCTGGCCTGGTGATCCTGTCTTCGCCACGTACTGGCTACGTGCTGACAACGGGGGCTACCGCGACCGAGCACCAAGGTTTTTTCGAATCGATGGAACCGATCGGGCTCCGGGTGCGTCCAACTATATGAACGAGGCCAAACCGACCCGCGACGTTGGCCGTGAGCAGGGAGCAAAGCAATGACGACGACTACCAACTTCAGTGCCGAAATCGACGGTCTCGATTCAGAGGTCGCTCGGTTCGTTCAGCGCCACGATCAGATCGCGGACGCGATCAAGTCGCTCAGGACGCTCGAAGACGAGATCACCACCGGCTCCAACTGGAAGGGTGCGGCACGCGACGCGTTCAACGCGTTCATGGAGCGGTACTACTACCAGGCCGACAAGATGAACGATCAGCTCATGCAGACATCTGAGAACCTGCGGAAGATGAGCGGCACTCTGACCGACCATGACCAGGCCTTCTCGGCTCAGGTCAATGCTCAGGTCTCAAGCCTGGACCTCCCCGCAGTCTAATCCGTATCTCACAAATTTCGAGAGGATAAATACATGTCCAGTGTGATTTCTGCCAATTTTGACGGTGTTGCCGATAACGCTCGGCGACTCATTGCGGATGCAGAGCGTCTTGCCGCTGACCTGCAGGATTTCCACAAGCAGGTTGACGCCTTCTTCCAGGCCCAGGGTGGTCAGGCTAAGGAAGCCGTCATCGCCTACCAAGCCACCTGGAACCAGCACGTTCAGCAGCTGAACGAGACCCTTCAGGGTGCCGGTCGTCTGGTGAACTCGGGCAACTCCGAGCTTCAGGACAAGGACAAGGCCCTCGCCGGCTTGTTCTGATCCCGAACGTATTCGAGCCCCTGCGCATCCGCGCAGGGGCTCGAATTGTTTTGTGGCGAACCGCTAGACGATTAGGCCAATGTTTTCCATTCGGTAGCTCGGCAGCGAAGCGATGTACGGATGGAGTTGGGCCATCCGCTGATCACTGGGTCTGGCTATTTGCCAACAGTGCGTACTGGGCAGCTGCTCTCTGATGTGCGTCTTGAATCTGATCCGCCTCAACTACTGCGACGTAGCGTCGGTACTGAACTGCGCAAAGGAACCGCTTGCGTTCGCCAGTGTCAACGAACTTGTCGTTCAGCCGAGCGTCGGTGTTTTTGGCGCACTTGGTATCTGGCAGTTGGGGTGGTGAATCGGCGGCCTCCGAACTAGGAACGCGTAGACCGATGATTTTGTCCCGGAGGGTCTCTGCTGATTCTTCGTCACGGGTTCTGACGAGTTCGGTACCCCACGATCGTGTAAACCGATCTGCGCCGACTTCGGAGTATATGGAATCATGCAGTTGCTGTACGCGATTGGCCTGATAATAGCCAAGTCGATCGAGAGTGAAATACTCTAGTTCGCTCGCACCGGCATTTTGCTTGGGATTTAGCGCTCGGCGAAGCATTCCATCGGGGTCTGGTGGAAGCCGGAGGATGTCGGCGGGCGAGAGAGGAGAAAGCTGATCCAGCAAGGATATTTGGGTGCGGTAGGATTTCTCTGCGAGAGAGGTCAATTGTGCGATGTCGTCGTCACGGACACCAACGTGAAGGTAGAGCACGTAACGGCCGTGTGCCAAGGTTGACCCGAGCGTAGGAATTCCTTGGCGCCGATGGCTAGTGGCCGCTGGATAATTTGGCAGTGAGACGCGTTGGTTTTCGTTTGCAGCGACGTCGAAATCTGCATTCGCCATGTCCTTTGCAACCCGTTCCGCGGTTGCATCATCTTCAAACTGCAGCACCGTAATATTGGAAAATCTTGCCTTGAGACGTTTGCGCTGGAGTTCGGCGAGCCCGTCATCGCCCGCGCTGTTCGAGAATATGTTGAATTCCGCCTGGTCCGTGCTTCCGCTGGCCCATCCGTAAAGCATATTGTTGGCTTGAAGGACTGTTCGTGTCGCCTTGCTGAGATACATTGTTGCGGTAGCTGGCGACGTAAGAGCACTTCCTGCGCCATGCTTAAAATCGGGGTCGATGTCCGTCCCGAGTGCCATGCTGCCCGCGAGGCGATTTGCCGCAACTAGTTGCGAACTTCGCATGTTAGGACTGTATTCGTAGATGGTGTCAATCGGCTCAACTGGGTACTTTCCTACATCTAGAGTTCGGACGTCGACTTCAGCTGCGACTCCTGTGCCTGCAACTATCGATCCGCACCCGGTGGCGCCGACAGCTACGGCGGCCACCACGCACGTCCGTGCGATCCTGGAAAGCATCAAGTTCCTTGACTGTTGGGATTTAGGTGTCATTTGCTGTTCACCAAAAGTGCGTATTGAGCGGAGATTCTTTGGTATGCGTCATCGAGTTGATTGGCAGAGATATCTGCGGCATAGCGATCGAAATTTGTGCTGCAGTAATAGCGCATCTTCGATTTCGTCGTGGGGTCCTTCAATTCATAGCACCTTGCCGTCGGTAACCCGGGCGGTGAGGCGACTTTTCGGTAGTATTTCGTGAAGGTCGTATGTTGGTTCGTGACTGCGATTGCTGACGCTGCATCCTTGGCTCGATACAGGTAGCCGCCGTTGAATGCAACGCGGTCGACTCCTGCTGTTTCGAACAAGGTTCGGTCGAGCTCAGGCTGCCGTGATAGCTGAAGGCCACCATGTCGGTCATATACGCCGGGAATCGTGAGACCTGGGCGCTGGTCGTTAATTGCGGGTACCGCACGGGCGAGCATGCCGTCCCAGTCAGGTGAGGATGAATCCCGCTCGGGAGCTGGCGTTGGACTGAATCCGGCTATCTTGCCGGGAATCGCAGTAAGACTCTTCGAGACCAGGTCCGTCATGCCTGGGAGGTCTACTTGTGACAGCTCGCCGCTCAGTCGGTCCCAAACTGAGGTAAAGATGACGAACTTACCCGTGGCGTACCATGACCAAAATGTAGGACGGTCCGGCTTCCAGTACGCGCGGGCAGTGGGGAAGTTCGCAATGGGAAACGAAGACTTCGTAGGGTCAGCTGCGAGTTCGGAGTCGACGATTGTGTTCATTGCGGTTGTTGCCGCTATATCGCTGTTGAAAATCAAAACACGATTCTCAAGTACTACCGACAGTGAGAGTCGTTCATCGGAATTGGCTGCGCTGGTGAACCCCGAAACAAATCCTGCCAAGGCTTCCCTGTGTGGTTCGAGGTCGGATCCTACCCAGGATCCCATGTTTTGGTGATCTATTGTTGTGAAAACCTTAGGTATAACGCCGGAGTAGTATTTCAGGCGAGGGTCGATTTCCATCGGCAGTGGAATATGATTCGCAAGCCTCTGGGCCTGGACTGCGCGAGCTTGAGCCTCGTCTACAGGCTTATCGAGCGGCTGTGGCACTCCCGCGTAGTTTCCCAATTCCAGTTTGCTGAGATCGATCTGCGGTTCCGCTGGAGTTGTAGGCGGTGGAGTGGCGGATTCGCCGCCACAGGCCGCAGTGAAGAGTAGGCCGATGGCAATCGCGGTAGCTGCGATACCGCGGGCGTGATCGCGCGACGGTAGATTCCACCGCCGCTCACTGTGAGCACTACGCGGCGGTTGCAGGCGTATTTTCAACACATCCCCCTAAATGGTAAATGCAGATCTAGCGTACTTTGGACTTCAGGATCGGAACCAACTGATCGACCAATGCACGTTCGGAGTCCGAGGACCAATTTCTCATTGCCGACACCGTTGCTGGTGCATCGACTGGAATTACGACCGCGCGAGAGCTCGTGATCTGGTATGGAAGGCCGAGTAGCCCTCCGCCACCGGCCTTTTC
This sequence comes from Nocardia sp. NPDC058640, assembly GCF_042716995.1. Classification (NCBI taxonomy): domain Bacteria; kingdom Bacillati; phylum Actinomycetota; class Actinomycetes; order Mycobacteriales; family Nocardiaceae; genus Nocardia; species Nocardia sp. NPDC058640. The sequence goes on from NZ_JBHXRG010000002.1 coordinate 314,648, forward strand.
GTCGCTGCGGAGGACGATTACGTAGGTTCCATCGGCGGCTTCCAACGACCCGTATACGTCATTGAATGACTTAGGAGAAGCTTCGCCTTCGGTGTTGGTGTACTCGAAGTTGTATACGAAGCCGAGTTTCTCGATGAACTGTGTTTGCGGGGACCCTGTCAGATAGACACCGAAGCCCTTTGGGTTGGTGACATCAACGATTGTGACCGTCTTGCCCTGGAAGGCGGGATTGTCCTTGCGAGCCTGCTCTAGGGGCGTCAACGCCGCCGCACTCACTGATGAAGACGATCCCGAACCCGGTGTGTTGGTGCCGGGCTTGTCATCGCCGGACAGCGCGAAGATGCCGATGCCGGCGATCAGCGCGATCGCGACGACCGCCGCACCGCCGATCAGCAATGCACGCTTGGGCTTGGGTGCGGGGCTCGGAGTGAGTGCTGCGAGGCCGGGCATCGATGCTGACAGGCGGGGATCGGTGTGCTCGCGTGGGGGCGGCATTACCTGGATCGGGTAGGTCGGCGAGGTGTGGTGGCCGGCCGGATTGAAGCCTGGGACAAGGGCATTGGCTGCCGCGTCGGTGAATTCGCGGCAGGTGGCGAAGCGTTCGGCGGGGTTCTTGGCCATGGCGCGGGCGAAGATGTGGTCGATCGCGGGGGGCAGGCCGGGGCGGACCGCGGTGGCCAGGGGTGGGGGTTGGTGCAGGTGGCCCATCATCACCATGGCGGGTTGTGCTGCGGGGTAAGGGTTTTGGCCGGTGAGGAGTTTGAAAAAGGCGCAGGCCAGGCTGTAGATGTCTGCTCGGTGGTCCAGGGACGCGCCGCTGAGCTGCTCCGGTGGCGCGTAGGCGATCGTGGCCAGGAAGCTGCCGGTCTGGGTGAGTTCGGAGGCGTCGTCGGTGGACTTCGCGACGCCGAAGTCGGTGAGCAGGACGCGTTCTTCTTCGCTGTCGTCGTTGCTGGACAGCAGGAAGTTGGCGGGTTTGACGTCGCGGTGCAGCAGACCGCGGCGGTGGGCGTAGTCCAAGCCCTTGCCGACTTCGGTGGTGATGCGCAGGGCGCGCAGTGGCGTCATCGCGTGGGGGTCGCGGGCCAGTTCGGCGGCGGCGTCGGTGCCCTCGACGTACTGCATGGCGATCCACAGTTGGTTGTGTTCGTCGCCGCGGTTGTAGACCGACACGATATTCGGATGGTCCAGGCCGGCAGCGAGATTGGCTTCGCGTTCGAAGCGGGCGCGGAACTCGGGGTCGCGGCTCAGTTCGGCGCTGAGGACCTTCAGTGCGTCCATTCGCGGCAGGCTCGGGTGTTTGCCGAGGTAGACAGTGCCCATGCCGCCCGCGCCGAGGATCCGCTGGATGCGATATCCACCCACGATGGTTCCAGGATTCAACGCCATGTCCCACTAACTCCTGATTCGACAGAAAACGGAGCCGCCTCGGGCAAGGCCCCCACACACTGCAGCGATTCCACCGGGTCAGCCTAGGTCACGGTCTTGGCGATGGTAGGAACGAGTGTCTCCACCAGGCGCTCCGGTGACTGATCGGTCCAGACCTGGAAGGCCTGGATCGTATTGAGGTCATCGACGACGACGACCTTGGTCGTGGCGTAGACCAGTTTGGACGGCAGGCCACGCATTCCGCCGTTACCTGCTTGGTTGTCGGTTCGCAGGACGATGAGGACTTCGGCATCGAAATCCGATGCCGACGTTTCGAGCGAGACCGAGCGTGGGCCCTTTTCGTCGCCCGCTGCTTTCAACTTCGAGGTGTAGCGGAACCCGATGTCCTGCAAGAACTTCGCCTGCGGGTCGCCGTTCAGAAAGACCGACATCGATGAGCCGGTGTAGCTCACTGCCGCGACGATCTTGTTGTCGAACTGCGGGTACTGGGCCCGGACATCGGCGAGCATGGTCTCGTTGGTCGCGGTTTTGTCGGACGGTCTGGTGAGGAAGTACGTTGCCGAGCCGACCGCGACGGCGAGCACGACGGCAAGGATCGCCGGCACGAGGAGCCGTCGGCGTTTGGGGCGTGCGCCGGTGTTGCGCAGGGTATCGACAAGATTCTGATCGTGATGGCCGACGGGCTGCGCGAAATTCGTTGTCGGCGAATAGTTTCCGTGAACGTCGGTCCGGGCGGTCTGATACGAGCCACCTGTCGAATAGGCGGACTGCGTCGGGTGTCGCGGATCAGTGGAGTGGGGTCCGGGTGCCTGGTTCGCGGTGCCCAGCAGTGCGGCTTCGGCGTCGCGGGTGAATTCCCGGCAGGTGCTGTACCGATCGGCCGGTTCCTTCGCCATCGCTTTGGCGATGACACGGTCCAGCGCGGGCGGCAGGTCGGGACGCACTGCTGTCACCCGCGGCGGCGGCTCGTGAAGGTGGCCCATCATCACCATCGCGGGAACAGTCGACGGATACGGGTTCTGGCCGGTGAGCAGCTTGAAGAAGGCGCAGCCGAGGCTGTAGATATCGGCGCGGTGGTCGAGTCGGCCCGCGACCAACTGTTCCGGCGGAGCGTAGGCCACCGTGGCCATGAAACTGCCTGTCGCGGTGAGGTCTTGGCTGTCCTCCGCGGACTTGGCGACACCGAAGTCGGTGAGCAGCACACGCTCTTCCTCGCCGGGATCTTCGGGCTTGGCGAGCATGAAGTTGGCGGGCTTCACGTCGCGATGCAGCAGGCCGCGGCGATGTGCGTGGTCCAGACCCTTGCCGACCTCCGACACGATCCTCAGCGCGCGCGCGGGCGTCATCACCGAGGGGCCCTTCTTCGCCTCATCGCTGGCGTCGATGCCATCGATGTACTGCATGGCGATCCAGAGCTGGCCGTCCTCTTCGCCGCGGTTGTACACCGCGACGATGTTCGGGTGGTCCAGACCTGCGGCGAGGTTGGCCTCACGCTCGAACCGCGCGCGGAACTCCGCGTCGGTGGACAGGTCGGCACTGAGTACCTTCAGCGCGTCGGGTCGGGGCAGGATCGGGTTCTGGGCCAGGTAGACCGTGCCCATACCCCCACTGCCGAGTACGTTCAGCACTCGGTATCCGCCGACAATTGCGCCGGGCCGCAACGCCATTCGGTCCTCCTCCTCGTTGTCGAACGCCCGGACAACGAGCCTTCGGACGAAATCTAGCAAGTAAGCGACTGGTCCCGCTTACTTGCCCGTGAGCATCGCGTACTGCGCGTTCAGCTGTTGATACGCGTCCTGAACCTGGGCGCTTTCGACTTCGACGTAGTACCGATCGTGCTGGAACCCGCAGACGCTGGCGCTGGCGTTGACTTCCTTGCCGTCGATGATGGCGATGAACGTGTAGCAGGCGACGTTCTCGCCGAGGCCGGGTGGCGAACTGAGCGGTCTGAACACGCGATTCGCTGTCGCCAGCGCCTCAGCTCTTTTCGCCCGATCCGCGAACAGTCGCTTCGATGCTTCCGGCGTGCGACTGCGGATGACCACTGCCTCACCGAAGGAGACAAGGTCGATCTCGAACTCGTCCAACCGGGCCAGTGCCTCGGGGCCGGCGTTCACCATCAGGGACATATAGCCACGGCCGGTGAACAGACCGTCAGGTTGAGCCCTCGGAGGGTTCTCCGGGCTGCTGGGCAGCGTGCGGCCGAGCAGCCCGTCGACGTCGAGCGCAATGTTGGGAAGGTCCGCGTTGGGGGTCGGCGTGAACTTGTCCAACAACGGCAACTGGAGCTCGAGCAGGCGCTCTACGTGGCCGGTGAGCGAGGGCAGATCGGCCGGCTGGCTCTCGTCCTCGATCTTGATGAACACGACGTAGCGATCATGGACAGTCCAGGACCCGATGGAGGAAATGCCGGGGCGCCAATGTGCTGTGGTGCCTGGGTATTTGGCGATCTCGACCGGCTGGTTGTCCCTGTTGTAGGTGAAGTCGTCGTGCTCGAGGGTTGGACCTACTACCTTTGCCGTCGCGGCGTCAGGGAACATCAGCACGGCGATATTCGCGCGGCGGCCCTTGTTCAGTGCGTTGTCGACCGTAGACCACGAGTTCACCCACCCTGCGCTGAGATCCTTGGCGACCTCATCGAACGTGTCGTTGATGACCATTCCGCCCAGACCCTTGCGGTTCAGCACGATTGGGGTGGGGAAGAATCCGCTCACGGAGATGTATGCCGGGTCGGCCTCGAAGGGCAGGATCACGTAGTCGCCGAGCCGTTGCGATTCTCGGGCGCGAGCTTGCTTGTCGCTCTTGGCATTACCGACTGTGCGCGGGGCTGACGGATAGTTTCCGACGTCGAGGGTGGTTTTGGGTGGTGTGGCCTGCTGCGCTTCGCCGGACACGGTCGATCCGCACCCGACGGACGCGGTCGCCAGCGCACAAGCCGTGAGCAGTGCCGTCATGATGCGACGTTTCTTGTCGCCGCCGAAGCTGATCATTGGGGTCTCTCGATTCTGCAGGGTGGACGCACGGCAGTCAGCGGTCGACCGCGAGCATCTTGTACTGGGCGGAGATCTGCTGCTTGACCTCCTGGATATTGAATCCGGTTACGCGCGCTAGGTACCGGTCATACGCGACGAAGCACATCGCTTCGACCATGAAGGTGTCCTCCTTCGGCTCGTAGCAGGCGGCGATGGGCAGGTTGCGGGGGCTGTCGACAGGTTTCACATCATCGAGATGTGGCGCTATCAGCGCAGCCTGGAGACGTTCCGCTGCTTTGGCGTTCTCTGCCCGGTAGACGATGAAGTAGTCGGAGTCGCTCGAGACCAGGTCGACACCGGCATCGACCAAAGCGGGTTTGGTGGTGCCAGGCGTGTTGTCGTAGGGCAGCACGGTCTGTGCGGGTCCTACGGCGCCCACGGGCAGCTTGCCGACCCACATGTCTTTATCGCTGGGCAGTGTCCGACTCAGCATTCCGTCGGTGTCGATCGGCAAGGCGGCGATTTTGTCGACCGGGGTGGGGACGTACCCAGGCAGCATCTCGATGATCTTGGTGTAGGCCTTGCTCACGAATTCGATACCGGCAGCGGGATCCGCGGGTTCGGTCATCGGATCGTCCAGTCGCACACCGAAAACCATCGTGTCCTGTGCCATCCACGAGTCGAGCGAAGTTCCGGCCCAGTTGCTGCGAGCGTTCGGAAATCCTGGAATATCTACGCTGCGACCCGCGCCACGTTCCTGTTGCTTCTCCGGGATGCGCTGCACAGCGGTCGCGGCCTCGGCTGCAGTGCCGAATCGATAGACCTTGATCGATGCCTGGCGGCCGAGGATGGATTGGGCGCGACGGTTGCCCTGGGTTTCCCAGCCGACGATGAGCCCCTTGGTGACCTCTGGGAACACGTCCTCGTCGATCCTGCTCATCGATCCGGGGATCTTCGAGGTGACGCGGGGCGTCGGGGAGCTCATGTGCTGGAACCTGTAGCTGCGGTCCACATCGTAGGGAAGCGGAACGGCCGCGCCGAGGCGGACGGCTTCGATCGCCTGGCCGGTGTCGTCCGCTTTGGAGGTATTCGGGTCGCGGGGCGCCGACTGGTAATTTCCGGTATCGAGCTGGTTCAAATCTATTGTGGGCGTGGCAGCTTCACTGTCACCGCCACATCCGGTGGCAACGGTGACAATCGCGAGGAGGGCGGCGCAGAGTCGCAAATCAAGTCTCATGGTTGTTCTCACTCGCTCCTGGCCAGGACGGCGTATTGGGCTGCCGCCCTTTCGTACAGGGCGGGGTTGGTTGTTCCGGTCACCTTGGACTTGGAAACCACGACGCCGACATAGCGGTCGCGGACAACCGCGCACAGCATGTCGTAATGGCGGAGGTTGTCTTTCTCGTACAGCTGGATGCAACGGGCATCCAGCAGACCCGGCGGCGGGTCTATTTCCTCATCGTTCTTGCCCAGTGTCACCAGTGCCGATTGCAGACGAAATGCCCCGGCGAGGTCCTTTGCCCGGTAAACGACCCCGACGCGTCGACCGATCAGGTCGACGCCGCTGTCGGCGTATGCCTGCTTCATCAGCGCCGGATTCCGTTCGAAGTGCAAGTGACCCGATGGCGCGTAGGCATAGAAGTCGAGGTCGTTCGAGAACACGTCGCTGTAATCGGCGGCCTCGGGCATGGCTCGTCGCATGATGCCGTCGGGGTCGAACGGGATGTCGAGGACATCTTCGAACGGTGTCGGTTTCAGGTCGGCCATTTTGGCCAGCTGCAGGTCAAGGGCCTTCTTCAGGTTCGTCTTGACCTTGGTCTCATCGGGTTGGGGCAGCGAGTAGTTGGTGACCAGCAGGTAGCTTCCCCTGGTCACATAGGCAGTTCCCGTCGACCAGTCCTTCGACGATGCTTTGACGTCGGGATGGCCGTCGACAGCGAACACGTGCGACGGCTCGTCCAGCGTGGCCTGGACCATTTGGTCGCCGGCTTTGCTCGCTGCCTGCTCGGTGGGAAACCGAAGCACTGAAATGATCAGCTTCTTGAGACTGCGCATATTGCCGTTGGTCCGCACGACGTACGTGCCCGCGACGAGCTTGTTGTCGAACATCGCAGCTCGGTACTTCTCCGGAAGGACCGGGGCCCGAAACGGATCACCAGGAGCGGTGAAGGCCTCCACACCGATTACCTTGTCGATCTCGGGATCGACATCGGTCGACAAGATGGTGTAGTTCAGCATTCGCTTCGACTCGTGTCTGCGAACGTCGTCGGGTGTCGATGACCGGGGCAGCACATAGGTGGTGGGCTCGGGCGAGAAGCTGCCCAGCCGCAACGTCGAGATATCGACAGGAGACATCCCCGGCACCGCAGCGCCCTGCACCGTCGACGCGCAACCGGCGGTCGCGACGGTACCGACCATGGCCAGCATGAGCAGCCTTGTTCGCAACTTCATCGGATCCCCCCGTGATTACTCGATGCCGTGGCGGTGCCGACTCGGCGCGGCACGGTGGTCGGTGGCCTGGTCGGTCGGCCGCTTCGGGCCTTGTGTTCGGCGAGGATACTACTCGACTCCGACACGGGCGCGCTGTGTGCGGGAGTGCGGTCGTCGAGTAGGAGCGCGGTGCGGTCGTGTCCGTGGGTCATCGGGTATTGGCGAACAGTGCGTACTGTGCGGCCGCACGCTGGTGGACGTCCAAAAGCTGATCGCTGCTGACGATCCCGACGTACTGCTTGTAGGCCACCAGGCAGCTGAAGCGTTCGACGGCTTCCGATCGCCGATTCTCGACGCAGACCGTGTCGGGGACCTTCGGGGCGGGGTCGGTGTCGAGTCTGACCGGCCAGGGGAACAGCTTCTCGGTGAGCGCGCGGTCTGCGATGTCCGCAGAAGGGGTGCGAATGACCATGGCGGCGTTCGTGATTCCGACCTGTTGGGCTTCCATGCGGGTCAGCTGTTTGTCGACGTAGCCCCGGTCGCTGGGGAGGACTCCGCCGGTGCCGAAGTGGACCGCTCCCTGCTTGCCGGTGAGGATGTAGCCGCCGCCGGCGGCGTCGGGGCTGGTTGATTTGTCGGGGTTCAGGGTGCGCATGAGGACGTGATCGGGGTCCCATGGCAGGGCCAGGATCTGCTCTTGGGTGAGTGGGGCGGTGGCGGTCAGCGCTTGGATCTGCTTGGTGAGCGCCGATTCGGTGCGCTCGGTGAGGGCGGCGAGATCGGGGGAGTCCACCGAGAGCAGCACGGCGATCACGTAGCTCCCGTGTGGCATGAACACGCGCAGGAACGGGGAATCCGGGTGCCAGTGGGCGTGGGCGGTGGGATGTACGGACAGCGCCACCTGCTGGCTCTTGCCTTGTTGGATACCGAAATCGACGTCGTAGAACTCCTGCGCCGCCGCGGCAGCGCGTGCCGCGTCCGGGAACTGCAGCACCGTGATGTTGGCGGTGAACTTGTTGTCGGGTTGCTTGGACGGCCAGTCGAAGGCGGAATAGATCGACTTGTCGACTGAGGCGCTGCCGGATTCGAAGCCGAACAGCATCGTGTGCTTCTCCGCGACAGCGTCCATGCCATCGTGCATTCCCATCGAATAGGGAACAACCGTGCTCCACGCGGTACCGGCGTCGGTGCCGTACTTCATCTGGGGGTCGATCGTGCTCGGGTCGATCACGTACTCGGCCAGGCGCAGCGCTGCTACCTCGTAGCGTTCGCTGAACGGCAGCACTGGATCGTCGTCGTGGGCGTTGAGCGGCTCGACGGGGTAGGACCCGGTGTCGAGGGCGCGGATGTCGGTTTCGCCGGGAAGCGCGGTACCGGTCATGGCGGACCCGCAGGCGGTCAGAACCGTTGTCAGGGTGGCGGCCAGCAAGGCGTGGCGGATTCTCATTTCGTGTTCACCAGCAATGCGTATTGGGCGGAGATTCGCTGTTGGGCGTCGAGCAGTTGGTTCGACCAGGTGTAGGCCGCGTAGCGGTCGTAGGACACCGCGCAGTAGAAGCGGATGGTGAGGCGTTTCTGTCTGCCGATGTATTCCTTGCACAGCGCTGTCGGCAGATCCTTCGGTGCGGCTGTTCTGGTGAACTTCCTTGTCAGCCCGCCCATTTCGTCTCGCACGGCTTGCGCACCCGCGACGTCACGGGCTCGATAGACCTCCGCGCCGTCGACGGAATACAGGTCGACGCCGTTCTCGTCGATGAACTGCGCGACCTCCAGTGGGTTGCTCGCGAAATGTCTGGAGGTTCGGGCCGCGTAGGCACCTGGCGGGTTGATCCACCCATCGTCTTTGGGACGCGGCAGGGTGCGGGCTCGGATGTCCTCGCGGTCGCGCGGGAGCTCGAGCATTTTGTCGCTGGGGGTCGGCGTGAACTCCGCGATCGACGGGACGACCGTGTCGAGGCTTTTGCGGGTCAGGTCGAGCAACGCCTGTTTGTCGACCTGCTTCAGAAACATCTTCGGGTAGTCGTAGATCCAGGTGTAGACCACGAGATGGCCGGTCGCGTACCAAGATCCGATCGATTGCTTGTGCGGCTGCCAATGTGCCTTCGCCGCAGGATATCCGGGAATTTCGATCGGTTGATTGGCGGCATAGCCGAAGTCGAGCTGTTCCAGCGCGATCGCCGCGGCGGCGGCCCGCTGTTCGTCGGGAAAGATCATCACGGCATTGACGAGTTCGATGCCGTCGTTGTTGGGTTCGCTCTCACCCGAACTCACGAATCCGCCGATGAAATCCGGTGCGGCTTCAGCGAATCGGTCGATAGCCATGAACCTACCCAGCGACTTGTCGGGCTCGAGAAACACCGACGCCATCCACGGATTGGCGTGGACGAACCGCGGGTCGATGTCGCCCGGTGTCGGGACGTAGTCGCCGAGACGTTCGGCCTCGATCCATCGGGCCTGAGGCATGCTCGTGACCGTGCCGAGCCGGCGCGGCTGCGTGGGATAGTTGCCGACGTCGAGTGCGGCCAGGTCCACCGGCGGGTCGACAGCCTGTGGACTGTCTGCTGACCCGCAGGCGGCGACGGTGGTCAGCAACGCGGCCGTGAGTGCGGCACATGCTGCTCTGACAGGTCTGCTCGAACGCACGGCAATCATCCCTCCCCGAAACGATGGTCGGGCGGAATCCTACGTCACCGGCGTGGGGGAGGGGGTAGGTCGCGAACTCACAAACTGTTCGCCAGCAGTGCGTACTGCGCCGTGATCTTCTGCCGCGCTTCAGGTTCGGTGTCTGCGCTGATCATCGCCAGGTACCGCTTGTACGAGACGTAGCAGCGGTAGGCGAAGTTGTCCTCTTTGCCTCTGTCGTTGAGTTTGTGGCAGGTGGCGGTGGGGACGTCGGTGGGGGCGGTGATGGGGTCGTAGTGGGGGGCGGTGGTGATGAGGCCTTGCATGAGGGATTGGGTGGCGGGGTGGTCGCGGACTCGGGTGACGAAGCCGCCTTCTACGGTGGCGTAGGCCTCGACTTGTGTTGTGTCGACCAGGGTTTGGCGGGTGGACAGGTCGGCGGCTTTGTTGATCAGGTGTTCGGGGGCGTAGGTGGCGAAGGTGTCTTCGTCGGGGTGCATGGTGGCGCGGACGGGGACTACGGCGCGGGCGAGTAGGCCGGTGGGGTCGACGGGGAGGTCGGGGATTTCGGCGGTGGGGGTGGGGGTGAATTTCGCGAGTTGGGTGAGTTCGGCGGCGAGGGTTTTGTCGACCCAGGCGGTGAGGTCGGTGGCGTCGGCGTGGGGGCGTTGCAGGAACAGGGAGATCACGAACTCTTTGTGGGCGTAGAAGGCGCCGACGGTGGCAACGCCGGGTCGCCAATGGATGTAGGCCTCGGGGTATTTGGTGGAGGCGAGTTTGCGGTTGTCGGGCGATACGGCCAGGTCGACGTCTTCGAGTTCGCGGGCGGCCAGGGTGGCGGCCGCGGCGGTGGGGAAGCGCAGCAGGAAGTTGGTGACCGCGGTGATTTCGCGGACGGGGCGGTTGTCGTCGTCGAGGTCGGCTTTGTCGGCGCCCTGCACGGCGTAGCCGGTGATGAATTGTCGGTTCTCCAGAACGGGTTTGGAGACGTTGGCGACGAAATCCAGGGCGCGTTCGACGTCGGGGACCACCGCGTCGCCGCCGCCGTGCCACAGTGACGGGTCGATCCGCACGGTGGGCACCACCGCCGCGGACATGCGCATGCCCTCCACGAGGGGGCCTTTGTCGCCGGCGGTGGCGGTGTAGGCGTGCCGGTCGACGGCGAAAACGCCGGTCTCCAGGCCGCGCACATCGGGTTCGCCGGGTAATGGTGTGCCGGTGACGGCGCAACCGGTGAGTAGGGCGCCGGCCAGGGCGAGTGCGATGCGAAGTGTGGTCGAACGAATCATCACAAGCCCCCGATGTTCTGCCGCGATAGGTACCAAGTTACCGGACCGCGCCCGCCCAGGGGGACCGAAGCGGGGTGCTTGCCATACTCTGGATGTCATGGTCACCTCTGCGCTGCGAGGCCGATACCTGTGAGGGATCGGCAGGTCGAAGTGGTGCTCGGAAGTCATGCGGTCGCGCGGGTCGCGGGGGCGGTGATCGTGGTCGCCCATCGAGCACCGGGCAGGCTCGCGCCCGGCGATGTCGCGGCTATCGCGCTGGAGTCGTTGGCGGAGTTGGTGCGTGACGCGCACGAGCAGTCGCCGTCGGGTCCGGGGTCGGTGGTGGCGCGCGAGGCCACGCGGTGGCTGATGAAGTACGCCGAGCAGATCTCGCCGGGGGTGCCGATCGATTTCGGGGTGCTGTCGGCCGCGGACAACGGTGGGGTGGCGATCTTCCTGCACGGGTCGGTCACCGCTGTGCTCGCCGATGAGCGTGGGCCGCAGTACTACCGCGGCAGCGATGCGGCGTTCACCGTGGATCGGGTGGCTTCGGAGCCCGCGAAGGCGGTGGCGCTGTTCGTCGACGATGCCAAGGGGCGCATCCCGGATATGCCGACCGAACGCGGAATCGGTTGGCTGGTCGAAGGAATCGCGCAGGCCGGGGGCGCGGTGATGTGGTCCAACGATGTGCGCAGTCATGTGCGCACCGCGGAGCCTGCGAGCGGAACACGAAGGCCCCCACCGGCTACCGCGCGCATCGATCGCGAACCGCGTGCGGCGCAAGCGGATTCACGTCCGATCGAGCAGCCCGCGACGGGGATGCAGCCCACCACGTCGATGATGGACGCGGTCACCGGCGCTTCGCATGGCACGGTCGACACGCCACTGGCCCAGCCGCCGCACGCGGGAACCAATCCCGCGCCCGAACCTGATCCCGACCTGCAGCGCAGGCTCGAGGCCACGGCCAAGTCAACGGTGCTGGTGGTGAAGGTGATGGGATTCAAGTGCGCGCGTGCGCATCCCAGCGATCCGCGCTCGGCGTTCTGCACGGTGTGCGGGATGCCGGTGGACCAGACGCAAGCGCTGGCCGAGGTCGTGCGGCCGCCGTTGGGGATGCTGGTGCTCGATGACGGCATGACCTACCTGATGGCCGCCGACGCGGTGATCGGGCGCGATCCGGAGAACTCCGAGGCGGCCCAGCGTGGACTCATCCCGTTGCGCATCGACGACACCTCCGGGGGGATGTCACGCGCGCATGCCGAAGTGCACCTGGTGAATTGGGATGTGCAGCTGTTGGATTGCGGTTCCACCAACGGAACTCGCAGCCGGCATCCCGGGTATCGGGATTGGGTGCGGCTGACTCCCAATCAGCCGGTGGTGCTCATCCCCGGCACCGAGGTGATGATCGGCAACCGGGTGTTGCGCTACGAACCGGCCGCACCCCCGCCTTTCGGCTAGGAATACCTTGACAGGCAAGTGGTTTCGCCGTTGAGCACGCCTGCCCGGAAGGCGTCGACACGGGAAAATCCGCTGGGCACGGTCTTGCCTTCGGCGTCACTGGCGGCGAGGCCGTCGGTGAGCAACCCCGACACCGCCTCGTCGAGATCGCCCGCGGACAGCTGGATATCACCCTCGCTCACCGGGCGGTCGGATCGCGCGAGCTGACCGGTGACCACACCGGATAGACAGGCCGCGCGCAACCCGGTCTTCGCGCCGGTCAACTCCTGCCCCTGACTGCGCTGCACGGCCAGCGTGTAGCGGGAGATGAACACCACGTACCCGTTGTAATCGCCGCCGACCTTCACCGGCAGTGGGCCGTCGTCGTCGGTGTCGGTCTTGCCGCGTTCGGCCAGACCGGGCACGTCGGTGGCGATGGTGTTCTTGGCGGGGCAGTAGGTGACCGGGTCGGTGACCGCGCCGTCCACGCAGTCGATGCCCGAGCCCGCGTAGTCGTAGGTGGGGGCTTGCTTGACCGGCAGAATCGCCTGCAGGGCCTTGCTCAGTTCGACCAAATTCGCTTTGGAGACAGGGTATTCGCCGCGACCGGAATCGCCGGAGAAGCTCTGCGGAAGGCTGCCGCGGCGCGAGTCGATCTCGGCCTCGTCGATGCCCTTGCAGCCGCGCGGTCCGTCGGTGAACCCGATCTGCACGGCGGTGACGCGTTCGAAGGCCGAACCGTGCACGCTCTCCGGGTCGTCGGGATCGGAGTCGCGAATCGAAACCGTCGCGGCCAGAACGGAATTCAGACCGTCGGAGGTGTTGATCGTGAAGTGCTTCGACTTGCCTTCCGCGACATGACGCATGAACGCGCCCGCGAAACAGTCCGCCTGCTGTTCCTTCACCAGGACCTTGGTCTTCTTGGTGACCATCTTGGCCATGGTCTGAATCGCGTGCCCGTACTCGTGCGCGAGCACCATCACCACCGACATCGGGCCGAAGGTCTCACTCATGGTGGGCAACAGCATCTCGCGGTCCCAGCCGATGGAGTTGTCGGTGCGGCAGTAGGCGGCATTGACCAGGTGGTAGGTGGTTTCTGAGCAGAATTCCACCGACTGGCTGCGGGTGGCGCGCGCGTTCCAGGAGATCAACTTCTCGACCGGATCGAAGGTTTCGCCGGGGAATTCCGCGCCGAAACCGGCCTGCCAGTACGACTGGATGTCGTCGATCGCGTTCAGCGCCAGTGTGTCCACGTCACCGCCGTCACCGTTGGACGCGGTCAGCGACGAATCGGGCACGTTCGGACGCGGTCCGTTGGGCCCGCCGGTGGTCGGCAATCCCGCCACTTGGAACGGATCGTCATAGATCGAGACGCCGTGCCCGTCGATCGCCCGCGTGCAACCAACTCCGAGCAGCGCACACAGCGCGACGGAAATGGCAATGAACACTTGAGCTTTCGGCATTGATCCCCCTGGTCGGCCGGTCACGCATGCAGGTCGAGCGCCGGTTCGGGACTGAAGCCAACTCGGGGGCACCGCCGATGTCCGGGCGATGGCATAGTATCCGCTCCATGTCTTCACCGGGGGCGCAGACCATCACAGTGCGCCATGATGGAACCGAACGAGTCTTCGAAGCGAGTCAGCAGATCACCATGGGCCGCGCGCCCGAGGTCAGCCTGTTCGTGGACAGTCCGCTGGTCTCGCGCGTGCACGCCACCCTGCGCTTCGCCAACGGCGCGTGGGTGCTGGCCGACAACGGCAGCACCAACGGGGTCTTCGTCGACGCACGCCGCCTGAACCAGCCTGTCTCGATCGACCGGCCCACGCAGGTGCGCCTGGGCGACGCGATCACGGGGCCGCTGCTGCATCTGGTGCCCGCCGCGCCCGCCGCACGGCACGCGCAGACCATGGTCGCGCCGCCCTCGCAGCAGCGCCCGCAACAGCAGCGTCCCGGCTTCCAGCCGCCCGCGCGTCCGCAGTACCCCGCCACGTCGCAGCTGCCCTCGCAGCCGCAGGACAACATCAACATGACCCGCCGCGCCGACTCGTCGATGCTGCCGCCGGTCCGCAAGGCCGCCTCGACCGAACCGGTCGCGCGCGGTGACAGGATTCCGCCCGGCGGCCTGAGCATCGGCCGCACCTCCGACAACCAGATCGTGGTCAACGACCCCCTGGCTTCGCGGGCGCACGCGAAACTGCTGTCCTCGCCCGAAGGCCTGGTCATCGAGGACCTCGGGTCGGCCAACGGCACCTTCGTCAACGGTCACCGTCAGCAACGCGTGGTGCTGCGCGAGCGCGACATCGTCACCATCGGCAACGTCGACTTCGCGGTCACGCAGGGCGCGCTGGCGTTGCGGCAGAAGCCTGTCGCCGAGCAGGGGCTGTCGGTGCACGGGGTCGGGTTCACCGTCGAGGGCAACAAGCAGTTGCTCGTGGACGTGAACCTGACGGCCGGGCGCGGCACGTTGACGGCGCTGATCGGGCCCTCGGGCGCGGGCAAGTCGACGCTGTCGAAGTTGATCGCGGGCAACACCCAGCCGTCGGGCGGTGTGGTGACCTTCGAAGGACGCAATCTGCACGCCGAGTACGAGGCGCTGCGTTCGCGCATCGGCATGGTGCCGCAGGACGACGTGCTGCACCGTCAGCTCACCGTGCGCCAGGCTCTGGGCTTCGCCGCGGAGCTGCGGCTGCCGCCCGATACGACCAAGGCCGATCGCCAGCAGGTGATCGACGGTGTGCTGCAAGAACTTTCGCTCACCGCGCACGCCGACACCCGAGTCGATCGCCTGTCGGGTGGTCAGCGCAAGCGCGCGTCGGTGGCGATGGAACTGCTCACCGGTCCGTCGCTGCTGATTCTCGACGAGCCCACGTCGGGTCTGGACCCGGCGCTGGACCGCCAGGTCATGCAGATGCTGCGCGAACTGGCCGACGCCGGGCGCGTGGTGATCGTGGTGACGCACTCGGTGGCCTGCCTGGACATGTGTGACCAGGTGGTGCTGCTGGCGCCCGGCGGCAAGACGGCGTTCGCCGGGCATCCGGGTGGCGTCGGTGCGGCGATGGGCACCAGCGACTGGGCGGAGATCTTCGCCATGGCCGCGGCCAATCCCGACCAGGTGTTCGCGGCGTATCGGTCCCGGCAGGCGTATGTGCCGCCGCCACCGCCGGTGCAGCCCAACCGCGGCAATGTGGGGGCGCCGCCGCAGTCCAGCGGGATGCGGCAGTTCTCGACATTGGCGCGCAGGCAGGTGCGGTTGATCTTCGCCGATCGCGGGTATCTGATCTTCCTGCTGGTGTTGCCGTTCATTCTCGGTGCGTTGTCGCTGGTGGTGCCGGGTGAGAACGGTTTCGCGCCGGGTCCGCTCGTGGCTCAACCCGACGGGTCGTTCGCGCGATCCGGTGGCAGTGAGACCCAGCAGTTGCTGGTGGTGCTGATTCTGGGTGCGTGCTTCATGGGTGCGACGCTGAGCGTGCGCGATCTGGTGGGCGAGCGGTCGATCTTCCAGCGCGAACGCGCGGTGGGTCTGCTGCCCTCGGCGTATCTGCTGGCCAAGATCGCGGTGTTCAGCGTGGTCGCGTTCCTGCAGTCGGCGGTGCTCATCGGGATCACACTGCTGGGGAAGAAGGCGCCCGGTGCCGGTTCGCTGATCCCCAACGGCAGCATCGAGCTGTACATCGATATCGCGATGACCGCGGTGTGCTGTGTGGTGTTCGGGCTGCTGATGTCGAGCCTGGCCAAGTCCAGCGAGCAGGTCATGCCGATGCTGGTGGTGATGATCATGGTGCAGCTGGTGATGGCCGGTGGCCTGATCCCGGTGACCGATCGACCCGGCCTCGAGCAGGTGTCGTACCTGTTCCCGGCCCGATGGGGGTACGCGTCGGGTGCGTCGACGGTGGATCTGCGCAACCTGTTCTGGGGTGCGCAGCCGGACACGCTGTGGGATCACACCGGATGGATCTGGACGTTGGACATCGTGATGGTCATCGTGATCACCTCGATTCTGGCTCTGATTACGTGGAGTCGACTACGACTGAAGAAGTCGCAGGCATGATCGCGCAGGTCAGAGTCGTTTCGGCGGGCATGATGCGCGGGCCCGTCGCCGACCGGGCACACTTGATCCTGTGACCGTTCGAGTTGGAGCCCTACATCTGGGGTGGGACGTGGTGTCCGTCGCCGCGGGTGGCGGTGCGAACCCGGTCCGCCCGGTACAGGTGGAGGGCACCTACACCCCGCCCGCCTACCTGCTCGCCGACGCCGCGGGCAGGCTGCACACCGCCGGTGTCGACCGGCAGCGACCGGACCTGGGGATGGCGATCGCCGACGTGCGCGACATCCTCGGCCACCCGCAGATCGTGATCGCCGGCGCCACCTGGCCCGCCGAACTGGTCTTCCGCGCGCGGCTGTACAACCCGCTCGCCTCGATCGGCAAGTACCTGCGGGGCAAGCCGCAGGTCGTGGCGCTGCCGTATCCCGACAGCTGGCCCGAGGACAAGGTCGAGGTGTACGCGGCGCTGGTCGAGCAACTCGACGTGATCGTGGAACCGCTGCCGGAGAGCGTGGCGCTGTCGGGTTATGTGCGCGCGCTGGGGCTGGTGTCCCCGCCCAGCGAGCGGCATCGCAACGGCGTCGGCGCCACCGGTATCTACTCCGACGGGCGATCACTGCTGGTCGTGGCGGTACACGGCGACGACGAACAGCCCACCGAATCCACCGAGGTCCCGGTCGGCGCCGAGGCACTGCGCGACGCCCGCACCGCCGACAACGTGGTGATCGAGGCGATGGCCGCAGCCCGCTCGATCGGCGCCGACACCTCGACGGTGCTGCTGGCGGGAAATGTCTGCTTCAACGACGCGCTGCGCTTCGCCTTCCAGAATCATCTCGGGCAACGTCTGCACGTGGCCGATCATCCGATGCACGCGCTGGTTCTCGGGGCGGCGCATCTGTTGGTCACCGAGCCTGATGAAGACGACGAGGAGGATGACTATCCGGCTTCCGGACATCCCGCTCAGGCCGTCGCCGCGCAGGTCGGGTGGGGTGCGCAACCCACGGCACCGCCCGCCGCGCAACCGCCTGGCCCCGCCGGATTCGTCGCCGGGCCCGCACCTCGGCACGCGCTCGACGCCGACGGACGTGGCGGTCTGCTGGGCAAGGTGAAGAAGGGTTTCCTCGGTGCCCCGGCCGTGGTCGGCGCGTTGGCGTTGGTGGCGCTGCTGCCCGACCCCGCCGTCGCCTCGGCCACCGAGCAGGTGAACTGCTCGTTCACCCCGTACGCGACCACCGTCCCGCGCGAAGGCATCGCCACCGCGCGCGCGAAGTTCGTCGACGACTGCGCGACGCCGGGCATCGACACCCTGCGGTACCTCATCCCGCGCGCGACCGACCCCGGACCGCCGGTCGTGATCTGACGTCCCGATTGGGAGTCGGTCATGCGTGGCTGGTATCGTTGCCCGTTGGCGTGTGGAACGTCGAACCGTTCGCGGGTCGGCGTCAGCTCGATGTCCTGGGTCTCCACCGGCCGCCAGGACGCTTCGATCCACCCGACAAGGGCCGGCAACACCGACGACAGACAGGGATTCACTGTGCCTACGTACAGCCCCAAGGCGGGTGACACTACCCGTAATTGGTATGTCATCGACGCCACTGACGTAGTCCTCGGCCGTCTCGCCGTGCAGGCCGCTGGCCTGCTGCGCGGCAAGGGCAAGCCGACCTACGCACCCCACGTGGACGGTGGCGACTTCGTCATCATCATCAACGCGGAAAAGGTTGCCATCTCCGGCAACAAGAAGCAGAACAAGCTCATCCACCACCACAGCGGACACCCTGGCGGCCTCAAGTCGCGCACTGTCGGCGAGGTGTTGGCGACCCGTCCCGATCGTCTCGTGGAGAAGGCCGTCAAGGGCATGATCCCGAAGAACAAGCTGGGTAACGCGATCGCGGGCAAGCTGAAGGTCTACGCAGGCCCGAACCACCCCCACACCGCGCAGCAGCCGGTTCCGTTCGAGATCAAGCAGGTGGCCCAGTGACCGCTCCTGAAGAGTTCGCAGCCGAAGAATTCGACGCCACCGACGAGGTCATCGTCGAGATCGTCGAAGACGGCGAAGCCTACGATGATGCCGAGTACGTCGAGGAAGAGCTGGCCTTCGAGCCGCTGTCCCTCGACCGCCCGGTGCAGACCGTCGGCCGTCGTAAGGAAGCCGTCGTTCGCGTGCGCATGGTGCCCGGCACCGGCAAGTTCGAACTGAACGGTCGCACCATCGAGGATTACTTCCCGAACAAGGTGCACCAGCAGCTCGTGAAGTCCCCGCTGGTCCTGGTCGAGCGTCTCGAGAACTTCGACATCTTCGCTCGCCTGGTCGGCGGCGGCCCGTCGGGTCAGGCCGGCGCTCTGCGTCTGGGCATTGCCCGCGCGCTGATCGTGGTCACCCCGGACGACCGTCCCGCCCTCAAGCGTGCCGGCTTCCTGACGCGTGACCCGCGTGCCACCGAGCGTAAGAAGTACGGCCTGAAGAAGGCCCGTAAGGCGCCTCAGTACTCGAAGCGCTGATTTACGCACTGCCGTGGGCCGTCTTCGCTTACTTTTGGTGAAGACGGTACCGTCGGCGGAGCATGTGCGAGAGCAGGCTTCCAGCACGGCTGGTCGCCTGCTCTTGTGCTATCTGGACCTACGACGGTAGAGGGTTTATGGGACGGCTGTTCGGTACAGATGGAGTTCGAGGGCTTGCCAACGAGTCGCTGAGCCCGGAGCTCGCGATGCGTGTGGCGGCCGCGGCGGCGCAGGTGCTCTCGCGCGGCAAGAAGCGCCCGGTGGCGGTGCTGGGTCGCGATCCGCGCGCCAGTGGCGAGATGCTCGAGGCCGCGGTGACCGCGGGCCTGACCTCCGTCGGTGTCGACGTGCTGTCGGTGGGCGTGCTGCCCACGCCGGCCGTGGCGTATCTGACCGGCCTGTACGACGCGTGCTTCGGCGTGATGATCTCCGCCTCGCACAATCCCATGCCCGACAACGGAATCAAGATCTTCGCCGCGGGCGGGCACAAGCTCGACGACGCCATCGAGGCACGGATCGAAGCCCTGGTCGCCGAAGGCGTCACCGTACGCCCGACCGGCGCGGGCATCGGCCGGGTGCGTGGTGATTACACCGTCGAGGGCACGCACGAGCGGTATGTCGAGCATCTGCTGGAATCCACCGGGCAAGACCTGTCCGCGTTGACTGTTGTGGTCGACTGCGCGCACGGTGCGGGCTCCGAGGTGGCGCCGCAGGTGTACCGGGAGGCGGGCGCGACGGTGATCGCGATCAACGCCGAACCCAACGGGCTCAACATCAATGATCGTTGTGGCTCAACGCATTTGGACAATGTGCGAAGCGCGGTGCTCGAGCACGGTGCGGATCTGGGCATCGCACTCGACGGTGACGCCGATCGTTGTCTTGCCGTGGATGCCGCCGGTGAGGTCGTCGATGGTGACGCGATCATGGCGGTGCTCGCGTTGGCGATGCGCGAGGCGGGCGAGTTGGTCGACAACACGCTTGTTGCGACCGTGATGAGCAATCTGGGTCTGCATATCGCGATGCGTGCCGCCGAGATCACCGTGATCACCGCCGCGGTGGGTGACCGGTATGTGCTCGAGGAACTGCGTCGCGGCGGGTACAGCCTGGGCGGGGAACAGTCGGGGCACGTGGTGTTCCCGCGGTTCGGAACCACCGGTGACGGGGTGTTGACCGGTCTTCGGGTGATGGCGCGGATGGCGCAGACTCGTTCGTCGCTGGCGTCGCTGGCTTCGGTGATGACCACTGTGCCGCAGGTGCTGATCAATGTCGCGGTGTCGGACAAGGCTGCCGTCGCGGCTGCTCCCGAGGTGCGCGACGCGGTTGCCGAAGCCGAGCGGATCTTGGGGGAGACCGGGCGAGTTCTGTTGCGGCCCAGTGGAACCGAGCAGTTGGTGCGGGTGATGGTGGAGGCCACCGATCCGGCACAGGCTCGCCAGCTGGCCGACGATCTGGCCAAACGGGTCGCTGCGGTCTAGTTGCCTGGCGGGTCCGGTGCGCGACAACTAGTATTGGGATACGCCGTAAGGACCTGTGTGCTCGTGGCGCGTGTGTGCTGCTCGGCGCAGGCGGTTACTGTTGGCGCGCACCACGATGGAAAAGGGGGCCGATCATGGTTCCGTCGCTGCCAGCCCGCAACTATCCGTACGAGTACGGCGAAGCAGACCAGCCACACCGCTGCGGTGGGGCGTGTGGGCGGCCGGGGTGTCGCGAAGTGCCGCAGGGGTATTCGCACACGGTCCCGATTCGCGACGAAGGCTATGGTCAGCCCGCGTATGAACCGGTTGTCGAGCCGCCGAGCACGCGCGCGTTCGCGGTGCCCCGGGTGCCGCGCTCTCGTTCGTTCATCGCGGTGGTCGCCGTGCTCGGTGTCACCGCCGGTGCCGGGCTGATCGGGGCGAAGCTGGGTTCCGATATCGACCTGTTCGGTGCGGCCGAACCTGTTGTGGTGCAGTCCTTTTAGAACTGTCCGGCGACGAAACCGGTGAACAGCACGGCGAAGCCACCGATCTCGCCCGCGATGAGTCCGTACA
Organism: Nocardia sp. NPDC058640; assembly: GCF_042716995.1. Classification (NCBI taxonomy): domain Bacteria; kingdom Bacillati; phylum Actinomycetota; class Actinomycetes; order Mycobacteriales; family Nocardiaceae; genus Nocardia; species Nocardia sp. NPDC058640. Next base: position 335,337 of record NZ_JBHXRG010000002.1, read on the forward strand.
TCGACAGCCGCAGTTCGGCGGGAATCTGCCCGTCGAACTGGTTGGTGGTGTCGCGTCGTTTGCCGTGCAGGGCGTAGCTGGCGATCGCGCCGACGAAGAACGCGAGAATCACCAGGTCGGCGGTGAGGTTGACGATCGTGGGCCAGGCGCTGAGCTCGGTGAACACCGCCAGCAGGATTCCGGCGAAGGAGTACATCAGCGCGGCGCGGTGGGCGATGTCGACGTAGACGTGTGCCGCGCCGTCGACCCGGATGCCGTGGTACTTCCAGATCCCGAGCAGCAGCGCGCTCAGAAAGATGAAACCTGTGATGAGCAGGGTGATTCGGGTGTCGATACCTAACATGTTCATTCCTCGGTGAGTAGCCCACCGGACATGTGCCAACGACGGGTCGCACGAACAGAATCCAGCATCCGGCGGTCATGCGTCACCAGAATCAAAGTGCCGGTGAACGATTCGACGGCCTGCTCGAGCTGTTCGATAGCGGGCAGGTCGAGATGGTTGGTCGGTTCGTCCAGGACCAGCAGGTTCACCCCGCGCGCCTGCAGCAGGGCCAGGGCGGCGCGGGTGCGTTCGCCGGGGGACAGGGTGTCGCAGGCGCGGGTCACATGCGGGCCGCGCAGGCCGAATTTGGCCAGCAGCGTGCGGATTTCGGCGTCGGGCCAGTCGGGCATCGCGGCGGCGAAGGTGTCGGCCAGGGGTTCCATGCCGCGGAACAGCCCGCGCGCCTGATCGACCTCGCCGATCTGCACACCGGAACCCAGTGCGGCGGAACCGGAATCGGGTGCGAGCTTGCCCAGCAGCAGGCCGAGCAGGGTCGATTTGCCCGAGCCGTTGGCGCCGGTGAGCACGATCCGGTCGGCCCAGTCGATCTGCGTGGTGATCGGGCCCAGCGTGAACTCGCCGCGCGCGACCGTGGCGTTGTTGGCCGTGGCGACCACCGCACCGCTGCGGGGCGCGGTCGCGATCTCCATCCGCAGCTCCCACTCCTTGCGCGGCTCCTCGACCACGTCCAGGCGTTCGATGCGACGCTGCGTCTGCCTGGCCTTGGCGGCCTGCTTCTCGGTGGACTCGGCGCGGGTTTTGCGGCCCATCTTGTCGGAGTCGTTCTTGCCCTTGCGACGGGCATTGCGGACACCGTGCTCGAGCCAGTTGCGTTGCATCTGCGCGCGCGACTCCAAACCTGCTTTGGTGTCGGCGAATTCGTCGAAGGCCTCGCGGGCGTGCTTGCGGGCGATCTCGCGTTCGGTGAGAAAGGCGTCGTAACCGCCGTCGTAGAAGCCGGTTTGCTGCTGGGCCAGATCCAGTTCCAGGACGCTGTTCACGGTGCGCGCCAAGAACTCTCGGTCGTGGCTGATCACCATCAGGGGTACTCGGACGCCTTTTACGAACTTTTCCAGACGGTCGAGGCCGTCCATATCGAGGTCGTTGGTCGGCTCGTCCAGCAGCAGAATATCGAAGCGGGACAACAGGACTGACGCCAGCCCGGCGCGTGCTGCCTGGCCGCCGGACAGGCCCGTCATCGGGGTGTCGAGTCCGCTGGCCAAGCCGTTGGTGAGACCCAGATCTGCGGCGACTTCTTCAGCTCGCTGATCGAGATCCGCGCCTCCCAGTGCCAGCCAGTGTTCCAGTGCTGGGGAGTAATCATCGTCGCCACCATCGCCGAGGCGTTCCGCGGCCGCGTCCATCACCTGCTGCGCGTGCGCGACTCCCGTTCGGCGGGCGAGGAATTCGAGCACCGTCTCGCCTTCGACGCGTTCCGGTTGCTGCGTGAGGTAGCCGACGGTCGCGTCCGGCGGGCTCAGCACGATGCTGCCCTCGCCCGGATCGCGTTCGGCCAGCATCCGCAGCAACGTCGACTTGCCCGCACCGTTCACCCCCACCAGCCCGATCACATCGCCGGGAGCCAGCGTGAAATCCAGGTCGGCGAACAGGGTCCGTTCGGCGTGCCCCGCGGAGAGGCCGTTGGCGTGCAATGTCGTGCTCACCTCGACAATTGTGCCCGTCTCAGGGTCTGACCCTGAGGTCGGGGCCCGCGGAAATCAGGGTGCGTATAGGTCTGTGGACCGATGCGGGTGCGGGTCCTCCGACGGCACAGTGGAGATATCACCGCTCCACAGGAAGGCACACCATGACCGCCCCCGCCCGCCGCCTCACCCGTTCCACCAGCAACAGCTGGATCGCCGGCGTTTGCGGTGGTCTCGCAGAACGCTACGGCTGGAACCCCAACGTCGTCCGTCTGGTCTTCGTAGCCTCCTGCCTGCTCCCCGGCCCCCAGTTCCTGATCTACCTGGCCATGTGGATCCTCATCCCCAAGAAGTAGCCCGACCCCCGCGGCAGCCGCTCGCGGATGAGACTATGGAGGCACCCCCGCCAAGTCGTCATCCGCGAGTTTTCCGTTGGAGGAGCAGTCATGGTCACCTCGGGCGAGTTCCCCGGCCTCGGCCTACCCGACATCGACGCCCACTCATCTTTGGGCGGCCTCGGCGCCGTAGAACTGAACAACCCGTCCCTGGACCTGGACAACGACGGGGTCGCCGACTCCCTGTCCACCGGCGACACCGACTCGACCAGCATCTGGTCCGATTACGACCATGATGGGTTGGCCGACCATGTGACGGTTGTGGAGGAGGACGGGGATTACGCCGCGTGGGAGTATCACCGGCATCCCGATGGGACGTCGGAGTGGCGTAGGACTGACCAGGGGAACCTGGAGAAGTAGATTTCGGCCCGCCGGTGAGGGAACCGGCGGGCTGTCTCGTGCGTCGAAGTAGGTAGGACGCCGGTGTGGCGTGCCTCGAGAGCTGGAGGTGGGGGATGGGAACAACAGTTTCGGGCGGGGTCGTGGTGAAACCGGAGGCGATAACGCAATCGGTCGCAGGCTTGCAGACCGCGGTGACCGAGGTGCGCAAGGCGGCAAAGGCTGTAGACGCCAACAGCTGGGGCGACGGCATGAACGGTGCCGACTACGAAGCCGGCCGTGCCTACCTCGAACAGGGAAAACGCATTGCGGCAGGACTCGACCGAACCGTCACGTGGCTCAAGGTATGGACCACGGCAGCCGAGGCGGTCGCCGGCGCGATCGGCAAGGCGACCGTCGAGTACACCGACGTGGACGGGAAGAACGCACGCGATTTGAACCAGGTCGCGGCGAAATGACCTCCGACGCGGCGAGGGGGCCGGCATGACCAGATCGGTGAACGACATCCTCGACGAGGGTGCCAAGGGGCTGCTCTACTTCGAACAGTTGTTGCCGCGGTACCAGCAGGCCTTCGGCGGTATCGGTGTCAGCGTGTCGATCGACCAGATCGAGGCCCGCTACGACCAGGAGCGGGGGATGAACCTCGCGAAGCTCGATACGGCGGCTACCGAACTGCAGAAGATGCTCGGCGTCGCCGACACCCAACGCACCGCGCAAACGGCAGCGGCGAACTCGCTGGGGTCGGCATGGCAAGGGAACGCGGCCGAGGCCGGAATCGGACGTCTGCGGGAGATCGTCGGCATGGCGGCCCAGGACCGGGAGAAGGTCGCGACCCTTGCCACCGCGATGTCGGGTGCCGTGCCCGCCTTGCAGCAGATCATCGAGGCCAAGGCGAACACGGTGAAGGCCTTCGCCGCGGGAAACCGGCTCGACATCGGGAGTCAGAACACGCTGATCACCATCGGCGAGATAACCGTGGTGGACATCGACCAGATCATCCGCGGTAGTAAATCGGGGGACCTGCTCCCGTCTCTGCTGAACCGGCTGGTCGGAGTGAACGAGATCGAGGACCGCACCAAGGATCTCGATCGCGGCTCCGACCAGTGGAAACAGGCCGTCAGAGAGATCTGCGACGACTGGCTGAAAACTGTCTTCCAGAAAGAGTTCACCGACAAACTCGATCTGTTCAACGCCCAATGCGCGACCACACGGACTGCTGTTCAAGACGAGTACGCGGCCATCGAGGCGGCGGCGGCCGGGGTCGAGGAGCGCAGCTATCCGTCGGTTGCGGGCAGCGGGACTGCGCCCGTCGAAAACGGCGATTCGAGCAAGGCGAAGGGTGACGGGTCGAAGGGCAACGGTGATCAGTCGCAAGGGAATGGTGGACAGTCGCAGGGCAGTGGTGGCCAGTCTCAGGGCAGTGGTGGCGGGACCACCGCGGCGGGAGCCAAGACCGACGACACCGCGGCGGCAGCCGCATCGCCGGTGAAAGCCGCGACGCCGACCACCGACGACTCCGCCAACACCGATACCAGCGCCGCGCTGACCGCCCTCACCTCGACACTGAGCGAACTCGGCACCACCGTGTCGAGCGCATTGACCGGCGAACTCGGCACCGCGCTCACCTCGGCGGTCGAGTCGGTAGGCACCTCCATCGGTGACGGCATCGAGCAGTTGACCGAGCAGGCGAGCGGTCTGCTGTCGGGTGAGCACGAGGCTTCGTTCCAGCTCGGTGATACCAAGGTGAGCATCGAGGCCGGCGAGAACGGGCTGGCGTTGACGACCACCGACGCCAACGGTGACACCCAGCAGTATCGGCTGACGTTGGACGAGAACGGGCAGCCGGTGATCGAACCGGAGTCGGGTTCTACCTCCAAGGATGATTCCAACGGTGTGTTGGGTTCGGGCACACCGGAATCCGGTACGGGACCGGCCGAACCCGAAGCTGAGTCCGGGGTTGGCGGGGCAACCCCGGGAACCCCGACCCCTCCCGAAACCCCGGTCGCCCCCGAAACTCCGGTCACTAGCGATGGAGGTAACGGTGACCAGTCCCCAGGTTCCGTCGGCGGCGGTATTCCCGGTGCCCAACGCCCACCCCAGCAAGAATCCGACGGCGAGCACACCCCAACTGTCGACGACCACCCAGTGACCAACCCCGGTGACTCGGGCGCAGTCCTCGCCGAGGCAGGCCCACTGTGAGAACCGTTCGCACACCGAGTTCGATAACGGGAGAATGATCCACCGTGGACTACGCCGCCGAGATTGAGCAGATCGCCGCGGAAGCACGCCGCCGCTCGGCGATCCTGATGGACGAAATCGACGAGATCAACCGCCAAACCGCACTGCGCGCCGAACAATTCGCCATCGACGCAGCCCAACGGCTACGAGAACTAGAGGAGCCCGCCGAGGAACCAGCGGAGCCCGAGCCCGTTGCGCCACAAGCGACTGTCGAGCAATGGGGCCAACCTGTGGTGCACGCACAGGTACCCCCACCCCCTCCGTCGGTCGACCCCAACTGGACCCCGGAACAGCAACAACAAGCCGAAATCCGCGCAGCAGTCGCCCGCGCAAAAGCCGCCCGCCAAGCCCAATCCACCGTCGCCCCCACCGACGGCGACTTCGACCCGGAATCCGAGTACTACCGCCGATCGACCTGGCTGGACTAACCGGCGTAATCGCCCACTTCGCCCCCGAACAGTCAGAAATCTGGCGGTTGAGGCCACCGATTGGTCGATTACGCCGGACAGACCAGGATGGGGTGGCAAGGATCGCCCACCTTTGTCACCCGGCCGCCGTCGAACCCTGTCGCTGAACCGGCGGCCTGGCCCGTTGTTGGATACGATGGCGCCGCCGACGTGTGGGTAGGGGTGGCTATGGTCGAGTTCATTGCTGGGTTCGCGGTTGAACGCGTGCTCGGGCGGGGTGGGATGGGGACGGTCTATCTGGCTCGGCATCCCCGGTTGCCGCGGTCGGTGGCGCTGAAGTTGTTGGACGAGAACATGTTCGGTGACGCGGAGGTGCGGGCGCGGTTTCAGCGGGAGGCCGATCTCGCCGCGCGACTGGATCATCCGAACATCGTCGCCGTGTACGACCGTGGCGTGGAAGGGAATCGGCCCTGGATCGCGATGCAGTACGTGCGGGGGACCGACGGGGCCGCGGTCGGGGTGTTCGAACCGATGCGGGCGGTGCGGGTGGTCAGCGAGGTGGCCGGTGCACTGGACTTCGCGCACAGCCACGGGGTGTTGCACCGCGACATCAAGCCCGGCAACATCCTGCTCGGCGAGTCCGTACACGGCCTTCCCGAGCGAGTGATGCTGGCCGACTTCGGGATCGCGCGCTTACGTGTCGATCAGAATCCGCTCACCCAGACCGGATCATTCACCGCCACACTGGCATTCGCGTCTCCCGAGCAGCTAGCGGCATCCACGCTCGACTCACGATGCGACCAATACTCGCTGGCCTGCGCCTTTTTCGCGATGCTGACAGGCGCGTCACCATTCCACGCGACCAACCCGGTAATGGTGATCCAGTCACACATGTCAGCCCCGCCACCGCCGGTGACCCGATTCAGACCGGACCTGCCGCTCGAATTGGATGCGGTGCTGGCGAAGGCGATGGCGAAACGGCCCTCGGACCGATTCGCGTCCTGCGGAGAGTTCGCGGACGCGGTGCAGCACGCGTTCCGGACGTCGGCCGATGAGGCCTCGGACACCGGTTCGCTCGTCATGGCGGGCTCGGCGATGGTGTCGGTGGGTGCGCACGCACCAGCACCACCAAGACCCGCAGCGCCGAGCCCGGAACCACCCAGACCTATGGACGCGATGCCACAAGTGACGGACCGCAGGGCCGTCGACTGGGGACCGGTGCGACCCCCGGAAGTAAAGGGCAGACCGGGCTCGATCGCGATGACCATGAAACGGGAAGCCCCACAGCCCCGCAACCTCCAGCAGCGTGAACCACGCCTACAACCACGACAGATGCTGATCCTGCTGTACGTGTCGGTGCTGGCCGTGCTGTTCGTCCTGATCACCACTGACATCACCAACTGGTAGTCGCACCGATCAGTGCGAGGCCCGGGCTGCGTATTCTGTTTGCGACACAGCGAATTCAGGGGGATGCATGTATCAACGAGTCGACCAGCGGCCGTCGGGCGGTGGGACCGGAGTGACTGCGGCGGTCTTCGCGTTGCTCGGGAGCACGGCCGGGTTGATCGGGTTGATTTCCTTGGTGACCGAGTACGTCCGCTATGAGTACTCGCCCGGCCTGAACTGGTTCTCGGTCCTCGGGGGCTGAAGACAGGTGCACTGTCTTGCTGGCGCTGGTGGAGCTTGGGCGGGCTCGTCGCGATGGTCGGCCGATCCCGCTGATCGGGGTCGCAGAGGAGCCTCCGCAAGGGTCCTTCAGCCCGAAGGGATGATGAGTCCGCTACGTCGAATAACTGTCGAGATGGCGGCGGACCTCTGCGGCGAAAACGCGGGTGCCGGTTCGTTCCAGCACTGACAGGAGGCCGGTGACTGATCTCGGGTCTCGACGGTAGGAGGATGCTTGGCCGCGCAATGTCGAGATTGTCAGGCCGGGGTGGAGGTCCAGTTGGTCCAGGAGGAATTCGTCGGGGGTGATGGCGGTGAGGTCGTACGGCTTTACGGCGCGTTCGGGGAAGTCGCGGATATTGAAGGTGACGAGAACCTCGGCGGCTGACCGCACAGCTGCGGCGAGTACGTGCCGGTCCTTCGGGTCGTTCTCCATGCCTTCGATCAGCGACTCGTAGCCGGTCACCATCGCGTCTGGGAAAGCGGACTGCATTTTTGCGATTCTGCTGTCGACGCTGTCCGCCGCGATATCGCAGCGATATCGCGGCGGATGAGGCTGCCGCGGAGTTCTCTCAGAACATCGGCAGACCAGAGCGGACGGAACATTTGGGCATCCGCCATGCGAAGAAGTGTGTCGGAAAGGTAAGCGGGGTGCAGAACACATGCATCGAGGAACACACTGAACGGCATCCGGGCGCCCTACTCTGAAAGGGGTGGTGTTGTTGTGGCCGTGTAGATTCCGGCCTCTTCGCCTTCGATTGCCATGGCGTCCAACGTGGTTCGGCGTTCGGTGCGGACGCGGTCTTGGTAGGCGAGGATGTCGCGGAGCAGGACTCGGCGGTGGCGGCCTCGCATCGAGTAGGCGATTTCGCCGTCGGTGAGTAGGCGGACCAGGGTGGGGCGGGAGATGTTGAGCAGGTCGGCGGCCTCCTGGGTGGTGAGCATCGTGTTGTGGGGTGCGATCGAGACGGCCAGTCCGTTGGACAGGGCTGTGACGGCGTCGCGCAGGACGGTGTAGAGCTCGTCGGGGATGTCGAGGTATGTGCCGTCGGGGCCGACGAGTCTTGCCTTCGCGCAGGTGTTGTCGATGCGTAGGCTGGAGATCAGGTTGTCGAGGTCGGCAGGGTCGTCTGGTGGGAAGACTGTGCTCTCCCGCAGCATCGTGGACATGTCGCCAGTGTAGCGCTATTCGAAAAAAACGAAAGGTGTCGCGATACCCTCGAGACGGCTAGAAGTCCCGATGGTGACAGTGAATTCGAGGGTCTAGCCGCGGATCAGTTTGGCGACGGTGCCGATCGACAGCTTCGGGGTCTCGACCTCGACCGGCGCGTTCGGGTCGACCACCTTCGTGTGCGGGATCTCCGCTTCCGAGTCGGCGAAGGGGGCGTACTTCTTGTCGGCGAGGACCGTGGCGAGCAGGTAGCCGGTGACCAGGGCTCGGGTGGTTTTGTCGATTTTGTGGTCGTAGCGGCCTGCGCCGAGGGCGGCGAAGAGGCGGCGGCCTTCGATGATGTCGGTGGGGGTGGCGCCGTCGATGGTGCGCAGGATGGACGGGCCGGACCAGGCGGCGGCGAGGGCGCGGGCGTTGCTGCTGACCGAGCCGAGGTCGTCGCCGGACAGGATCAGGCCGGGCGTGTCGATTTCGGGTGCGATGTTTTCCGCGGCGGGGGAGGTGGGGGCGGGGAACACGGCTACTACGGCGGCGACGCGGCGTTGAGCTGCGGCGATGACGGCGGTGCCGGCTCCCATGCCGTGGCCGGCCAAGGCGAGGCGGTCGGGGTGGACGCTGATGGTGCCGTCGCCGAGACGGACCTTGCTCACGATGTCCAGGGTGGTGAGCAAGTCGGTGCCCAGGTCCAGATGTGACGGGATCGGGCCGCGTTCGGTGTCGGGGGCTGCGACCACGAAACCCCACGACGCGATGTGTTCGAGCAGGCCCTTGTAGTTCTCCGCGCTGGTCAGCCAGCCGTGCGCGAACGCGACAGCGGGCAGGTTCAGGCCGGACTCGGGTGTGTAGACCACACCGGGTTGGCCCGCGATCCCTAGATTCCCGCGCAACACCCGGTGGGGGCCGCGCACGGACAGGGTGCTCAGGAGCGATTTCACAGACACCGACACGGCCGAAACACTAGCCGATCAGTAGGGTGGTGGACCATGTGCGGAATCGTGGGGTACGTCGGATACCGGGATGCGCTGGGCGTTGTCGTCGACGCGCTGCGACGCATGGAGTATCGCGGATACGACTCGGCGGGGGTCGCGATCCTCGATGGGAACGGGGCGATCGCGGTCGAGCGGAAGGCCGGGCGGCTGGCCAATTTGGAGGCCGAACTCGGCGAGGTGGGGGTCGATCGGTTCGCCGGGTCGACCGGGATGGGGCACACCCGGTGGGCCACCCACGGGGCGCCGACCGACCGCAACGCGCACCCGCATCGCGACATTTCGGGCAAGCTCGCCGTGGTCCACAACGGCATCATCGAGAACTTCGCGCCGCTGCGCCGCGAGCTCGAGGACGCGGGTGTGGAGTTGCGCAGCGACACCGATACCGAGGTCACGGTGCACTTGGTGTCGCGTGCCTACGCCGAAGGGCCGACCGCCGGTGACTTCATCGCGAGCGTGCACGCCGTGCTGCAGCGGCTGGAAGGCGCGTTCACGCTGGTGTTCACCCATGCCGATCATCCGGGCACGATCGTGGCGGCTCGTCGGTCGACGCCGCTGGTCGTTGGGGTCGGCGAGGGCGAGATGTTCATCGCCTCCGATGTCACCGCGTTCATCGAGCACACGCGCGAAGCGGTCGAGCTCGGCCAGGATCAGGCCGTGGTGATCACCAAGGACGGGTACACCGTCACCGATTTCGCCGGTAATACCGAGGGCGTGGTGAGCAGGCCGTTCACCATCGACTGGGACCTGGCCGCCGCCGAAAAGGGCGGCCACGACTACTTCATGCTCAAGGAGATCGAGGAGCAGCCCACCGCCGTCGCCGACACCCTGATGGGGCATTTCGTCGTCGACGACAAGGGCGGGCGGATCGTTCTCGACGAGCAGCGCCTCGCCGATCAGGAACTGCGCGAGTTCGACAAGGTGTTCGTCGTCGCGTGTGGCAGTTCGTATCACGCTGGGCTGCTTGCCAAATACGCGATCGAGCACTGGACCCGGGTGCCCGTCGAGGTGGAGCTGGCCAGCGAATTCCGTTACCGCGACCCGGTTTTGGACCGGTCGACGCTGGTGGTGGCGATTTCGCAATCCGGGGAAACCGCCGACACGTTGGAAGCCGTGCGGCACGCCAAGGAGCAGAAGGCGCGCGTGCTCGCGATCTGCAACACCAACGGCGCGCAGATCCCGCGCGAATCCGACGCGGTGATCTACACGCGCACCGGACCCGAGATCGGCGTCGCGTCGACCAAGGCGTTCCTTGCCCAGGTGGCCGCCAATTACCTTGTCGGCCTGGCCTTGGCACAGGCGCGTGGCACCAAATACCCCGACGAGGTCGCGCGCGAGTTCGCCGAACTGGAGTCGATGCCGAAGCTGATCGCGCGGGTGCTCGAGACCGCGCCGCAGGTTCGGGCCATCGCGCGCGAGCTGGCGCACGTGCCGACCGTGCTGTTCCTCGGGCGCCACGTGGGCTACCCGGTGGCGCTGGAAGGCGCGCTCAAACTCAAAGAACTGGCCTACATGCACGCCGAGGGATTCGCGGCGGGCGAGCTCAAGCACGGGCCGATCGCGTTGATCGAAGAAGGCCTGCCTGTGATCGTGGTGATGCCGTCGCCGAAGGGTCGGCCGGTGCTGCATTCCAAGCTGCTCAGCAACATTCGCGAAATCCAGGCTCGCGGGGCACGCACGATCGTGATCGCCGAAGAAGGCGACGACACGGTGCGCCCGTTCGCCGACGACCTGATCGAGATCCCGGCCGCACCGACGCTGTACCAACCGCTGCTGTCGACGGTGCCGTTGCAGATCTTCGCCGCCGAAGTGGCGCAGACGCTGGGATACGACGTGGACAAGCCGCGCAACCTGGCGAAGTCGGTCACCGTCGAATAGGGCGTGGTTCGCGACTGAATCGCCTTCGCTCACTACCGGTTAGACTCCGTGCCGACACAGTGTTGCTCGATCGGGAGGGGTTGACGGGGTGGGGGTGGGAAACGCCGCGTCCTTCGCGGGGTACAACATCGAAAGTGTGCTCGGACAAGGTGGAATGGGCACGGTCTACCTGGCGCGGCACCCCCGGTTGCCGCGACTGGTAGCGCTGAAACTGCTCAACCGTGAGGTTTCTGCCGACGCGGAGATCCGTCGGCGATTCGAGCAGGAAGGCGATGTGGTCGCCCGCCTGGACCACCCGGGAATCGTCGGCGTCTACGACCGCGGCACCACCGACGGTCACCTGTGGATCGCGATGCAGTACATCCAGGGCAGCGACGTGTCGAAGCTGGATCCGCGCTCGATCACCGCCGACCATGCGCTACGGATCATCAGCGACACCGCGGCCGCGCTCGACCACGCACATGCCCACGGCGTGTTGCACCGCGACGTGAAACCCGCCAATATCCTGCTGGCGCAACCGGAAGCGGGTCGGCCCGAGCGCGCGGTGCTGACCGATTTCGGCATCGCTCGACTGCTCGACTCGACCACTCAGCTCACCGCGACGGGGACCTTCACCGCGACGTTGGCCTACGCATCGCCCGAGCAATTGTCGGCAGAAGTGGTGGATCACCGGGCTGATCAATACTCACTCGCGTGCACTCTTTTCACGCTACTCGCGGGCCGAACTCCCTATGCCAGTACCAATCCGGGGCAAGTCGTCGCGGGTCATCTGAGTCAGCCGATTCCGCGATTGAGCGGGTTTCGGTCTGATCTGCCGCCGGCGCTCGATGATGTCTTCGCGCGAGCTATGGCGAAGGATCGGGACGAAAGATTCAGCAGCTGTGGGGAATTCGCTGCTGTTGCCGGTGAGGTGTTGCGTGGGCGGGCGGTGGCGGCGTCGAGGATGGCGCCGACTGTTTTCAATCAGGGGGCGGGAGTCGGGCGAGCGCCTATGCCTGGGCCGCCGCCGGGTGGGTTCGCGTCGGTGCCGCCTGTTGCGCGTCGACCTCGGCGTAAGTCCAGGAAGGCGCGGATCTTCGCGGGGTTGGGATTGGCGATGGTGGCTGCGATTGTTGTCGGGTATGTGCAGCGCGACCCGATTATGCAAGCCTTGCGCGGCTGGGGTGACGATTATCAGGTCATCGCCGACGCCTTTCCCGAATTGATCCCGCCAACTCATACAAGACCTGGCTGGCTCGGCACCAAATGTAGATCTCGTACCTATTCAAATGGGACAGCCCCGGCCATTACCTGCGACAACAAAGAGTCCGGGATCAAATTCGAACTAAAAAAATACAGCAGCGAAGCCGAAGCGACGTCGGTGGTATATATGTTCGTGCCGGACCGGACGCGAGACAAGGATGTTTCGCACCCCAGTGATCAGACACAGGTCTCGGTCAGCACGCGCCCGCCGACCGGCATGGGGGCGGACCGGACGGTGTACACGCGGTTTCCCGGTGACCAGAATCGGGCGGCTATCGTTTTCGAACTGGAATGGGCGAATCACACCGCTGACGAAACTTTTCAGCAATGGTGGCCACAGGCCCCACTCGGGCGGGGTGAACGCTGACATGGTCCAGCTCGAAATTGGCCAGTCGTTCGCGGGCTATAGCGTGGACGGCGTTCTCGGCCAGGGTGGCATGGGAACGGTTTACCTGGTTCGACATCCGAGGCTGCCCATGCAGGTGGCACTCAAGTTGCTCATCCCGACTGCAGCGACAGATCAGGAGTCGCGGCTACGGTTCGAGCAAGAGGCGCAGGTCATCGCGCGGCTCGAGCATCCGAATATCGTCGACGTCTATGACACCGGCACGACCGACGGTCGGCTGTGGATCGCCATGCAGTTCGTGCGCGGCGGCCACGCCGGTCAGCTCGCCGTTCGCTCCTCGGACCCGTCGCGTGTGCTGAACGCGATCGGACAGGTGGCCGACGCGCTGGACTATGCCCACTCTCGTGGCGTCCTGCACCGCGATATCAAGCCTGCGAACATTCTGCTGGCCGCGTCGGATGCCGGTCGCGGAGAACGGGCCGTGCTCACCGATTTCGGTATCGCGCGGTTGATGGCCTTCGATGGCGGGCTCACCGTGGCGGGTTCGTTCACCGCGACGATTGCCTTCGCCTCGCCAGAGCAATTGTCCGGCACCAATGTTGATCACCGGACGGATCAGTATTCGCTGGCCTGCACGCTGTTCACGCTTCTGACGGGCGAAGCCCCTTTCAATTACCTGAGCGCTGGTCAGGTAATTGCGGCTCACCTCGCCAAAGAGCCGCCGCGGGTGTCCACGTTCCGACCAGACCTGCCGACGGAGCTGGACGAAGTCATCGCTCGTGGCATGGCGAAGTTGCCGGACCAGCGTTACGCCAGCTGCGGTGAATTCGCGGCGGCCGCACACGCGGCGCTGGCCGCTACACCGGACCCCCGGCGACTGGCCGCAACGGTGCACGCGCAGCATGGCATGGGCTCGGTGCCACAGGGTGCTCCGTGGGGGGCGTCGCCGAACGGACCGGCGCCCGATTGGGTGGCACCATCCGCCCAGGGTAGGACGCGAGGGCGACGTGCCAAGCGAGTGCTGATCACCTTGTCCGTGGTCGTCGGCGTCGTCGCCGCATTCGGCGTCGCGGGGAGAATATATGGTCCCGATCTGCTGGAAAGGCTCAATTCCGAGGAATGGGGAAGTCGGAATCAGGCAATTGCCGACCAGTTTCCGCAGTTGGTATCAAAGGGGAATTATGGGACGGGATGGCTGGATTCCGACTGCATCGCCAAGATTCCTGGCACGCCGTCACAAATCGGTCTGGAAGATGAAATATTTTTCGTCAACGGAATTGGTTGCGAAGATGAAGGCAATGACAATCAATTTATCGTGATGGACTTTGATACCCCGGAGCGTGCGAAAGCTTTCCTGCGTGCTCTCTCGGAGAACCCGACCGCCACCACCAGTTGGTCTGAGCCCCATCGGGACTCGGATACCCCGCTGGCTATCGTCCATTCGACGTTCTCGGAAGGCGGTGAACTGCATGCCGGATTTCCTGGAGATCCGGAGCGTGCAAGGTTCGTCATCACCTTCTACCAGTTCATCCCCGGCAAGACCGGGGAGACGGTACGTGACGAAGTATGGCGAAAAGCGCCTCTGGGAAGTGGATGAGCGGCGCATCTCGGAATAACCCGTGAGTACGCCGCCTCTGAACCGTTCAACCAGCGCAGATGCTCACTTGACCGTGATGGTGCCGCGCATGTCCGGGTGCAAGGTGCACATGTAGCGGAAGACGCCTGGTTGGGTGAAGGTGTAGGACCAGTCGCCCTTGTCGATGATGGGGCTGTTGAGGCCCATGGCCTTGTCGCCGATGCCCTGCACGTTGTGGGGGGCCTTGTCGGAGAACTTCCAGGTGACCGTTTCGCCGACCTTGATGGTGGCGTCGGCGGGGGAGTACTTCATGTTGGCGACCTCGACCGTGAGGTTGGTCGGGGGGTGCACCTGGGGGGTGGTCGTGTTGACCGGGCGGAAGGTGCGGGTGGGGGTGGAGGCGCCGTTGTCGGCGTCGCCGGAACAGCCGGCGGACAACAGGGCGGTGGCCACGACGAGGCCGGCGACAAACCGGGTGGATGCGGCGCGGGGGCGAACCATCGACATGGGTGTGGAGCGTAGTCTGCGAACGATCGCGGGACGGTCGGCGGCCCGTGCGGGCAGCTGGGAGACGACTGTGTCGGATCGGCGTGGCTATTACACCGTGGAGCAGGTTCGGGCGGCCGAAGCGGAGCTGTTCACGCGGGTGCCTGCGGGAATGCCTATGCGGCGGGCGGCTTTCGGGTTGGCCGGGGTGGTTGTGGATGAATTGCGTTCGCGGACTGGGGGAGTGGTCGGGCGGACGGTGGGTTTGCTTGTGGGGTCGGGGGATAACGGTGGGGATGCGTTGTGGGCGGGGGCGTTCTTGCGGCGTCGTGGGGTTCGGGTTTCGGCTGTGTTGTTGAATCCTGAACGGGCGCATGGGGACGGGTTGGCGGCGTTGAAGGCGGCTGGTGGGCGGGTGGTTGAACGGCTGGGGGCGGTTGATCTGGTGATCGACGGGATCGTGGGGATTTCCGGGCGGGGGCCCTTGCGGCCTGAGGCTGCGGAAATCGTTGCGGGGGTGCGGGTTCCGATCATCTCGGCGGATCTGCCCAGTGGGGTCGATCCTGATACGGGCGCGGTGGACGGGCCTGCGGTGACGGCGGATGTGACGGTGGCGTTCGGGGCGTATAAGCCGGTGCACGCGTTGGCTGTGCCGCACTGTGGGCGAATTGTGTTGGTGCCGATCGGGTTACGGCTGCCGGAGGCGGGGTTGGTGCAGTTGGATCCGGGGGATGTCGGGGCCGGGTGGCCGGTGCCGGGGCCCGCTGATGACAAGTACAGCCAGGGGGTGACCGGGGTGTGTGCGGGGAGTGCGAAGTATCCGGGGGCGGGGGTGTTGTGTACGGGGGCTGCGGTGGTGGCTACCTCGGGGATGGTTCGGTACGCGGGGGCTGATGGTGAGGTGTTGGAGAAGTTTCCCGAAGTTGTTGCCAGTGCGACTGTTTCGGAGACGGGGCAGGTGCAGGCTTGGGTGTTCGGGCCGGGGGCCGGTGTTGATTCGGGGGCTCGGGATCGGTTGGTGGAGATTTTGGGTAGTGATCTGCCGGTGTTGGTCGATGCCGATGGGTTGACGATTCTGTCGAAGGAACCGGGGCTGGTTCGGGGGCGGTCGGCGGTGACGGTGCTCACGCCGCATGCGGGGGAGTTCGCGCGGCTCACCGGGGCTGCGCCGGGAGCTGATCGGGTGGGGGCGGTGCGGACGTTGGCGCGGGAATGGGGGGTGACGGTGTTGTTGAAGGGGCGGGCCACGGTTATCGCGTCGCCGGAGGGGCCGGTGTTCGTCAATGACGCGGGTGGGGATTGGGCTGCTACGCCGGGGTCGGGGGATGTGTTGTCGGGGATTATCGGGGCGTTGCTGGCGGCGGGGCGGGAGGCGGGGTGGGCGGCTGCGGCGGGGGCTCGGGTGCATTCTTTGGCGGCGAATTTGGCTGCTTATGACGGGGAGGATGCGGGGGCGCCTATTTCCGCGACGCCGTTGTTGGGGCATGTTCGGGGGGCGGTGCGGGTGTTGCGGGAGGTTGGTGGGGATTCGGGGGGTGGTGGTTTCAGGGAGGTGGGGTAGGGCAAAGCCACGGGGTTTGGGTGGTGGCAGGGAGGAGGGTAGGGCAAAGCCACAGGGTTTTGGTGGTCCCGGGTTGTTTGAGGCTGTGTTTTTGGAGCGCTGGCGCGCTCGAGCGCGGCCCCTGAGGGGCCGCGAGTTAGCCACCGTTGCTGGAGGCTGCGCCTCGGACGCAACGGCGGCTAACTCGCGGCCGGGCCGCTAC